>JAKPTE010000028.1 GCA_029571215.1 Bacteroidota bacterium
AGGTCACTGCAGCAGGCACAGGAGGCTGGTTATTCCACGGCGCTCTATCTCGACGCCAAAGAAAAAAAATATATTGATGAATGCGGGCCAGCTAATTTCTTTGCCATCAGAAACAATACTTACATTACTCCCGATTCACGGTCAATTCTGCCGTCCATTACCAACAAGAGCTTGAAAGAACTGGCTACGCATCTGGGATTGAAAGTGGAATGCCGACCTGTTCCGCTTGAAGAGCTGCCGACATTTGAAGAAGCAGGAGAATGTGGTACAGCTGCCGTTATTACTCCCATTGACAAGATTTTTGATCCGAAAACGGGTACGATTTACTCATTTTGCAAAAACGGACAACCAGGGCCGGTTTCAACGATGCTATACAGAAAGCTCACCGGAATCCAGTTTGGAGAAGAACCAGACCCGTTTGGTTGGATGGAAATTATCGACTAAATTTGCCGTCCGATTCCGGACTTCATGAAGACAACCGAAACGCGTGCCAGCCGACGCCGGCTTCGCAGTTCTTATTTTACATCGGTTATCAGCATCATGCTGTTGCTGCTAATGCTGGGCTTGTTGGGTTTTGTAATCCTCAATACTAAGAAGATAAGCGATTATGTGCGTCAGAATATAGGATTCAGCATCATGTTTTCCGAGACGGCAAGGGAAAGCGACATCCTGCGTCTTCAGAAGTATATTGATGCCCAGCCTTATACCAAAAGTACCCGGTTTATTCCCCCGGAAGAAGCCTTGAAGGAACTGGAGAAGGAACTGGGAGAAGATTTCATGTCCTTTCTGGGGTACAATCCGTTACAACCTATCATTGAAGTCAAAATTCATCCCGACTGGGCTTTAGCCGATAGCCTGGAAAAGATTGTACGTTATATGGGAACACAGCCGGGGGTTGAACAGACCTACTATGAGCAGTCACTGCTGGAGAAAGTCAATCAGAATGTAAAAAAAATCAGCATTTTTATGCTTTCTTTTACAGGATTGCTTTTCCTCATATCGTTGGCTCTTATAAACAATACAATTCGGCTTGCTGTTTATTCGAAAAGGTTTCTGATTCGTACGATGCAACTGGTAGGAGCAACGGATTCCTTTATCCGAAGGCCGTTTGTATTGAGAAGTATGCTGCATGGGCTCTATGCAGGCCTGGCTGCATCGGCTTTACTAACAATTATTATTTATTATGGTACCAGAGATTTTAAGGATATATATGAATTATTCGATCTGAGGATTATGGCATTTCTTTATCCGGTGCTTATCGGCATTGGTGTAGGAATGAATGCGATATCTTCCTTCTTCTCAGTTAACCGTTATTTACGTATGAACAAGGATGAATTGTACTTTTAAATTACAACAATATGGCAAAGAAACAGGAAGACAAGAAACAGGCTGATTTTGCTCTGGGTCCGGAAAATTACCGATTGCTGCTGATTGGTTTTGCAATCATTGTACTGGGATTTATCCTTATGACAGGAGGAAAAGCTCCGAGTCCGGATGTATTCAATGAGAAGGAAATTTTCAGTTTTCGCCGGATTACTCTGGCTCCTATGGTTGTGCTGGCAGGGTTTATTTTTGAAATCTACGCCATCATGAAAAAGCCAAAAAATTCGCAGCCGGAAGAGTAACATCGATTCTATATTGAGGATTTCATGGAGTATTTGGAGTCGGTGTTATTGGGAATTTTGCAGGGATTGACAGAGTTCCTTCCGGTGAGCAGCAGCGGACATCTGGAAATCGGAAAAGCGCTGTTTGGGGACAATATCTTTAATAATCTTTATTTCACCATAGTGGTGCATAGTGCAACGGTTTTAAGTACCCTGGTTGTTTTCCGGCGGGAAATCATCCAGCTTACGACCGGTTTTTTCCGTTTTCAGAAAAGCTATGAGATGCGCTTTGTTTCGGCAATTCTAATTTCTTTGATTCCGGTAGGTCTGGTTGGTTTTTTTCTTGCCGACAAAGTTGAGGCGTTGTTTACCGGCAGGTTGCAGCTCGTTGGTTTTATGTTGCTGATTACTGCAGCACTGAATGCATTTGCCCATTATTCAAAAGACCGTGGACGGGAAATAGGGATGATAGAAGGACTGGTGATTGGTGTGGCACAGGCAATAGCTGTTATTCCGGGAATAAGCCGTTCCGGAGCGACCATTGCCACCGGGTTGCTCCTGGGAGCCAGGCGAACAGAAGTTGCCCGTTTTTCTTTTCTTATGGTAATCATACCGGTATTAGGAGCCATGGTAAAAGATCTGGCTTCCACCAACGGCATGGTATCAGGAGCATTGACTCCCGGCGTTCTGATTGTTGGTTTTCTCTCAGCTTTCCTCACTGGACTGTTGGCATGTCGCATGATGGTCCGGATAGTTCAAAAAGCCAGTTTGCTTGGATTTGCCGTATACTGTGCCATAGCAGGAATGGTGACTATTTTGTTAAGTATGTAATCAGTGGAAAAATACGATTTTCAGGAAGGAAGAATTATTCTGATCAATAAACCCTTGCGCTGGACGTCGTTTGATGCAGTGAACAAAATACGGTTTATTCTGAAACACAGGTTTGGATATTCGTCACTTAAAATTGGTCATGCCGGCACACTGGATCCTCTTGCCACAGGGCTTTTAATTATCTGCACCGGGAAGAAGACGAAAGAAATTGCATCGTTGCAGGAGCATGATAAGGAATACGAAGCAAGGATAGTTTTTGGCAAAACGACGCCATCATTTGATTTGGAAACCCAGTTTGACAGGGAATATCCTGCTGAACACATTACCAGGGAACTGATTGAAGAGAAAATACAGGAATTTCGTGGATCTATCCTGCAGGAGCCTCCGTTGCACTCGGCACGGCATATTAATGGGAAACGAGCCTATGATCTGGCCAGAAAAGGGAAAATAAAAACACTTAGTCCGCACCAGGTAACAATTCATGCCATTGAACTGCGTCAGTTTGTTTTCCCGGAAGCAACCCTTTACGTGAAATGCAGCAAAGGAACCTATATTCGTTCCCTTGCAAGGGATCTGGGAAGGGCCTGCGGGAGCGGAGCATATCTCTCCGGGCTTGTAAGGATTGCTATTGGGCCATATCGTTTAGAAAATGCAATGACAATTGAAGATTTTGAAAAAAGTATATGTAATTTTGAAACTTTTTAGAATAATCATCGTATAAACGCCCTGTTGATTGAATGACACATTATGAACATGAAACTATCTCAGTATAAGTACAATCTGCCTTCTGATCTGATTGCGAAGTTTCCGGCTGAAAAGCGGGATGAATCAAGATTAATGGTGCTTCATCGGAAGGATCAGACGATAGAGCACCGTATTTTTAAGGATATCATTGAGTATGTAGATGATAAGGATGTAATGGTATTTAACAATACCAAGGTTTTTCCTGCCCGGTTGTATGGAAACAAAGAAAAGACCGGTGCTGAAATTGAGGTTTTTCTCCTGAGAGAACTGAACAAGGAACAGCGGTTGTGGGATGTTCTGGTCGATCCAGCCCGGAAGATCCGCATAGGGAACAAGTTGTACTTTGGTGAAAATGATGCCCTGGTAGCTGAAGTCATCGATAATACAACGTCGCGGGGACGTACCCTTCGTTTTCTGTATGATGGTGATTACGAGGATTTTAAACGCACATTATACAGTCTGGGAGAAACCCCGTTGCCCAAATTCATTAAACGTGAAGTTCTTCCGGAGGACAGGGAACGGTATCAGACCATTTTTGCCAAGCACGAAGGGGCGGTCGCAGCTCCTACGGCTGGTCTTCATTTTAGCCGTGAATTGCTGAAACGATTGGAAATCAAAGGTGTAGAATTTGCAGAAATTACGCTTCATGTGGGATTAGGAAACTTCAGAACGGTTGATGTGGAAGATCTCACGAAGCATAAGATGGATTCAGAAAGGTACATCATTACCGAAGAGGCTGTGAAAATCATCAATGCCGCAAAAGAGCGCAGGAGCAATATTGTTGCGGTTGGGACAACCGTTGTACGGGCGCTTGAAAGTTCGGTCACAACAACAGGCATGCTTAAACCGGCTGACGGTTGGACCAATAAGTTTATCTTCCCGCCTTATGATTTCAAGATACCTACCATGATGGTTACGAATTTCCATCTGCCTCTTTCCACTCTCCTGATGCAGGTGTCGGCTTTTGCGGGGTATGATTTTCTGTTCAAGGCCTACAAGATTGCTGTAAAGGAAAAATACAGGTTCGGGACTTACGGTGATGCCATGCTGATAATTTAGTTATATTTACAGGGCAGCCCCCAATGCCTGAGCAATATGCCTGTAATAAACAGTATTGTCAGATGGTTGAACCTGAAACGGCTTCATCAGATAGATCTTTTCAGGAAATATCCCGATGAGGTACAGAAAGAAATGCTGTTCCAGCTTCTCCGGAAAGCTGAGAATACTGAATGGGGTATTCAGCATGGCTTTAAGGATATTACATCGCTGAAACAATTTCAGGAGAGAAATCCGGTTCAGAAGTATGAGGAGGTCAGCCCTTTTGTAAAAAGAATAATGAACGGGAAACAGAACGTTCTCTGGCCTTCTGAGGTGAAATGGTTTGCCAGGTCGTCCGGCACCACCGGTGAAAAAAGCAAGTTTATTCCAGTAACTTATGAATCTCTTGAGGAATGCCATTACCGGGGAGGGAAGGATATTCTTGCCTTCTATTTTTCGAGTTATCCCGATACGGCTGTTTTAACCGGAAAAAGTCTGACACTTGGCGGGAGCCATCAGATAAATCCGGTCGGAGCCAATTCCTATTATGGGGATTTATCGGCCATATTGATTGATAATCTACCATTCTGGGCCGATCTGATCAAAACTCCGCCTCAGGAAATTGCCCTTATGGCCAAATGGGAAGAAAAACTTGAAAAACTCAGCAGCGTAACGGTGTCGGAAAATGTTACCAGCATTGCCGGAGTTCCTTCCTGGATGCTGGTTCTCTTGCGATATATTCTGGAAAAGACCGGCAAGAAAACAATTCCTGAAGTGTGGCCCAATCTGGAGCTTTTTGTTCACGGGGGGGTAAGTTTTCGTCCATACAGGGATCAGTACTTTCAGCTTATTCCTTCCAAGAAGATGCATTACATGGAGACCTATAATGCTTCGGAAGGTTTTTTTGCCATTCAGGATGATCCTCTGCGGGATGATCTGTTGCTTATGCTGGATTACGGAATTTTCTACGAGTTTATTCCGGTAGATCAGCTGAATAGCGGGAATGCGAAAGCTTACACCATCGGGGAAGTGGAGACGGGGAAAAATTACGCTATGGTGATTTCGACCAACGGAGGATTATGGCGGTATCTGATAGGGGATACAATCCAGTTCACATCCCTGTATCCGCATAAAATAAAGATTACAGGACGCACAAAACTATACCTGAATGTTTTTGGTGAGGAAATAGTGATAGAGAATGCTGAAAAGGCGGTGGAGGATGCTTGCCGGGAAACCGGGGCTGTTATTACGGAATATACCGCAGGTCCGGTATATATGGAGGGGAACAGGCGGGGTCGGCATGAATGGCTTATTGAATGTGAGTGCCTTCCTTCCGATAGGGAGCTGTTTGCAAAAACCCTTGATAAGACACTTCAGGCAGTTAATTCCGATTATGAAGCCAAACGATACCACGACATAACTCTTGAACCGCCTCTCATCAGGTTTGTGGCAAAAGGAACATTTTACGAATGGATGAGGCGAACGGGGAGACTTGGCGGACAGAACAAGGTCCCCCGGCTTTGGAACGACAGAAAATATATAGATGAGCTGACAGAAATCCACATGAAAATTTCATCAGGAGGTTTTTGGCCCGATGCATCATCAACCTTAACATCGCAGGAAAACTAATTATGGGTATGGAGAAAAAATCTGCTATGCACATCGCTATTGCCGGTAATATAGGTTCAGGAAAAACTACACTGGCCGGACTTTTGGCAAGACATTACGGGTGGGTTCCTCATTTCGAGGATGTCGATGAAAATCCCTACCTGAATGATTTTTATGAAGATATGCAACGGTGGTCGTTCAATCTTCAGATTTATTTTCTCAATACGCGCTTCAATCAGATTGTTCAGATCAGGAAGTCGGGGAAAACGGTGGTTCAGGACCGCACGATCTATGAAGATGCTTACATTTTTGCACCCAATCTGCACAGCATGGGGCTGATGTCGACCCGAGACTTTGAAAACTATTTCACTCTGTTCAATCTGATCAGTTCGCTTGTAATGCCACCTGATCTGGTGATTTATTTACGGGCGAGCATACCCACGCTTGTAAAGCAGATACAGCAAAGGGGACGGAAATTTGAAAACAATATTCGCCTCGATTATCTGAAAAAACTGAACGACCGGTATGATGCCTGGGCCAGCGCCTATAATCTGGGGAAAATCATCACGGTTGACGTTGATACATGCAATTTTGCAGAAAGCCAGGAGCATCTGAGCGTAGTAATTGATAAGGTCAACGCGGAATTACACGGGTTGTTCAGGTAAAGGTTCAGATTTCTGCAGAAGAGCGTATAAGTTCTGCCTGCCAATTTTTCCGCATTCAAAGCGGCAGTTATCAGAATTTTTCATAATAAAATGTTCCCAGCTTTCGGGACTCCAGAAATTGATATGGCCTTCGAAATAATCCTTTCGGCCGTCGGGGACGGTGATGAGTATCCATCCGTTATCTGCCGTCATGTCGATCAAGTTTTTTAGGGCAAGTTCAGGATTTAGAAGGTGCTCAATTACCTCTGTACAGATTGTCAGGAAAAAGTTCCCTGGGAAGGAATCGTAAACATTGTACTGAAAATATTTTGCGCCGGGGAAAATTTTTTCCGCCACTTTGAGAGATTCTTCAGAAAAATCAAATCCAATAAAATTGTTACCCTGCAATTTTTCAGCAAGGACTAGAAAAAGTGCACCGCTGCCGCATCCAACATCGGCAACGGGCTTGTCCATAATCTCAATGTTTCTGAATTGAAGGAGTTTTACAATTTCCTCGAAAAACTCTATTCTTTCCTTTTTAAGGAATTTTTTTGCCTTACGGGGGTCTTTCCAGTTTATATTACTGAACAGTTCAGAGTTCATTTGGATTGCTGATTCATGATGTTTTTTTTCAATAAGATGAATGTCAATGCCTAATTTGTTGACCATGCGTCGGAGGAACTTAAGAAAACGGATGAAAGGATTCATAGGAGAGAAATCTATAAACACTGCAAATCTAACTATTTACGGAAATACAGCATTGAAGTACCAGGTATTCTTTTAAAGTACGAAATTTTGTAATTTCTTTGTTGAAGAATATTTGCCAATGGGTATTGTTATTCGGCAAAGTTTCAGAAGCACACTAATCACCTATGCCGGGGCAGCATTAGGGGCTATGACTGTTGTCTGGCTTTTTCCAAAAGTTCTTACACCGGAACAGATAGGACTGACAAGACTTTTGCTGGAAACATCAGTCATTTTTGCTTTTTTCGCGCAGTTAGGCACAGCCAATGCAGTTGTAAGATACTTCCCGTATTTCAAAGACAATTCCGGCCGGCATCAGGGAATCATTATATATGCAGCTTTTGTTCCGTTCATTGGATTCTTATTGGTTACGGCAGTATATTTCATTTTCCGGACAGCCATTTCATCCTATTTTGAAAAGCAGTCAGCCTTGTTTGTTACTTACCTTTTTTTTCTTCTGCCGTTGACTTTTTTTAATGTTTATTTATCGGTTGCAGAGGCTCTTTCGTCAACGTTTCTGCGCATCGTAATTCCGCGGTTGATAAGAGAGGTTGGAATCCGTGTCATGATGATTCTTATTACTGTTTTTTTTTCAGTATTTGGCTTTGATTTTACCACCTATCTTTATTTATATGTTGGTGTCTACGGAATAGCACTTCTGGTTAACACCTTTTATTTGCTGAAGCAAATCAAGAAGCCATTTCAATGGATATTGCCGGCAGATATTCCGAAAAATACATGGAAGGAAATGGGTTCTTTCCTTGTTTTCATGATCCTTGCAGGATTAGGATCGACTCTTGTCACAAAGATTGACATCATCATGATTAGTGGTATGCTGGGACTATCATTCACCGGTATTTATTCCATTGCCTTTTTCATGGCAGCTGCTATTGAAATGCCTGCCCGATCTGTAGTTCAGATTACTTCCCCGATTCTTTCAGAGCATATAAAACAGGAAGAATGGAATCAGGTTGAAAAGTTGTACAAACAGGTAACGCTTAACCAATTCATTGTTGGTGGTTTTTTGTTTCTTTTATTATGGATAAATATTGATAACATCTTTGAGATTATTCCCAAGGGGCACATATATAGCCAGGGTAAATATGTCGTTTTATTTGTTGGTCTTGCCAAGCTTTTTGACGTAATTACCGGGATAAACCTCAGTATTATTGCCTACTCAAAATACTTCAGGTTTTCTTTGTTCCTTGTAGTTTTCCTCCTCGTACTCACCATTATTACAAACAAATTGTTTATTCCTTTATGGGGAATTTCGGGAGCTGCATTTGCCACTGCCCTTTCGGTATTTCTGAATAACCTGGCAGCGCTCATTATTGTATACTTGAAAAGCAGAATTCATCCTTTTAGCGTGAATAACCTGAAAACTCTTTTGCTGGTAGTTGTTTGCATTGTCGCAGGTTATCTGATTCCTGCGTTTTCAAATCCCTGGGTGGATCTAATAATCCGTTCAGGAATTTTAGGTGCAATCTATTTTTTTGGCGTACTGGGATTAAATTTGTCGGATGATATTTCCCGGGCATTTCAGAGCCTTTTCCATATCAGGGTAAGATGATTATATGACAAACAACGGAAAAAATCTGTCGGATAAAAGGATAAAAGTGCTGTTTACTTTTGGCGGAATGCCGCATTACCTAAAGGCATTGCTGAGAAACATTCAACGGAAGGGGATCGATATAGTGGTGGCCTTGCCCGATAAGGGAAAGGGAAGGAGCATAGGGGCCGGCGTTTATATCCCTGACGAGGAATATGATTTCAAGGTATTTTACCTGAAAGAATGTACGGGTTGGTATGGAAAACCCTTTCTTAAGGGGCTTAAGAACCTGATTGTTCAGGAGCGTCCTGATATCCTCGTATTTATATGGCCTTATATACTGCAGATTGTTTTTGATCCTTTCCTATACAAAACGTTACGAAAGCTGGATGTATCGATTCTTTTACGGGAAATTCCCTTTCAGGTGCCACCAAAAGGGGAAATTGCGGGCTATTTCAGGCGCAATCCCTATATGACTGAAAGCGGAACGTATCTTAAGCATCCCGGGATCCTTTTTATAATAAGGCAATATATGTTGTCGTTCGTTCGGCAAACTTATTATGCTAGGGTTACCGGTGTATTGCACTATGCAGAAGGGAATGAGAATATACCCGTTTCCTACGGTGTGCCACCAGACAGAATATGGCCTACGTTTAATTCACCTGATACGACTGCCCTCCTGGAAGCATATGAGATTCTTAAAGAAACAGAAAACATAACCAAAAATGGCAGAAAGATCATCCATATAGGCAGGCTTGTTCCGTGGAAGAAAACGGATCTGCTTATCAGGGCCGTTTCAGTTCTTATTAAGGACATTCCCGATATCAGCCTGGTGATTGTTGGAGATGGTCCCCAGAGAAAAGAACTCGAAAATCTCGCAAAAGAACTGGGTGTGGCAGCAAACGTTCAATTCGCAGGTGCAGTATATAAACCTCTGGAACTGGGAAAATACCTGATGGAGGCGGATGTATATGTGCTGGCAGGGATGGGAGGGTTAAGCATCAATGAAGCAATGGCATTTGGCAAGCCTGTTATCTGCTCTGTATGCGATGGTACGGAAAAGGATCTTGTTCTGGATTCGATAAACGGTTATTTTTTCCGACCCGATGATGTTTATGATCTGGCCGATAAAATACGGCAACTGATACTCCATCCGGAGCGTATTAAAAAAATGGGGGAAGCATCGCAGAAGATTATTCGGGAGAAGATAAATATAAATACAGTTTCAGATCGTTTTGTTGAGGCCTTCAGAAAAGTAACTGCCATCAAGAACAGCATGGAAGAAAAATAGACAAAAAATAGTTTCAATGTTAAAAGTCAGACGACAACAGCAAAAAGAAACAGATTGGAAAACAAACTGAGCAGACATGAAGATTATCAATGTAGTGGGTGCAAGGCCCAATTTTATGAAGATAGCACCTTTGCTGAAGGAGATGAAAGAAGAAAAATTGCTGGAGCCGCTTCTTCTTCACACGGGTCAGCATTATGACCAGAGTATGTCAGAAAATTTCTTCCGGGAACTGATGATACCGGAGCCTGATATTTATCTGGGGGTAGGTTCCGATACCCATGCAAAACAGGTTGCCAAAATAATGTCGAAATTTGAGGATGTTTGTCTGGAGGAAAAACCGGATGCTGTTCTGGTTGTAGGGGATGTCAATTCTACCATGGCTTGCTCATTGGTTGCTTCAAAGATGGGAATTAAAGTGGTGCATATGGAAGCAGGGTTGCGAAGTTTTGACCGCAGCATGCCGGAGGAAATCAACAGGATTGTAACTGACGCCCTGGCTGATTTGTTGCTCACACCATCGGAAGATGCTGACAGAAACCTTCTGCATGAAGGAATACCCGAACACAAAATCCGAAGGGTGGGGAATATTATGATTGATACTCTTTTTCATTTTCTTCCTCTGGCAGAAAAACGCACGATTCTTCAAAAACATCATCTTGAACCGAAGAATTATGTTCTGGTAACGTTGCACCGTCCTTCCAATGTAGATGATCCTGATAGGTTGCGAAGCGTCATGGAAGCACTATCCAATATTTCAGACTGGCTTCCGGTTATTTTTCCCGTGCATCCACGCACACTAAAAAACATGGTCGAGTTCGGGATTCTGGATAACTATTCTCAGAAAAAGGGAATGATTCTGGAAGAAGCGCTCGGGTACCTTGATTTTCAGAAGCTGATGAAGGATTCGAAGCTGGTAATTACTGACTCGGGTGGTATTCAGGAAGAAACTACCGTACTGGGAATCCCTTGCATAACTCTGAGAGAAAATACTGAGCGTCCGGTTACGGTTGAGCTGGGAACAAATGAGCTGGCAGGTCATGATATGGGTCGTTTACTTTCTCTTGCCCGTAAGGCTATTGAAGGAAGCTGGAAAAAAGGTACAATACCCCCGTTGTGGGACGGAAAAACTTCTAAAAGAGCAGTGAGCGCAATTTGTGAGATGTTTATTAAAAATTAAAGAATGTACTGGAAGGAAAGTAAGCCAGTTTCTCTTTTTCTGATGAAGTTAGGATATTGGTGGAAGGTGCTACAAAAGAAGGAAGTCTATTATCCGCTTCAGATCCGGAAAAACAGGTTCCGCTCCGGAAATGCATTTTCTTCGTGGACGGTTTGTCCTGATGAACTCGGTCCGGATTCCCTGATTCTTTCTTTCGGGGCTGGGAAAGATGTTTCATGGGAGACCGCACTTTCGGAGAAATATGGTTGTCGTATTTTACTATTTGATCCGACACCAGCTTCGATTGAATGGATCAGCCGGCAGGACCTACCCCGGAATATAACCTTTTATTCTTATGGGATATCGGATCACGACGGGACAGAAAGGTTTTATCTTCCTTCTGACAGTAACTTTGTTTCGGCCAGTGTTTTTCCCGGAGGGAGCAGTCAAAGGTTTTTTGAGGCTGAGGTTCATACGCTGTCCTGGATTATTGGCATGACCGGAATAAAAAGGGCTGATATTCTGAAAATGGATATCGAAGGTGCCGAATATAAAGTAATACGAAATTTACAGACGCTGGATTTCCGTCCACAGCAGATATTAATTGAATTTCATCATCGTTTTCCGGGAATCCGTTTAAGCGACACGAGGGATGCTATCAAAACTCTCAATGAAATGGGATACAGAATTTTTTATATTTCACCCAACGGAGAGGAATATTCTTTTTTCAGGGGCTAATTTGGACCCATTGTTATGCCTAAAGTTGTTCATATCAGCAAATCTCTTGTAACGGGTGGAGCAGCCCTTGCTGCCTATCGTTTGTTTGCGGGGCAAAAGAAGCTGGGACAATTTGATTACCGGTTTTTTACGCAGCAAAATGAAAAAAGAGATGCCGAAGAAGGAATAGTATCGGCAGGGAATGGGTATCTGTGGGATAAATTGGGTCTGGCGCGGCTTGCACTTGAAAAATTTCAATTTCTTTTGTATGAGAGGGATTCAGGAATCCGTTTCCAGTACTCCATGGGAACTACAGGTCTTGATCCTTCGCGGTATTCAGTGTTGGAGGAAGCGGATCTTTATCATTTGCACTGGATTTGCCAGGGGTTCCTGAGTTTGCGGGGACTGAAATCACTGTTTCGAAGAAGGAAGCCGATAGTGTGGACGCTCCATGATATGTGGCCCTTTACAGGAGGGTGTCATTACGCAGCCGATTGCATAAGGCTTGGTGAAGGCTGTGGGAAGTGTCCCTTATTGAGAATTGCAGGTGAAAATGACATTTCGCGCTGGCAGTGTAGAGAAAAAGAATCCATTTATCAAAACCAGAAAATGGTTTTTGTTGCACCGAGTACCTGGATGGCCCAAAAGGCCGGTTCGTCCTATCTTGGCCGAAAGATACCTTGCGTTGTTATACCCAATGCATTGAATACCGATGTTTTTACCCGTTTCCCAATGTCGGAAGCCCGGAAAAAGATGGGATTACCCGAAAAAGGATTCTGCCTGCTCTTTGGTGCCGCCAATGTTACCGAGGAGCGAAAAGGTTTTTCCAAGCTGTTGCAAGCAATTGAGTATCTGAAAAAGGATTTTCCCGGACTGTCGGGCAAAATTTTTCTGGCAGTTTTTGGTAAATCAAGAGAGCAATATACCTTACCTTTTCCAGTTCATTCGTTTCAGTATATTTCAGACACTGACAAGCTGGTTGCTCTGTACAATGCAGCCAATGTTTTTCTTTTGCCTTCGCTGGAGGATAATTTGCCCAATACGGTTATGGAAGCTTTGTCATGCGGTACTCCTGTAGTTGCCTTTCGCTCGGGTGGGGTAACGGAGATGGTGGATCATCTGGATACGGGTTATCTCGTGCAGAATGGGGATGTGAGAGAATTTGCTCAGGGGATTGCCGCGGTATTGAATGAGAAAAACTATGAAGTGATGAGGGAAAGATGCCGGAAAAAAGTCATAGAAAATTACAGTGAAAGGATCGTCGTAAAAAAATACGACGATTTGTACCGCCAATTAGTTGAAAAATGAATATTCCAAAATGTTCCATCATTACGGTAGTTTACAATGGCGAATCAGTCCTTCCATTGACATTGCAGAGTATTATTTGCCAGACTTTTAAGAGCTATGAGTACATTGTAATTGATGGTGCGTCCGTTGATGGCACAATAGATTTTATTCGTAATAATCAGATGCATATCGGGAAGTGGATAAGTGAGAAAGATCAGGGACTTTATGATGCGATGAATAAGGGACTTGCCCTGGCACAAGGGGAATATGTATGGTTTCTGAATGCCGGTGACAGAATTTTTGACGAACAAACCCTGGAGAGAACTTTCGCGGAAGCTCCGCCAGATGCAGACATAATTTACGGAGATACCATGATAGCGGATGATCAGGGCAAGGATATTGGTCCGCGCAGGCTAAAACCTCCTGAGAATCTGAGCTGGAAGAGCTTACGTGACGGAATGGTTGTCTGCCATCAGTCGGTGATTGTGAAGAGGTCTCTGGCAGAAACCTATGATATAAGGTACAAAGTTGCCGGAGATTATGAATGGCTGATCAGAGTGCTTAAAAAAGCCAAAACTGCTTACTATACGGGCTTTTATGTTTGCAGGTTTCTTGAAGGGGGGATCAACAAAAAGCGAATCATTAAAGCACTTGCAGAGCGGTTTGAAGTAATGGTAAGACATTTTGGACTGCTGCCTACCCTGCTGAGGCATTTTGTTATCGGATGGCGATTCATTACCTATGTTGTAAAAAACAGAAGATTTTAATAAAGAAAATTCAGTCTGATGATACATTTGATCAATGTTATCGGAGCAAGGCCTCAGATTATTAAGGCGGCTGCCATCCACAGAGCCATAGCAAATCATTTCAGGGAGCAGATCCGGGAAGTTATTGTGCATACAGGTCAGCACTATGATCATAACATGTCACGGGTCTTTTTTGAGGAGTTGGGTATTCCTCAAGAAGATGTGAATCTGGAGGTAGGGTCTTTAAGTCACGCAAAACAAACGGCTGCCATTATGACCCGTATGGAAGATTTATTACTGGAAGGAAAGCCCGATGCTGTGGTAGTTTATGGTGACACAAATTCTACTCTTGCAGCTTCTCTTGCTGCTGCCAAAATACATATTCCCGTTATACACATTGAGGCCGGACTGCGTTCCTTCAATAAAACAATGCCAGAAGAAATCAACCGGTTAGTATGTGACCAGGTTTCCACTCTTCTATTTGCTCCTACGAAAACTGCCGTTGACAATTTAGTTCATGAAGGATTTGAAATAGAAAGCGGAAAGCCATATAGCATTGATCGTCCCGGCATTTTTCTATCAGGTGATGTTATGTTTGACAATACCCTGTATTTTGGAACACTTGCCGAACAGCACGAAGGCAAACTGAATACTTTTGGTCTCAGGAAAGGGGAGTACGCTCTGGTAACCATTCACAGAGATAACAATACGGATGATCCGAGACGTCTCTCACAAATTTTTCAAGGAATACTTGAACTAAGTGAGACGGCGCAATTACGATGTCTTGTTCCTCTCCACCCCCGTACGGCTAAGATTCTCAACAGCAGTTTTAATGAAGACTTGCTGAAAAATATCAGAAACAGCCGATGGATTAGAATTACTGAACCGCTTTCTTTTCTGGAAATGTCATTATGTGAAAAATATGCACGCATTGTTCTTACTGATTCGGGAGGTGTGCAGAAAGAAGCCTTTTTTCACAGGAAGCCCTGCGTGATTTTGCGGAGTGAAACGGAATGGGTTGAAATAGTTGCTTCAGGTACTGCTGCTCTGGCTGATGCTGACAGCCGAAAAATTGTAGAACTTTCACTTGGCTTTCTGAAGAACCCACCGCAGGAATTCCCGGCTTTTTTTGGAGAAGGCGATTCAGCCGGCTTTATCTGCAGAAAAATTATTGATTCTTTTTGAAACGGATCTGGTAAAAACCTAGACCGAGGACAAGCAAAACAATAAGCACCGAGCCTGCAAGAGCAATACGGCGGCCCATATAAAATGACCTGGGCTCAAAACGGAATTCAATTTCATGCTCTCCTGCAGGAATTACCATTGCACGCAATATATAGTTTGCTCTGAGATAATTGGTTTTTTTGCCATCCAGGTAGGCATCCCAGCCTTTGCTGTAGTAGATTTCCGAAAAAACAGCCAGCCGGTTGCTCCTTGCAGAGGCCTTATAAGTAAGTTGGTTTGGCTGATAATGCAGCAAAAGAATTGAATCAGGACCGTTAAGGGTATCGGCACTCTCCAGTGCCTTAAGCTGATCAGAAAACTGCTGATCTACAGCAGGTATGTGAGGTGAATTTTGATTGCAACTGGCAGCAAGTTCTTCACTGGCTCCGTTGACCAGAGTATAATTATTGGCAAACCATGCATTTCCGAGCCGTTTTGTGTTTTCGAGAGGCGGAGAATCGGGATGGTATATAATGTACTTGGTATTCAGCATATTGATCATGGGCAAATTTTCCAGCAATGCGTTGATCTGATCAAAAGAGGAAATTCTGGAAAGTCCGTTCTGCAGGATTGCGATTTCACGGCTGAGGCAGCTGTCAATTACATCCTGATAGCGACGGAGCTTTGCACCATGGTAACCGCCGACGGATTTATGGAAATAAGGGGTATATCCATCGTTGAAAACGCTCCGTGTCAGATTCAGTACTCTGAAATCAGGGTCCTTGTCGGAAAGAATATACTCGTCAGCTTTCGAAGGTTTGAAAACATTTTTTGCCGCATTCTGTCTCACAAACATATCGCTATTCAGGTACCGTTTATCAACCGCCCAGAGATCAATGAGGATCAGGATGATCATTCCGGGAAGAAAATATTTTGCCTTGATGGCATTGGCAAGGAAAGCCCATGCAGAACCTGCAGCGAGGGCAATAAATACCAGCGAGCGGAAGGCGTCTTTGCGGAGCATGGAAGCCCTGTCATCTGCCATAGCCGAAGAAAGACGGTTGATAATATCCTGCGGCCAGCCGGCAGCCGATAACCGGGCAAAAAGATTCTGATCGGATGCAGATTGAAAATCAAAGAAAAACCCCGGAAATACTATGAAAACCAAAAGGAGACCTCCCGTTATATAAAATGAATATTGCAGTGAACGGAGCAACTTTTTGCGATTGAGATTTTCCTGAATGAGTTCCCTTAGAGTAAAAGCGGCCATGAGAACGAAGGCAAAATTGGCGATGACAAGGATCATGGAAACGGTGCGGAACTTATTGTACATAGGGAAATAGTAAAAGAAGAGGTCGGTGAACCACTCGAAATTTTTCCCCCATGAAAGGAAAATGGAAAGAACTGAAGCAGCAACCAGCCACCATTTGTATTTTGCAGGAACAATAAAAAGACCGAGAACAAAAAGAAAACAGATCACTGCTCCGAAATAGACCGGCCCGGAAGTAAAGGGCTGTTCGCCCCAGTAGGAAGGGAGAGAAGCGGCAATCTGAGCGGCATCCTTTACTCCTGCATCCCGGAGCACTTTTGCCGTTTCACTGTTGACGCCAAATCCTTCTGAACCACCTCCTTTAAAATTAGGAACGAGCAGGGTAAAGGTTTCCGACTTCCCGTAACTCCATGCGAGGGCATAATCTTTATCAAGACCCGAGGTGCCGGGTTGGTCTTTTACCAGTTCAGAGGGTCCTCTGATGGTGTCTTTCCCGTATTCGTAAGTGATCCACAAGCTGGTAATATTGGGAAGCAAGGCAAGGACAGCCGCTATTCCAAGAAAAACCAAAGCCCGGATGAATTCTTTCATCAGTTTTCCGCGAACTGCATAGATAAGTTCAAATACAAGATAAACAAGAACGGAAAGGAAAAGATAATAAGTAATCTGGGGGTGATTGCATGAAATCTGAATTCCCAGGGCAATGGCCGTAATAATGGCGCCAACATAGGGTTTCCCCCGGAAGATCATAAAAATGCCGGCAAAAACAAGAGGAAAGTATCCTATGGCGTAGGCTTTGGAAATATGTCCGGCAGCAATAATAATGATGTTATAGGATGCGAAGGCAAATCCTAAGGCTCCGGCAATACATATCCACCGGTCCATTTTCAGGGAAACAAGGAGCAAATAAAATCCCGCGAGAAGAATAAAAAGGATTGCCACTGTTGTGTAAGGCATTCCAAAACGGAAAAACCTCTGTAACCCCAGGTATATGTTGTTAACAGGCCCGGATTTAATCTGGTAGGCAGGCATTCCGCCAAACATGCTGTTGGTCCAGAGACTGTATTCTCCCGGGTGGGTTTTTTCGAAATCAACCAGTTCCTTTGACATTCCCAGAGCATGTTCATAATCCATCTGCCGTAATTGTTTCCCTTCAAAAATCGGTGAGAAATACAGGAAACTGATGGCTACAAATGCCAGCAGAATAATAATATGTTCCCGGAAAGGTTTCAGGATTTCAGCCGTTTTTTTCATGGGAATGGGGATTTCTTTCTGTATCAAAGTTCGAACTTACAGTAATTTTTTCAAAAGATTTTTCATACTGAGTTTTTCGGAGATTATGGTTTCCAGATTATCAACCGGTATTCTTTCCTGATCCATGGAATCGCGGTATCTGATTGTTACGGTATTATCCGCGAGTGTCTGGTGATCGATGGTGATGCAGTAGGGTGTTCCGATAGCATCCTGACGGCGGTAACGTCGTCCGATACTGTCTTTTTCATCGTACTGGCAATTGTATTCGAAACGAAGCCGGCTGATGATTTCTCTGGCCTTTTCGGGCAGTCCGTCTTTTTTTACCAGGGGCAGGACGGCAATCTGAACCGGAGCAATCACAGGAGGTATCCTTAGAACGACCCGTTCGTCTTCCGTACCATCTTCCTTGACGATTTTTTCTTCCGTATAGGCATTTGAAATAACCGAAAGAAACATACGGTCGAGTCCAATGGATGTTTCGATAACATAAGGCACATAGCTCTGGTTCAGATCCGGGTCAAAGTATTGAAGTTTTTTTCCGCTGTATTTCTGATGGTTTCCAAGGTCAAAATCAGTACGGCTGTGGATACCTTCCACTTCCTTGAATCCGAAGGGGAAATGGAATTCGATATCACAGGCTGCGTTGGCATAGTGAGCCAGTTTATCATGATCGTGGAAGCGGTATTTCTCATCGCCCATTCCAAGTGCCTTATGCCATTTCATGCGCTGTTCTTTCCAGAAATTATACCAGGTCAATTCTTCTCCCGGTTTTACAAAGAATTGCATTTCCATTTGTTCGAATTCACGCATTCGGAAAATGAACTGGCGGGCCACAATTTCATTCCGAAAGGCTTTCCCCGTTTGGGCAATGCCAAAAGGTATCTTCATCCTGCCCGTTTTTTGTACGTTAAGAAAATTGACAAAAATCCCCTGAGCAGTTTCCGGACGCAGATAGATAGTGCTGGCTTCTTCAGCAACCGAACCGATTTTTGTTTCGAACATCAGGTTGAATTTTCTTACTTCGGTCCAGTTACGGGTGCCTGAAACCGGACAAACTATTCCTTCATCAAGAATAATTTGCCTCAATTCCGCCAGGTCGTCTTTTTCAAGAGCTTTTACATACCTTGCCCTTAGGGCTTCTCCTTTGGCACTCAGTTCAAGAATTTTAGGGTTGGTGGTGCGGTAGAGATGTTCATCAAAGGAAGAACCAAAACGTTTGGCTGCTTTCTCGATTTCTTTTTCAATTTTCTCATCGATTTTTTGAAGGTGTTCTTCAATAAGATTATCGGCTCTGTATCGTTTTCTTGAATCTTTATTGTCAATCAAAGGATCATTGAAAGCATCCACATGGCCCGAAGCTTTCCAGACAGTGGGGTGCATAAAGATGGCAGCATCAATACCAACGATATTTTCATGCAAACGTGTCATGGCATCCCACCAGTAGCGCCGGATATTGTTCTTCAGTTCAACTCCGTACTGGCCATAGTCATATACAGCGCTTAAACCATCATAAATTTCGCTGGAGGGGAAAATAAACCCATATTCCTTGCAGTGGGCAATCAGCTTCTTAAACAGTTCTTCCTGATTCATAAATTGTTAATACGCATTATTACCATTAAATGGCCAAAAATAGGAAAAGAATCATGTTCAGCAAAATATTTCATCCTACCGTCAGGTTGACAACATATCCCTGATGAGCCCTGACATTAAATACCGTACCATCCTTAAAAATTAGGTATTGGCCTCTGATACCGGTAAGAATTCCCTTAAAAACAGAAGTATTGGGGAGATTTAGCTGATGGACAGACGAAGGATACGAAGAAACCGGATATTCTATGGTCGTTATCGTGTCATCGCCGTAAAAAAAAGGTACCAGGTCATCCGGAATCCATTTAAGAGCAGCAGTTTTTATTTCCCGGAGGTCTATTTCAGTCGCCTTTTTGTCAGTGAGCATATGTCTCCAGTTGGTTTTATCGGGGAGGTGGTTTTTAAGGGCAACTTCCATTAGTCCTGCTGTATATCGATTGGGCGTCCGGGCCAAACGGATTGCTTTCCAGGCACCCTGATCAATCCACCTTTCAGGAATCTGGGATGAGCGGGTTACCCCTATTTTCACTGCGCTGGTAAGGGCAAGGTAAACAAAGTGGTCCTGAAGGCAATGGTCTTTTGACCACTCCATGTCACGTGAAATTCCTAAATGTGCCTGGCACAGTTCAGGTCGTAAAACACATTCGCTGGTTTCAGGAACCGAAAGAAAACAGGGATAACAATATCCCTGACCATAGGTCTTTTTTACTTGCCTGCCACAATGTATGCAGTGAATTTCTCCTGAAAAAACGATTTCCAGAGGTAAGTCTACCCAATTGTTCAAAGGAATTTCCTCCCCAACACTCCTGAGAAAGTATTGAACAGGTGTACCATGAATTGCCTTCATTTTATGTAACTGGACCGTCAATTGCATACGTCAATTTATTCGTTTGCCCGGGTTTTGACAATTGTTTGACAGGCAGCCGGTTGTTAGTTCTGAAATGGACCTTTTCTGTTATAAAGGTAGTATAAAGAAAAAAGAAGGAATTTTTTTAGAAAAAATAATACCATGTATAACATAGTAATAAAAAAATAATATATCTTTGCAATGAATTTAAGTATGCATAAAAAAGTATTGAAAAATGAAAAAAACAAATCATGTAAATATCGGTGGCATGGTATTTACCATCGATGAAGATGCGTACCAGCGCCTGGCAGGTTATCTGGATGCCATTGAGGCCCATTTCAGGGACAGTGGGGAACGACAGGAAATAATAGGAGATATTGAGAGTCGGATAGCTGAGTTGTTGCGGAAGAGAATGGGGAGTAGCCGGGAAGTAGTTGTAATGGAAGATGTTGTGGAAATCATCCGGATACTTGGTGATCCGGAAGAATTTGGAGACGGCAGTGACGGCAAGGCAGGCACATGGAAGGAACCCCATAGTAGGTATTACAGGAGGATGTACCGCGATCCTGATCATCGGATTCTGGGAGGTGTCTGTGCCGGTATGGGCGCTTACTGGCACATTGATCCTGTTTTATTGCGGATTGCTTTTCTTATTGCCTTTTTTGGTTTTGGGATAGGTATTCTGATCTACCTTTTGCTCTGGATTGTTTTGCCACCGGCAAGAACTACGGCAGAAAAGCTGGAAATGAGAGGAGAGCCTGTGACGTTTGAAAACATCGGGAAGTTTGTGAAGGAAGAATTCGGGCAGGTTAAAAAGAATATGAAGTTTTAAATACATAACGAGATGGAAAAGATAAATCTGGATAATGTTCAGGCACAGATGCGGAAAGGAGTCCTGGAGTACTGCATTTTGCTTGTGCTTTCGCAGCGGGATGCATACGCATCCGATCTGATTGAGATACTGAAAGAATCGCGCATCATTGTTGTAGAAGGAACATTGTATCCGTTGCTTATGCGGCAGAAAAATGCGGGTCTGCTCAGTTACCGGTGGGAGGAATCACCCCAGGGGCCTCCCCGGAAATACTACTCTTTAACAGAAAAAGGGCGGGAATTTCTGAAAGAGCTCGATCAGTCCTGGAGGGACCTGGTACTTACTGTTAATACACTTCGAGAAAAAATGCATTCTGAATCATAAGAAAAATAACAACACCATGAAAAAGACCATCAAAGTGAATATAGGCGGAACAGTGTTTCATCTTGATGAAGATGCCTATGCCCGTATGAAAGAATATCTCGATAGTTTGAGCCGCCGGTTTGGAACCAGTCCGACAGGGAAGGAGATCATGGAGGACATCGAGCTGCGTATTGCGGAACTTTTAAACAAACAACTTAAAGGGAGGGAATGCGTCAGCCTAGATGATGTTCGGGAGGTTACTGAAATTCTGGGCGCTCCGGAAGATTTTGAGGGGGAAGAAGCAGGAGAACCTTCGGAAAAAGACGAAACTGGCAGACGTGCAAAGCCAATTCGAAGGTTATACCGGGATATTGATCACGGAGTTTTTGGAGGTGTATGCGCAGGGTTAGGAGCCTACTTTAATGTTGATCCCTTGCTGTTCAGGATTTTGTTTGTTGCTTTTCTTATTGCATATGGTTCAACGGCAATTATTTATCTGATTTTCTGGTTAGTTGTTCCTCCGGCCCGGACCATGGCGCAAAAACTGGAAATGGCCGGGAAACCTGTTACCGTTGACAATATTGAAAATGCCTTGCGGGAAGAATGGGATGCAATACGGGAAAACGTTAAGAAGATGGATGTCCCTTCATGGGGAAGAAGGGTGGTTCTGTTTCTTGAAGAAGTAGTCCGCGTGGTGCTGGTCTTTCTCGGCAAGCTATTGCAGTTTCTTGCCATCCTGGCAGGAGGTTTTTTCATTCTGCTCGGTTCCTTGCTTCTTATTGTTGCCCTCTGGACCTTTTTTGTTCAAAAACCGTTATATACCGGAGTGTTTGACGATATGCGTTTCAGGCTTTCTGATCTTACGACGATATTTTTCCCGTCGACCGATCCGGTTATTCTGGCTATCGGGGTGGGTTTATTTATTGGTATACCGATAATGGCCATGCTTTACTGGGGTATTAAACTGGTCTTTCGGTTTAAGACTGAAAACAAGGCAATTGGGATCACAGCTACCATAGCATGGGTATTCAGCTTATGCTTGCTGCTGATGATTGGCTTAACGGAAGCTCAGGACTATCAGCGCACGGGAACGCAAGAAGAACGATACCTGCTGGACACATTGCATGAAAGTACCTACATACTTGCAGTTGATACATCAGGGATGGCAGAAATTAAGCGGAATGCGATTTATTTGGAAAAAGACCAGTTTGGGTTGTATTACAAACAGGATGAAAAAAGATTCATCGGTAGGCCTTTTCTGGACATCGTCAGATCAGAGGATGGGAAGGCGTATCTGGTTGTGACAAAGGAAGTGCAGGGAAGAAGTGAAAAAGAGGCGGGAGAAACGGTCCGCAAAATTGACTATGCATGGTCTGTCAAAGGTAACAGGATCACACTGGGGTCTTCATTTTATCTTCCATCCGGCATTCAATGGAAAGGGGCACGCGTAAACGTAAAGTTATATCTTCCCGAGGGGAAAAAGGTCTATATCCCTGAAACGGCAATGAATGTACTTAATTATTATGAACAGTGTGAATCCTTCAGCCGTCGGGAAATTGTCGGAAAGACATGGGAAATGGAAGAAAGCGGGCTTTGTAACCCTGAACAGGAAACCGGTTTTTAGATTCCGGGTGAATTTATTACTTTTGCGCTCCGGTATCCGGAATATGGATATGAGTTTGTCCGATGGTGTAACGGTAGCACTGCAGATTTTGGTTCTGCCTGTCCAGGTTCGAATCCTGGTCGGACAACGAAGGAGATAAGCTTTAGGGGATGTAGAAAAGTAAGTTTTTTCAACATCCCCTAAATATTTTATATTTTAGCTGGTTGATGGTGCACATCAACCCATTTTGGTATGTCGGGATGTACGGGGCTAAACTAAATAGTTGTATTTTTAAGCCAGTTCGTTAAGTATTCTTCATCCAATAAGAGTAATTGTCATGGTTACTTTTGGAATTTCTCTATTGTTTCTCATTGTTGGATATATTGTATATGGGAAGATTGTTGAAAGGATTTTTGGAGCTGATCCGCAGAAGCAGACTCCGGCATACACCCGACAGGATGGGGTTGATTATGTGCCTTTGTCATGGGAAAAAGCGTTTCTGATTGAATTTCTCAACATAGCGGGATTAGGTCCAATTTTTGGAGCGGTAGCCGGTGCCATGTGGGGGCCGGTTGCTTTTCTCTGGATTGTATTTGGCTGCATTTTTGCAGGTGCTGTGCACGATTATTTTTCGGGCATGATATCCATGCGGCAGGGTGGTCTGAGCATACCGGAAATTGTAGGTAAATATCTGGGAAGCGGAATAAAACAATTTATGAGGCTATTCACCGTATTGCTTATGATTATAGTAGGAGCAGTTTTTATCACCGGGCCTGCAGGAATTCTGGGAAACATGACAAAGGGTGCATTGTCTGTGAATTTTTGGGTGGCGGTTGTCCTCATCTACTATGTAATAGCAACATTGCTTCCTATTGATAAGATAATAGGGAAAATCTACCCTTTTTTTGGGATTGCATTGCTTTTTATGGCGGTTGGGATTAGTATCGGACTTTTAGCGGAAGGATACCGGATTCCGGAGCTAACGGCAGATACATTCCGGAACATGCATTCTGATCCAGGCCGTTTTCCTGTTTTTCCTCTTATGTTCATCACCATTGCCTGCGGGGCTATCTCTGGTTTTCATTCCACGCAGGCTCCTCTCATGGCGCGTTGTCTTACCAATGAAAGGCTGGGAAGAAGGGTTTTTTACGGGGCCATGGTAGCCGAAGGGATCGTAGCTCTGATATGGGCTGCAGCAGGAATGGCATTTTTCGGAGGGGTTGGTCCCCTGAATGAAGTGATGAATGCTCACCAGGGGAATGCGGCATGGGCAGTAAATGAAATTGCCAATACCTTGCTCGGCAAAGTCGGAGCTATTCTTGCCCTGTTGGGAGTTGTTGCGGCACCTATTACCTCCGGAGATACGGCCTTCCGGAGTGCCCGTCTGATCGTTGCCGATTTTCTGGGAAGCAATCAAAAAAAGATCAGAAACAGATTGTACATCAGTATTCCCTTGTTTGCCGTTGGTTTTTTCCTGAGTCAGATTGATTTTGCCATCATCTGGAGGTACATGGCCTGGAGTAACCAGACCCTGGCGACCATTGTTTTGTGGGCTATAACAGCCTATCTTGTCTCGGAAAAGAAATTTTTCTGGATAACCTTTTTGCCAGCTTTGTTTATGACAGTAGTAACTACCAGCTATATATTGGTAGCACCCGAAGATTTTCGCTTACCTTTGTTCCCCTCAACCATTGCAGGAATTATTATTTCGCTGGGCTTAGGATTACTGTTCCTGCATTATGCTTTTGGAGGAACTTTTGCCCTGGCAAGGTCTTCCTTCAGGAAAAAAAGCTGAATCAGCCATGACGAAAGAGGGCTTTCGTAGTATGATTTCCGAAATAAAGGAAATCCCTCAGTATGCTGAAAAAATTCTATTGGCCGACCCGGAGTATTATTTACCGCCCCGTGTTCCCTATATCGGTATTGGTTCATCGTATTTTGCTCCGCTGGCTTTGCAATTGGCCGGATATCCGGTTTATGCCTTTCCCGCCTCTGAATTTTTTCATGTTCATCAGGGGAATAGTTTCCCGATGGGTGTTCTTGTTTCGCAGTCTGGTAAGAGCTCTGAAGTTTTATGGTGCAGCAAATTGTTCCGCGAGTATATTGCATTGACCAACGAAGGAGGAAGTTCCCTGGCCGGTAATGCCAATTGCTCAAAAAAGCTGCTCATTCATGCCGGAAAGGAAGAATTCTCTTCTTCGAAAACCTATATTAACACTTTACTGGTTTTACTCAGGGGGTTTCAATACGATATTGGGCCATTAGTAACTTTTATCAGGGAGTACATGCCGGAGGCCGAAAAAGCTGGACGTGAGTTGGCCGATTTTATTTCTGAAAAATATGCAAAAGGATCTCTGAAGGGGATTTTTATTCTGGGAGCTGGCTGCGCAACTGCTACAGCATTGCAAGCCTCCCTCATCTGCAGTGAATCAACAAGGCTCGTATTTACAGGAATGCCCTTGGCCTGGTACGATCATGGATACAAAGAGACAGCTGAAAATACCGCGGTAATTTTCATTGCTCCTGATTCGAAAACCGATGTGAGACGGTCAGAAAAGATAGCAGATATGGTAAGGAAAGCCGGCGGATATCCTTACTTTACCAGAACACTACCGGGAGGCATGTTCAGACCGGTTTTGGAAATAATTCCCTTCAATTTTCTGGCTGCCTATCTGTCAGAATATCTTGGGAGGAATGATTTTTTTACTATAGGAGGAAAAGTAACAGAAACCGATTTGTAACTCTTCTTTGCATGGTAACATCCTGTAAAAATGGAATGCAGGCAAGTACAACTGGATTACAAATGGTTGAAGAAGCAGGGCGACAGAATATTTCCTCCTGCAGAAGAGGCAGATGAACAGGGCCTTCTGGCATACGGGGGTGAACTAACCAAAGAATTGCTTCTGATTGCCTATGCGCGCGGTTTATTCCCATGGTATACGCCAGGGGAGCCCATTTTGTGGTGGTGTCCCAATCCAAGGATGATTCTCCAGCCGGAGTGGTTCAACCCGTCAAAGTCGCTGAGAAGGAAGGTCCGGTCAGGAATATTTGAAATACGTTCTGATACCTGCTTTGATGAGGTTATCCGGTATTGTGCCAGAGTTCCAAGACCCGGCCAGGAAGGAACCTGGATTACGCCAGAAATGGAACGTGCCTATATTTCCTTGCACAATGAAGGTTTTGCGCATTCTATTGAGGCCTTCCATAAAGGCAGATTGGTGGGCGGGCTATACGGAGTATCACTGGGAAAGGCCTTTTTCGGTGAATCGATGTTTTACCTTGTTTCGGATGCCTCAAAAGTAGCGTTTTATCATCTGGTTGAATTTCTTAAAAAAAAGGAATTTCATTTGATTGATGCCCAGGTTACCACTGCCCACCTGACAAGCCTGGGGGGACAGGAAGTATCAAGGGAGACTTTTCTCGGGATGCTAGAAAAAGCACTCCAGTTCCCAACCTTACAGGGCAAATGGAAAATTTCCGGTTTGGATAAAGAAAGGTAAGGATAATGGAATGACAGGGCCGGGTTGTACATCAGAAAGAGCAAGCCACAAACAGGTAATGGAAAGTAAAAAGGTCAGAACCCAGGTTGATCTTGCCCCAAAGAGGCAAAATCTGCCTGTCGGACAAATTCTCCATGGGAAAATGCAGCATACTTGTTATAAAAAGTGAAAGTGCCACAGAAAAACTGCAGCACTTTCATCTGAACACAGGTTAGTATTAGTTAGTACAGGGTTGCCTATCTTTATACGGTCAGTATTTCCTGTTCTTTTTTAGCAAATATATCATCAATTCTTTTAATATGCTGATCGGTGATTTTTTCAAGTTCCGTTTCGCCCTTTTTTATTTCATCTTCAGGTATATGTTCTTTTTGCAGCTTTTTTAATTCCTCCATAGCTTCTCTTCTGGCAGTACGGATTCCCACTCTGGCTGTTTCGCATTCATGTTTAACCTGTTTAACCAGTTCCTTTCTGCGTTCTTCGGTTAGCTGGGGCACAACAAGCCGAATTACCTCACCGTTGTTGGCGGGAGTGATTCCAATGTTTGCCTGGAGGATGGCCTTTTCAATTGGGCCGATCATAGATTTTTCCCAGGGTTGGATCAGAATGGTTCTGGCATCAGTGGTACTGATATTTGATACCTGATTCAGAGGTGTATTGACACCATAATAATCCACATGAATGCCATCCAGAAGATGGGGATTTGCTCTTCCTGCGCGAAGTTTAAGTAATTCTCCGTCAAGGTACTTAACCGTCTTTTCCATTTTTTCTTTTGCCACCTCAAGTACCAATTGAACGTCTTCGTGCATAAACAGAAAGGTTTTTAAAAGCGTACGAAATATAGTTATTTTTTTTAATTCACAAACAGGTTTGATGATTTTTCATTCTTTCATCTTTTAAGGGAGAGGAATGTGAGAATCCTGTTATTCCGGAACTACCAGTGTTCCAATGCTTTCTCCTTTGATAATTCGCAGGAGGTTTCCCTGGTTATTTATATTAAAAACAACAAGAGGAAGATGGTTTTCGCGGCAAAGGGTGTAAGCTGTCAGATCCATTACGGCCAATCCTTTGCTATAAGCTTCAGTAAATGTTATCCGGTCAAATTTCACGGCATCAGGCTTTTTCTCCGGATCATCGGAATAAACGCCATCCACTCTGGTAGCTTTAAGGAGCAGGTCGGCTTTCATTTCAACAGCTCTTAAAGCAGCGGCTGTGTCGGTTGTAAAGAAAGGGTTTCCGGTACCGGCAACAAAGATGACAACCTTTTTTTCTGCAAAAGCTTCTTCAACCTTTTCGCGGCTGTATTTTTCGGCGGCAGGTTCCATTCCTATGGCGCTGAGAATGCGGCATCCAACGCCCATGTTTTCGAGTACGGACTGCATGGCCAGTCCGTTGATTACAGTTGAAAGCATTCCCATATAGTCGCCACGGATGCGGTCAACACCCTTGCCGGTTCCCGGTAACCCCCTGAAAATATTTCCGCCCCCGACAACAAGACCAATATGGACTCCTGCCAGCCAGGCTTCCTTAATGTCATTCATATAGGCTTCAATACGTGCATAATCAAATGTTCTGTTGGTGTTTCCGGCTAAGGCTTCTCCTGAAAGTTTCAGAAGAATTCGTTTGTACTTGACATCCATAATTGATTTCATTTAGATCAAATGGGACAATCATTTACTTTATGGTCAGTTCTTGCAGTCGGCTTTCAAAGATATGGAATAGGTTGAAGGGGTGCAAGGAGACAATGCAAAACTTCTTTCTACTGGCATTTCCGGCAGGAATAAAATATATCAGCCGGTTAGTGCAAAGAGCTAACCGGCTGTTTAAACATCAGATATCAAAGAGTCTTCTTTATCACAAAATTTATTGTACAAGGGTAAACCGGATGAACCGGGTTACTTTGAGGTCTTTGTCTGATTTTTCGAGGTATTGACGTACAGTAAGTTTTGAATCCTTGATAAATTCCTGGTTGAGCAGAGTATTTTCCTTCAGGAACTTTTCCAGTTTCCCTTCGGCAATTTTTTCGATGATGTTGGCAGGTTTGCCGGCATTTTTGGGATCGAGTTTTGTCTGATCGATTGCGATTTCACGTTCTTTGGCCAATTTATCAGCCGGAACATCGTCTTTATCGATCGAGACGGGATTCATGGCAGCCACCTGCATGGCAATGTCCTTATAAATTTGCAGATCCGATCCGGCTTTGTTAAATCCGACAACCGACGCCAGTTTATTTCCGGGATGCACATAAGCTATGACATAAGGAGCCTGGACGTTATCGTAGTAAGAAAGTTCCATTTTTTCACCGATGATTCCGATTTTTTCGGTCACAAGATCAGCAACGGTTTTTCCTTCAAGGGTAAGATTTTTAAGGGCGTCGAGATTGGCAGGCTTCTTTTCAATGGCGACAGAGAGGATTTTTTCAGCAAGAGTTATAAAATCTTGATTTTTGGCAACAAAGTCGGTTTCGCAATTGAGGCAAATCATAGCTCCAAACGAACCGGATTCATCAATTTTGGCAAGAACCACTCCTTCATTTGCTTCGCGGTCAGCCCGTTTTGCCGCCACGAGTTGTCCTTTTTTGCGAATGATTTCAATGGCTTTTTCGTAATCGCCGTTGGCTTCTTCGAGTGCTTTCTTACAGTCCATCATGCCAGCGCCTGTCATTTTGCGCAGTTTCTGGACATCAGTAGCAGATATCTGGGTCATAGTTAATTTCTTTAAATAGTTCGTAATTATTTTTTCTGACTACGGGTTTTCCTGGCAGGAGTAACATCGGAAGATTCATCGTCGGGCAGGGAAGGGGATTCAGGTTCTTCTGATGCATCTTCTTCCTGTTCAGTTTCTTCATCAGTAATTTCTACTTCTTCTGTTTCTTCTTCTGATTCCTCTTCCTCTTCTTCGATTTCATCGGTTACCTCTTCCATTTCTTCTGCTTCTTCTTCCGCTACAGATTCAGGAGCAGGAGTCTTCTTGCGGGCGGTTTTTCCTTTCTCAGATTTTTCGGGTTCGGTATCCTTTTCAATTTTTCTTTCGCTGAGGCCTTCTTCAATAGCGCTGCAGATAGCATCAACAATAAGAGCTATGGATTTGGAAGCGTCGTCGTTTGCCGGTATGGGGAAGTCGACAAGATTCGGATCGGAATTCGTATCGACCATGGCAAAGACTGGAATATTGAGCCTGCGGGCTTCCTTGACAGCAATATGTTCTTTCAGGATATCGACAACGAAAATAGCAGCAGGAAGTCGGGAGAGATCAGCGATAGAACCGAGGTTTTTTTCCAGTTTTGCTCTCTGACGGGCTATCTGAAGTTTCTCTCTTTTGCTCAGGTTATCGAATGTGCCGTCGGCAGCCATTTTATCAATAGAAGCCATTTTCTTGACCGCTTTCCGGATAGTGGGGAAATTGGTAAGCATACCACCGGGCCAGCGTTCTGTAACATATGGCATATTGATTTTTTTAACCCGTTCAGCAACAATGTCTTTAGCCTGTTTTTTTGTGGCAACGAAAAGAATTTTTCTTCCCGATTTGGCTATTTGTTTGATAGCCTGACAGGCTTCATTCAGTTTGATTGCTGTTTTATGAAGGTCAATAATGTGGATCCCGTTCTTTTCCATGAAAATATACGGGGCCATTGCCGGGTTCCATTTGCGTTTAAGGTGGCCGAAATGTACACCGGCTTCAAGAAGTTGTTCGAATGTTACGTTATTCATGTGCTTTATTTTGAATTGTTAACTTTCCGTGCAATCAACCGCATGGTAGCCGGCTAACACCGGGTCCAAGCAGTTTGGATACGAAACAATCCGGTAGAGGTACCTTATCGTTTGCTGAACTGGAAGCGTTTGCGTGCTCCGGGACGTCCGGGTTTTTTGCGTTCCACTTCACGCGGATCGCGGGTAAGGAATCCCTGGGCCTTCAGTGCCGGACGGTAATCCGGATTTATTTTTACCAGCGCACGGGCAATGGCAAGGCGAAGAGCTTCGGCCTGTCCTGTAATGCCCCCGCCATCCAGATTTACGCGGATATCAAATCCATTAGCAAGGTTCAGGGCCTGAAGGGGTTGAGTTGCTTTATACTGCAAAATTTCATCAGGAAAATATTCCTTGAATTCCCTGTCATTGATGATAATATTTCCGGAGCCTTCTTTAACGAAAATACGTGCTACGGCACTTTTTCTTCGTCCAACAGCATTTACAATGTCCATGGATATTATTTGAGTGTGTTAATGTCAAATGGTTTTGGATTCTGGCCGGCTTGTTTGTGCTCAGGACCAGCATAAACATAAAGGTTTTTGAAAATTGCTCTTCCCAATCTGTTCTTGGGGAGCATTCCGCGTACTGATTCTTCAATCAGAGAAGCGGGATTCTTTTTCAGCATTTCCTCCGGAGTCACTTCAATCTGGCTTCCCGGATAGCCGCTGTGTCTAAAATGCACCCTGTCGGTCCATTTCTTCCCCGTCAGTTTGATTTTATCGGCGTTGATTACAATGACATTATCACCGCAATCAATATGGGGTGTAAAATATGGTTTATGTTTGCCACGCAGCAGCCGGGCAACTTTTGAGCAGAATCTTCCCAGAATCTGGTCTGTGGCATCAACAACCAGCCATTCCTTCTGAACAGAAGCTTTGTTGGCAGAAACTGTTTTAAAACTTAATGTATCCACAACAATGATTATGTTTAACTTTTTAAATTCACAACTTCAATAGCGGGTTGCAAAAATACAATTTATTTTTATTCTGCAATAAGGGAATGTGGAAAATTTGAAATATATTCATAATCAATAAGTTTGTGAAATCAGGAATAAATTGGCAGATTTGGGACATGGTTAAGGTGCCTATAACGTGGCATAATATATTTCTTTTTTTCCTTATAATCACGGTAGGGGCACTACCTCTTTCTCCTTTTTTTGTCAGTGTAGGAATAATAGGATCGTTGGTGGCATGGCTTTTTATTGGAGATTTCAAAGGAAGAATAGCCGGTTTACTTCAATCGTATGATGTATGGCTTTTCCTCGGAATTTATTTATTGCATTTAGCCGGATTGCTTTATACATCTGATTTTGCCTATGCTTTTCAGGACCTCAAGGTAAAACTGCCTCTTCTGGTGCTTCCGGTAATGCTTGTTACGGCGGGTCCCCTGACATACTCAGAAAGAAAAATAGTTCTGATTTTTTTTACTGCAGCTGTTGTCATCAGCACATTTATCAGTGCTTTTATTTTATTGATGCCCGGGAGGATGAACGGGGAAGATGTCAGGCAGATGGCACCGTTTATTTCCCACATACGGTTATCGCTGATGGTTATCCTGGCCATCTTTACAGCATTTTCATTTGGACTTACTGCTCACAGACGATGGGAAAGATACCTGCTGTTTGTGGCCGGAGCATGGCTCGTTGTTTTCCTTTTCCTTCTGAAGTCATTTACTGGTCTGATTCTTTTCCTTATCTGTTTGTTTATTCTGGTTCCTTTGTATCAGCACAGAATTCCTTCATTCTTCTGGCGAAAGTCCATTGTAATTTTAAGTATTGTTATACCTTTTGTTTCGCTGATCTATCTGTTTGGGTCAGTAAAAAGGTATTATTCGATTGATGATACGGATCCCCACAAGATTGCTGTTTTTACGCAGGGGGGAAGGGCATACCGGCATGATTTCCGTGCAAGGGATGTTGAGAACGGGCATTATGTGTGGCAAAACGTATGTGAGGATGAACTTCGTATAGCCTGGCCGCTGCGCAGCCGAATCCCTTATGACGGTCTGGATCGTAAAGGTAATCCCATTCGGTTTACCCTTATCAGGTATCTGACGTCAAAAGGTTTGCCAAAGGATTCTCTTTCTGTGATGCAGCTTGCCGATGATGAGATCTGCAGCATTGAAAACGGAGTGGCAAACTATCTTTACAGAAACAAGCTGGCTCTTTATCCTTATGTTTACAGGGTTCTATGGGAACTGGATTCCTATGCACGGGGTAATAATCCGTCAGGGCATTCGGTGGCTCAAAGGATCATTTACTGGAAAGCGGCTCTGGCTATCATCAGGGAAAACATCTGGTTCGGTGTTGGCACGGGGGATGTGCAGCAGGCATTTAATGATTACTATGAAAGGAATGAGGTAAATCTGCAGAGAAAATTCTGGCTGAGAGCACATAATCAGTACCTTACGTTCATGGTAACCTTTGGAATACCAGGATTTTTGATCATAATGACCGGGTTGCTCTTCCCCTGTTTCAGGAAAATCAGGTACACTCCTTTTCTTGCTGCAGTTTTTCTGATGGTTTCCTTTTTAAGTATGCTTCCTGAAGATACGCTGGAAACACAGGCGGGAGTGACCTTTTTTGCCTTTTTCTACAGTTTTTTTATTCTTGCCAACCTTGAATAATCAGGCTGTGACGCTCAGGTTGAAAGTTCAGAAACAATGAATCAGAATGTGAATCAGAGGCTTGGGAAGAATTTTTTTATACGGGATGCTACTGAGGTTGCTCCCGCATTGGTAGGAAAGATCCTTGCCAGAAATTTTTCTGATGGAAGAATTATTCGGCGATTGATCACGGAAGTGGAAATTTATCGGGGTGAAGAAGACGAAGCCTGCCACGCCAGCAAAGGAATGACACGGCGTACCAGAGTAATGTATTCCGAAGGGGGACGGATATATGTATATTTAATTTACGGCATGTACTGGATGCTGAATTTTGTGACTGGTCCTGAGGGGCATCCCCAGGCTGTATTGATCAGGGGTATCGAGGGGTTTGATGGTCCCGGCAAATTGACCCGCGCCCTGGAAATTGACGGTACCTTTTATGGCGAAGACCTGACACGATCAGAGCGCATCTGGATCGAAGAGAACAGAAGAAAATTCAGAATTGGCAAAGGAACACGAATAGGGATTGATTATGCCGGAGAAGAATGGCGATCAAAGCCCTGGCGCTATTTTCTCAAAAATACTTAGTTATTATTTTTTCTTCTTTGCGGACGATTTTTCCTGCGAGGGATTTTTCATCGCATCCAGCTTTGCCTGTGCTGCCTCCAGTGCTGCTTTAGCTTTTTTCAAACCTTCTCCTGCAGTCTTTTTCATGTTTTTTCCCTTTTCAATGTTTTTTGATCCATCAGCTGATTTTTTGGTGGCTTCCTTCAGGCGGAGATCGGCATGTTTTATGTCCTGTTTGTACTGGTTATCAAGAGACTTGAGATCAGCTTTTGCAGCAGCCGCTTCTTCTTTGTTTTTTGAAGCGGTTTTCTTTTCGAGGCCTTTTTTGCTGGCAAGGTATTCTTTCTCAATCTTTTTTCTGTCATTTTCTGCTGATTTCATCTCACTTTTGGCTTCGGTAATCATCTGATTTCCAACGCTTATCAAAGAATCGGCCACTGTCAGTTGGGTTTCATACTTGTCTACATTTGCCTGTGCTGCTGCTACAGCGGCCTCCTGTTTTTTCAATGCTGATTCGTCGGTGGTTTGTTGAGCAATCATTGCTGATGTGCCCGACAAAAAAAACAAATACAGGAAAAGAGTTTTTCTAAATGGAGAAGGTTTCATAAACTAAATATTTTGCTACGTAAAGGTAGTCAAAAAACGGAATGTTGATCTCTATTTACCGTATAACAGAAAGTGAAATGCATTCCGCAGATTTTTACATTGGCGTGTGCAGGATAAAATCTTGTTATCTTTGCCGATATACCTAACAGATTAAAGCTTGTAAGCCATGAACATACTTTTGCTGGGTTCGGGAGGCCGAGAGCATGCCCTGGCATGGAAAATCAGGCAAAGCAGCCTCTGTGAAGCACTCTACATTGCTCCCGGAAATGCAGGTACTCTCAAGGAAGGCACCAATGTTGGACTCAATATGCTCGATTTTGCTTTGGTGGGCGATTTTTGCCGGGATAAGAACATACAGATGGTAGTGGTGGGACCGGAAGAACCTTTAGTAAAAGGGATAGCAGATTATCTCAGGTCGCGGAAAGATTTACCCGGCATTATGGTTATCGGCCCCGATAAAGCCGGTGCAAGGCTGGAAGGGAGCAAAGATTTTGCCAAGCATTTCATGATGAAATACAAAATTCCAACGGCGGCATACAAAACATTCACTCCGGAAGAATACGAAGCCGGAGTTCAGTTTCTCAGGAGCCTGAAGCCTCCCTATGTCATCAAAGCGGATGGTCTGGCGGCAGGGAAAGGCGTTTCTGTATTGCATGATCTGAAGGAAGCTGAGCAGGAACTGGAACAAATGCTGAGCGGAAAGTTTGGGGAAGCAAGCAACCGTGTTGTTGTTGAAGAATTCCTCAAGGGAATAGAGCTTTCTGTATTTGTAGTTACCGACGGTACTACTTACAGATTGTTACCTGAGGCAAAAGATTACAAACGTGCAGGGGAGGGCGATACAGGTCAAAATACCGGGGGAATGGGAGCTGTTTCTCCTGTTCCGTTTGCTGACAAGGTTTTCATGAAGAAGGTTGAGGAACGTATCATCATACCTACTATCCTTGGGTTGAAAGAGGAAGGTATTCGTTATCAAGGTTTTATATTCTTCGGTCTGATGAATGTTGACGGGAATCCTTATGTAATCGAATACAATGTGCGGTTGGGTGATCCCGAAAGTGAGGCTATTCTTCCGCGCCTGGAAAATGATATTGTCCGGCTTTTTGAGGCAATGGCTACCGGAAAGTTACGCGAGGAAACAATCCGGATTTCGTCTGATGTTGTGGCCACTGTGATGTTGGTTTCCGGAGGGTATCCCGGTGTTTACCGGAAGGGGTTTGAAATAAGCGGGCTTGATGAGGTGAGAGGGAGTATGGTTTTTCACGCCGGCACGGCAATGCTGAACGGGAAAGTTGTTACCTCCGGGGGGCGGGTTCTTGCGGTAAGTTCATCAGGACGTACCATGGAAGAAGCGCTTGAAATGTCGTATGCAAATGCCCGTTCCATTTCGTTTGAAGGGATGTATTACAGGCGTGACATAGGTTTTGATCTGAAATAATCTGCTAATTCTTTTGAAAGGTGTTGCTCAGACTGCTCAGGTTGAATTCGGTTTGGATCAGTTTTGTTTTCATTCTGATTTGGGGGATTGTTTGGTTTACTATTGGGGCCGGATTATCCTATCCGGCGGGTCCTTATGAAGGAATGCCTCTGTACAGGCTGGTAGCATCTCTTATCTTTTCAGGTGCTATTCTTCAACAAACAGCTAGTTTTGCGTTCATACTAATAACTGGCTTATATGCGGTAAGTATGAATACCAGATACCTGTTTCTGGGAAGTCGGTCGCAGATGCCGTTTGTATTTTTTGTCATGATGGCAGGAAGCAGGCCAGGTGATTCTGATATTTATCCGGTTCTGATGGCTCTTCCTTTCATACTTTGGTCAGTTGACAGGCTGATTTCCTCCTATCGTGTGCAGAAAAATGCCTATCATCCTTTTGAAGCCGGACTTTTGATTGGTGTTGCATCTTTTTTCTATGCTCCTGCCATGGTTTTTATTATTCTGATTTTGGTGGGCGTTTATTTATTCCGCCAGGCAGGTTTGAGGGAGTATCTGCTTGCAATAACCGGATATCTTCTGCCATTTGGTTTCTATTTTGCCGGGTTGTTTATTCTGGATAAGCCGGTGAATGATGCAATTCGTCAGATAATTTCATGTTTGCTGAGACCTGACAGGGAAGTTTTTTCCCTAACTGAAGCAATCTGGACAGGATGCTATTTCTTTGTTCTGCTGATATCCAGTTATTTCATGATATTTCGTTTCCAGACAAGGAAAATCATTGTAAGGAGGTCATTTACACTTTTTTTCTGGTGGTTTGCTCTGACTGTTACCATATATTTTCTGGTTCCTTCAGCCGGTAAAGAAATTATAGTTTTGCCGGCGGTTCCGGTAGCGTATCTTTTTTCGGAATTTTACCTCAATACACAGAATAAAAAATGGGGAGAAATATTGTTATGGCTAATGGTAGTCTCCTTGATATTGTATCTGAGGTTTCAGATTTTCTGAGAAGAAAGCCTCTTCCATTTTTATTTTGTTTCCACATAGGAGAGGATAGCTGCAGCTTCCCCTGGAGTGCCATCAGGAAATTCAATAAACAGATGATATACTCCGGTTTTTGTGCAGGCAAAATCGAATCCGGGGTAATCCTTGCCGGTTGCGGGATTAAAAGTTGTGCCCATCAGGCGGTTTTCGTCATATAGTTTCAGGACAACTTTTCCAGCAAACGAAGGACTTTTACAGACGGTAAAGCGGTAACGGACATTCTTTTTAAGAAGCATAGTGAATTTGGCCGGGATAAGCTTTCCGTCGGCATTGAATTGCGGTTTACCGGCTTTAAAATCCTGAAGGTAGACGGCATCATTTCCAGCGTTCAGTGCACAATCCTGAATTTCTTTGCTCAGGTCCTGGCCTGAAAGCTGGCAGGGAAGAAGGATAGACGTCAGGAAGACCAACAGGCGGATTATTTTGAATAGTTGCTTCATATTTCCAGGTTCTTGTCAGAGAGACAAAAGATTATTGCGCAGTTTTTTTGTTTCATCCAGAATTTTTGGAAGAACATCCGGTTTTATTTCCACGTGGCTTTTTTCGTTTTGTTTAATCACCAGCATGCCGTTTTCTTCAACCATTTCCGGTTCACCGAGTTCATAGGTAATTGTAACCTGATCAAAGAGTTTTTTGATAGGTTCCATCAATTCGATAAGGGAATTAAAATAAGGATCTCTTTTATAGTTTTTCAGAACCAGAAGGAGGTCAGCGAGCACGATTTTTTGTTCTCCGATTCGTTCCGCAAGATCAGGGTGGGGTTTTTGGTTGTACATGGTAGTGGCCAGGTAAAGGCCTTCAATCCAGGTTCCGGTTATGATCAGTGCGCTCAGGTTTCCTCTTTTGTTGGTTCTCAGATAATCGTCCATCTGATTAAATGAATGAACCGATATAAAAATGAGGGAATCCAGATTTTTGTCATTTGTGGCAAGACGTTTCAGGGTAACGAAGTCGAAAAACTGACCTATGCGCAGGTCTTCTGAGAGGTTTTTTATGGCGGTGAGGTAATCTACAACCGACGTGCGTTTGTTGTAAATATTCAGGTAGCCAAGATCTGCCCCATAGATTCCCAGATGGAGAGCCTGTTGGTTTTCGGTGGTTATCCGGGAAAGATCATTCGGATTGGCAAGAGAGCCCTGTGAAAATGGAGCACCGACTTTTTTCAGCAAAGCAGCAATTTCAACCGGAGAAGAGAGGTTGTCGATGATTTCAGCCATAGCCTGCTGTGAAATAGCCATGCTTTCTGACAATAACGAATCAGATATTTCACCAAAATCGGTTCTGGAACTCTTTCTTCCGCAACCTGCCAAAACAAAAGCAATGATAAGGACAATCGCTAGTTTATGCATTGTAAGTTTGCATTAGTTGATCATCCCAAATTTATGAAATAAAACCAATCTTTGCATGATAAAATTTCGCTGCCGTCCGGATGACAAGTTTCAATAAGGATAATGTCATAGGGCCGTTTCAAAGCCTCGTTTTTTTGACCTCCCGTAAAGAATTTATTTTTGATCTGATGCTCCTAAATCAAGAAAACAGGTGTTCATGAAAATTCAGCGGAGTGAGAGCAGATTTTTTCTTTTTTTCCGCAATGAAGATATCCGATTCAATAGCTTCAGAAGAAGGTCAAAGTAAAGAATGGCATACAACAGCAATCCATAACAAACGATAAACAGGACATTAAACCAGTAGGTATCAATCAGAAAGCCGGCAAAATATTTGCGCGGAGCGAAAAAATGGGATCGGAAATCTAAAGGACCGGAAGGTTCAGGGTCGCGGTAAACAGGGTCAAACTGTTGATATAAATGGTGTTCGTATTCGAGGATCTTTTTCTTTTCGAATATTTTTCTCACCTGATCGGATACACTTTCATTAAAATAAGAGTCATACAGATAATAATACCTTTCCCTGTTCCGGGCCAGCATGAGACTGACCAGGTTTTCCTTCATGGCATTGTATTTCAGAAATATCCTGTTGTAGAATGAGTCCAGCGAATCGAAATACTGCCTGGCAGCTTTCAGCATATCATCAGTGAACTTTTCAGGGGAGGGCAATGAAGGAGCGGGAAATCGTACATCGGGAGTAAGCCGGATTTGTTTCCGGATCTCATTTGAAACCAGCAGCAGGTCAGAATTGATACCCGAAGAATCCTTTATGGAAATTTCTTGGTTCTCTGCACGATCCAGCCTTTTTCTCAATTCGGGGATATAATACCCCTGCATAAAATCGGCATGACTGATTTCCTTTTCAAGCGGATAAAAGTATTGCTGATAGCGGTTATCTTTATATTGGTGAACCATCAGTGCTTCGTACGACCATTTGGTTGGCATGAATTCGGCCAGGAGGGGGGTTTTGTCTACGCGTGTAATCAGTCGGTTCAGTTTGTCAAATGGGAACATTGCGCCGCTGAGCACCATCATAGGAATAATGAGCAGGGGAATCATAATGTAAATTGTCACCACCGAATTAAACGAGGAAGACACAATTAGCCCCATCAGATTGGAACAGGCGGCAGTGACAAAGAAAGCCAGCCAGTAATAGAAGGTCATTTCCCTTATGGAAAGCATATTGTTGCCAATCAGAATAAATACGATTGCCTGTAAAGCAGAAATAGCCAGCAGGATAAATATTTTCGACATCAGATAGCTTGAGCGGCTGAGGTGTAGGAATTGCTCGCGTTTCAGGATTTTCCGGTCGTGGAAGATTTCTTCAGCGCTGAGGGTAAGTCCCAGAAAGACAGCAACGATCAGGATCATGAAAATATAGATGGGAATATTTTCATTCTCGCGGTATATATATGTGCTGGATCCGGGGTTGGCAATATATCGTATCAGGAAGGAAAGCAGAAGTGCAAGGGCAGGGGTTTCTATAAGGTTGAGTGCAATGTATTGTTTATTATGGAGTTTGGCAATAATGTCTCTTTTCAGGTAAATGCTGAATTGCCGGAACCATGATGGGACGGCAAGAATCCGGGGAGGTGGTTCTGATACAGGAGGTAATGATTCAGGAGCAATATTTTCAAGGTATAGCTGATGCCACTGTTCCGGAGAAACCTTTCGCTTTCCCGTATATTGCCCGTATTCGTTAACAACTTCAGCCTCAATGATGGAGAAAATCTGTTCGGGATTTACGTTTCCGCACAGGGGGCATTCACCTATTTCACTGTTGATTTGTTTATCCAATCGTTTGAAGTACATCACTGATTCCACCGGATTTCCGTAGTAGACCAAATATCCGCCCGTATCAAGGATCAGGATTTTGTCAAACATTTTGAATATTTCGGAGGAGGGCTGATGGATGACCACAAAAACTAGTTTTCCTTTTTGCGACAATTCCCTGAGGAGGTCCATCACATTCTCGGAATCGCGAGAAGACAAACCGGAAGTTGGTTCGTCTACAAAGAGCACCGAAGGTTCACGTATGAGTTCAAGAGCAATGTTGAGGCGTTTTCGCTGACCACCTGAAATTTCCCTGTTCAGAACGGATCCCACTTTCAGATGGCTGTATTCCAGAAGGCCAAGGTTTTTCAGCACCTGATTGGTAAGTGCTGTAATTTCATCCGTTGATTTGTTTCTGAAGCACTGGCATGCAGCAAACCAAAGGTTCTGGAATACAGTAAGTTCTTCAATCAGCAGGTCATCCTGCGGAATAACGCCAATTATTCCTTCCAGCTCTTTTTTTCTTTTATGGAGGTCGAGACCGTTAATGTAAATTTCTCCCTGAAAAGGTTTCTCAATACCTGAGAGAACATTCAGAAGGGTTGTTTTTCCTGCTCCGCTTGCTCCCATAATTCCAATCAGCCGACCCTGTGGTTCGGCAAAGCTGATATCCCGTAGTCCGAATTCACCGTTCGGGAAACGAAAGGAAATGTTTCGTGCTTCAAAGAGGATCTGCTGACCAGGTATCAGGGGTTGAAACCGGGAAGAAACATCGCTGTAGTAAACAGGTTTGCTTTTAGGAAAACGCAGGGCACTCCCGCTGGCAAACAGGTAAATTCTGTCAGGAAAAACCTCCATTCCGTTCAGGGTTACCAGATCCTTACCCGAATATTTCAAAAAGTACAAATCAACGGAAGGAATTCTCAGGATAAATACTTCACCGGAAACGGATTCGCGGCTGATAAAGGTAATTTGATCCGGCCCGGGCGCAGAAGAACCAATGATGACCAGGTTGGGGTCGGGATGAACAGTAGGGGAAGGCAATGCGGCAAAACGACGGATGCTTTCAAATTCATCGGTTGAGATATTAAAGACTTCGGCCACTGTGTTGATGATGGCCATCCGCTGAGCGCTGTATCTTTTGTTGATATTGATCAGTTCAAAAAGGCGGATTAAAACGATAATTTTCTGCTCGCGGGTGAGGGTTTTGTTGATTTTACGACAGATACTGAGAATTTTCACAGAATCCCTGACGGAAGTAAGCCGGTATTGTCTGGCTGAGATATCTTTCTTATCAGAATCATATGAAGGGATTTCTGCTATTTTTTCAAAGAGATGAAAATATTCGTTGACCTTCTCATGGCTGAGCTGACGACTGAGAAATTCCCTGATAAAATTCAGTTCATCGGAGGCAATACCCTCGTCCTGTTTGGCAATAATGCCAAAGAGCTGCATCAGGGCTTTCAGAATTTCTTCGCTCATCTATGTAGTATTAAGGGACTTTGCCTAATAAGGCAGGTGATCAAAAGGAATATCAACAATCTCAGAATATTCGATGCCGGCGTCGGCCATATCTTCATCGTTTTTTGGGTAGTGCCATCTGATGCGAACATTTTTTCCTTCGGCGGAAAGTTTTTCAAGCCGAAGAAGGATATCGAGGATGATTTTGGAAGAAGCCGTATTGAAATACGACATCTGAAAATCAACGACTGTGTTTTCAGCCGGTGAGGCAAGATATTCATCAAGCCAATGCAATACCGGACTATAAAAATTGGATACATCTTCGGGCAAGGATCTGCCGGAAAATTTGAAATTTCCTGTTTCCGGGTTCAGGAAAATTTCAGGTGTATCTTCTTTTGCTGGTATGTGCATCATGTTCATAGGGAACGGTATTATAATTTCCTTGGAATGAAGGCAGTAAACAGAAAGAAGTACATGTTTTTTTCAACAGGCACAAAACTGTAATCGAATTTCTTACCTGTTTTGCGGCGGATATCAATAAATCCAAGTCCAGCTCCGCCTCTTTGGGAAACATGTCCCTGAAGGATCTGGTTTTTGTAAAGGTTGTCCAGTTCGCTGCGCGTAAGATGATTAATATTGTTCAGGAGGGTTGATATTTCCTCCTTTTTGGCAGATGTAACCAGGTTTCCTGTAGTGATGGAGTATTCCCCGGGGCTTCTTGCAACAACAAATATTCCCCTACTGTCTTTTTGTGAGGAAATTTCGTTTTCATCGGAGTGCTTGCTGATGTTCTGAAGGGTTTCGACCAATACATGGAATACTCTCTGTTGAATGGTTTGAGGGTCATCGGGTTTTGTAATGCTTGTTTCGGTGAGTTCGGCGAATGTTTTGATCAAACCATGTGTAATGATTCCTTCGTAAACCAAAAAAATCTCAAATGATTTCATGGACTTGTACACAGAGTAAACAAATTCCTGAAAACGGGTATTGTCTGTCTGAACCATCTGGCTGGCTGTTAAAATTCTATACCAATCATTAACACATCATCAAGTTGTTTTTCATTTCCTGTCCATTCCCTGAAATCACGGGCAAAGAGGTCGCTATATTCAGGCATGGTATAGCCGCGATACTGCAGAATGAGTTCCCTTACACGGTTGTTCCCATACTTGGATTTATCGGGGCCTCCGAGCTGATCAGTAAGGCCGTCGGTGAAAAAGAAGATGCGATCGCCTTTGAGAACCTTAAAGGCATAGTTGGTAAAGGGTTTTTCTGTTTTCTTACCGACGGGGATGCCTCCAATAGCTTTCAAATCACCTTTGAACTGAGTTATTTCCCCACTTCGCAGCAGGTAAAGGGGACGATGTGCTCCGGCAAACTGAACTTCCTGGGTATTCAGGTGGATCCGGACCAGCGCTACGTCCATTCCATCCCGGGCGTCTGTATCAGTAGAGTGCTGGCGCAAAGTATTTCTGACTTCTTCATGCAGCAAATCAAGCAGGTGGGAGGCTGAAATTTCCTTTTCGCGTGTGGCAATATTGTTTAAAAGGAAATAGGCAATAAAGGATAGCATGGCTCCGGGAACTCCATGGCCTGTGCAATCAATTGCTGCCAGGTACAGGATGTCTTCCTGCCGGAAGAGCCATGGGAAATCGCCACTTACTACATCTTTAGCCTGGTAAAGCAGGAACGATTTAGGCAAGTGCTGCCGCAGCATCTTATTGTCGGGAATGATTGACTGCTGGATACGACGGGCATAGTTGATACTGTCCTGAATTTTCCGGTTTTTTTCTTCGATTTCCCGGTGCGTATTTTTAACTTCGGTAACATCATGTCCGACAAGCAAAACGGATTCCAGCTCATTGTCGGCAAATTCTGGAATCACATCAAAACTGATATACATGTAAGTGTCATTGCCACGAGAATCATTTGCCAGAGCCACTTCACGGGTATATTTGCCAGGTGATTCCTTCATTTCGCTAATGGCAGACCGGAAAAAGACAAGCAATACCTCATTAAGACCGATGTCTTCGATAGTTCTGCCGGTAACCTCTTTGGGAGTAAGGCCGGTATATTTTTCAATCATGGGATTGACATAGAAAAACTGTCCAGAAGGGCTGAGGCGCAAAATGAGGTCGGGTGAGTTTTCGGAAAGGGATTGCATTTTGCTTTTCAGGCGTTCTTCCTTTTCAGCCTTTTTGCGGGCAGTTATATCGCGGGTGTTCATGAGAATTCCCTGGATAGCAGGATCATCCAGGAGATTACGTCCGGTAGTTTCGAGAAAGATTCTTTCCCCGTCTTTTTTCATGTAGGTATACTGGAGTGTCTGGGGCTGGGAAGGATTTTTGATCAGCTCGCTGAACATTGTACGCAGTTCGGCCTCCCCCCGGCGGGTTATGCGCTGCAGGTCTTTCCCTTTCATCATTTCATTGGGTGTATATCCCAGGATGCGGGTTACCGAGGGACTGACGAATTTAAGCATCATGTTTTCATCATAAATAAATATGATTTCAGAAGCATTTTCGAGAAGTGAGTGAAGCCTTTTCTGGGCATTTTCCACTTCGCGTATCTGTGCTTCTAGCTTTTTGTTAGTAATTTGAAGCTGTTCCTGCGTGGCCTGCATTTCTTCCGCACTCATCCGCAACTGCTCTTCGCTTTCGCGGAGTTCTTCGGTAATTTTCTGTGCCTGGCGGAGCAGGTTTTCGGTTTGCTGGTTTACCCGTAGGTTAAACAGGGTACGGGCAATGATTTCTGCCAGTTCGCGCATGAACCGGATGGTCAGGTCGGGAATATGGTCTTCGAGGGAGGCTACTTCGATAACCCCTTGCAGCTTTTCGTCGATTATCAAAGGCACAATCAGGAGGCTCCGTGGTTTCCTGTCACCAAGAATACCGGATGTAATGGTCATATAGTCATCAGGGATTTCGGTACGGTAAATGAAATCCTTTTCATAGGCGCATTGTCCAATCAGTCCTTGTCCAATCCGAAATTCCTTCTGAACATATTTCTTCCGGTTATATGCGTAGGTGGCAACATTGATAAGGAGTTTCTTTTCTTCGTCATAAAAATACAGTGCTCCCTGAATGGCGTTGATGTACTTGATCAGATTGGTAATTACCTCATTGGATAGTTCCTCTATTTTGTTATGAATACGGAGAATATCAGATATTAGTTCTTTCCCTTCTGCAATCCAGTTTTGTTCCTGTTCCTTCCGGGAGTTGGCAAGGAGGTTATCGCGCATAACAAGAAGGGCTTTCCCCAGGATGTCATCTTCGCCGCTAAGGGTGTACTGAAAATGAAAATTGCCGGAACCAATTTCTTTGGCGAATGTTGCGTTGCATGAGTAGTTCTCTTCCAGCTTCCGGAGGTGTTCATGGAATGATTTACGGTCAGCATTCCTTTTGCGTATTTCCCCAAGAGTAATAAGGGCAAAAAGGAAAGGGAAAAGATCAACCAGAAAGTGGATGGGATTTCTGAGGTGGGATGCTCCGATGGTTTTGAATGTCAGCATTTCATTATGAATACCTGCATCAAGAACCCATGCCATAAACGGGAAAAGCAACCCGGCGGCAAATGCGGCCATTATTCTTGTAGCAACAAAGCTGGAAGAAAGTTTATTATAAACAGTTGAAATTTTCATAGCAATCAGGCTCTGTTGTTTGTGTTGAAATTGCTGATCAGGATTTTTGCGACCAATTTACCAAGTTGTGTCAGTACCTGGAAATCGTTTTCGCTAAAAGGTTTGAAGGCGGCAATTTCAATAAATCCGAGTTTTTTATCTTCTTCGGTAATCGGAAGGATGAGAAGAAATCCGGGATCTGAGCTGCCAAGGCCTGAGATGACAGTAAGATAATTTTTTGGCACATGGGTAACATAGAGTATGCGCCTGTCTTTAACTGCCTGCCCCGGCAAAGATTCCCCAAGTCGAATTTCGGGAGGCGGATCCGGAGAATACCAGGCATAGCGGGCAACGGGTCTGAATACGTCAGAATCTGGTACCGAAGAATAAAAAAGTCCGGTAACGATTTCGAATTTCTGAGCGAGGTGGCTCAGAACTCCTTCGGCAAACAATTCCAATTTTTCCGGGATGGCGGCAGGGAGAAGATTCTCAGCATCTGCATGAACCGACACAGTTGAATCGGATATTTCCCGGGTATTTTCCGAAGAAGAGAGCGATTCATTTACATTGATGGCAGGGGAGTTCGTTTCTGCTTCCGTATTAATGGTCTCGTCTTCAGAGATATTTTTTTGTACTGCCGAAAGAAAAAGAAAAAAAGAAAAAACACCCGCCAGAAGGATACCTGCAACAAAAGCAACTGTGAGGGTTTGGGAAGGAAGATTTTCCATTCTCTGAAAGAGGGAATACAGTAAGAGAAAATCGGCCAGAAGCAATATGAATAAAATAAAAATAGTCAACCTGTTATGTAAAAATTGCGTCATTGTGAATCAGGTTAAATTTGTCAGGAAATTTACAATTTGTTCCGGACTTAGCACAAAATCAGGATCCAATAATTTCAGTGCCGCTTCGGGCATTGTTTTGACTTCGCATGAAGCGGGTTCCTGTACAATGGTTATTCCTCCAAGTTCTTTAATTTTTGATATTCCGAGGGCTCCATCCTGATTTGCACCCGAAAGAAGTACTCCAATCAGGTGGTTGCGATATGCACGTGCGGCAGTAAGAAATGCAAGATCAATCGATGGGCGGGCATGATGGACGGGAGGCTCCGTACTGAGAGAAATGGTCTGATAGTTTTCGATCAGCATATGGTAATTGGCCGGTGCAAGGTATGCTGTTCCGGGAAGGATGACTTCCTTGTCAAACGGTTCTTTGATCGGAATGGACGCCTGTATGGAAAGTGCTTCCACAAAACCGGATCGGACATTCTTTAGACGGTGCAGACAAAGAAAGATTGGGAAAGATAAAGGAAAATGGAATGCATGCAGAATATTGACAACCGTTCTGAAACTGCCGGCGGATCCTCCGATGATGATCGCTTTATCCATACGTCATTTTTTCCGGTATATTTTTTCTTCTGCATTAACAATCAGATAATTCTCGGCAAAAAAGGAAAGATCGATTTGTTCTTTATGTCCGATAACAAGAATACCCCCCTGATGAAGATTCTGGTGGAAGAATGATAGCGTCAGGTTCTGAAGATGTTTGCCAAAGTATAGCAATTGATTTCTGAAAAGTATCAGATCAAACGATGCGGAAAGTTTTTTTTCGGAAGGTAAAAAGGATACATCAAAATCAACATGGCTGTCCATAGGAAGGGTTTTATAGTACAAGATACCCTTGCTGGTGAAATAGTCAGTAAGCTGGTTTTTTCCGCCTGCAAGAAGATAATTTTCATTACTGGAAACGATTTTATCGCGCCGGGTAATGCCGGATAGGACATGTTCGAGGTTTTTTTGGCTGGGACATGTGGCCAGTATCCGTACATTCGACAGAACTTCCATTTCATGGAGAAGAATGATAAGGGAATAAAGTTCATCTCCCGAAACGCAGGAAGGCACCCATATTTTTATATTACCCTTTTTACTGATGAGTTCAGGGAGGAGAGTTTCTCTTAAAAGGAGCCACATACCCGGATCACGGAAGAATTCGGTTGATTCCACCATGAGATCAGCAAAGAATGTGTCGGTAAAAAGGGGGTCTTCACGGATCCGGGCAACGAGCATATCAGGAAAACGAAAATTGTGAAGCTGGATGCAACGGGTAAGCCTTCGACGTAAGGATGCTGTTGCAAACTCTCCCAGATCAACTCCGGTGATTTCCCTGACCTGCCGGACAAGGTTCATATAATCAACAAGACTTATTTCGTTGAGGAGGTTCATCTTCCGGTTTCTTTCCAGAGCAGGTTTCTCAGCCGTTCAATTTCTTTGTTGGCTTCTTCCAGCAACTTGTATTTAAGTCTTTTTTCGGTAATATCCTGTGCCAGGAAGTAAACCTTATAAATTCTTCCATTTTCATCTTTCAGTGGGGTAAAACCAGACATGAGCCAGATTTCTTCACCTGTGGGTTTGGTTCTTTTCAGTACTCCCGAATAGGATTTTTCTTTCATCAGTTCGTTCCAGATTTTTACGAACTGGTCCAACTCATCGGATTTCAGAAAATTTCTGTAATTTTTTCCGATTACTTCTTTTCGTGCATATCCGGTTGTTCTGAGATAGTTTTCGTTAGCATCGGAAATGATGCCATCGGGTTGCAGGATGCAACGTATAAGGGATTCATCGACAGCGTGATACAAGGTTTCCAGTTCGAGGTTTTTGCGCAACAGTTCGCGTGTTTTTTCCTGAAGTACAATTTCCTGTTGTTTGGATTCCGTGATATCGGATGCTATGCATAAGATTCTGTTTATCTGCTGATTCATATCGGCAAGCGGGGTAAAGCTCATGCTGAGCCATATTTCCCGTCCACCGGCAAGACGGATGGATTCAACAGAATGCCTGGGTTTTCCGTTATTAAGATCATTCCATAGTTGCTGGTAGGAATCAGATGTTATATCAAGGTTCATCAGGGTTGCGTAACGTTTTCCGGTTACCAGCTGTGGTTTGGTTCCGATGAGCTGGCAGAAGCGTTCATTTACAGAAAGAATGCGGGAATCAGTATCGAGTTCAAGAACAAGGGATGATTGGTTGATTGCTTTGAGAATACCGGTAATTTCGCGTTCACGACGGGTAGCTTCTTCCTGGGCAACCTGCAGCATTTCAATATTCTGGCGCATTTTTCTGTCCTGTTCTGCCAGTTCATGGGCCTGTTGTTGCGATTTTTCAAGAAGGATCCGGTTGCGGGTATTGATCTGAACCATCGAAAGGGCGGAGGCAATGCTTTCAGCCGATTTTTCTAGGAATTCACGGAAATGAGGTTCCGGTTCCTTCAGGCTTGCTATCTCCAGAACTCCCAGAACATGGTTATTCGTCATTAGCGGAATGAGGATCAGGCATCCGGGTTTTGATTCACCCAAACCGGAAGTTATTTTAATGTAATTAGCCGGAATATCGGTGAGATAAATGCTGTTTTTCTCAAGAGCACAGGTGCCTACCAGACCCTCCCCGAAATAAAATGTGCGGCTTATGTATTTTTTTCGGTTGTAGGCAAAAGCGGATACCAGACGCAACAAGGGTTTTGAGTCACTTTCCGTATCCGAAAGGAACAAGGCTCCCTGGCTTGCTCCGATATCACGAACGATAAACCGAACCACCTGATCAGATAACGTTGTCACATCGGTGCTCGATAATCTGATAACTTCAGCAAGCCGGGCAAGAGCTTCCGAGGTCCAACGGCGTTTCTTTTCTTCCTTTTCGAATTCCTTTCTTGTGTTTTCTGCCCTTTTAAGGCCATGTCCAAGGTTCAGAAGAGCATTACCTAATAAATCATGGTCGCTGAGTGGTGTGTATTCCGCAGAATAGTTGCCTTCAGCAATGGCATTGGCGAAGTGTACCTTCTTCCGTAAATCTTCGGCATATGAATTAAGAATTTGATAAATTTCTTTTGTGTCAGAGACTCCTCCGGGCGGAATGGGCTCCGGAATATGCCCGTTGTACAGTTCCGAAAGATACCGTTTGAGTGTATTGAAAATAAAACGGACTTTCCGGCTGTATAAAGAAAACACAAGGAACACCAGAGAAAATAAAAAGAGCCCCGCCGCCAGACCAGAGAAGTACAAACGTTGCAGTTGTTTGTTGGTCATTTCATTTGAAAGTCGAGCAAGCAGGTCAGTTGCACCCAGACAATCCGCAAGGAGGTCCCTCACAGCCTTTTCCTGTCCTGAGATCGATTGATAAATTTGAATCAGAATCGCTGATTCATCAGCCAGATTCCGGCTGATACCCGTTGAAAGGAACCCGGGAGAAGAAAGAATTGTATGTATTTTATAAAGGGACGGAAGATCTTCTGTTGTTACCCAGTTATGGTAGCTGATCAGGTAATCGGCGGTGGTTTTTTTGTCAGGGATAATCTGAATGATTGAATTTTCAAGGCTGTCAAGTTTCTTTTCAAATTGCAATGAACGTTTTTCTGCTTCGATGATATCAGGAAGGATTTGTATGAATCCGGTGCGAAACTTTGTGTAATCATCAAGAAAATCATCCAGCGCTTTCGAAAGAGAAGGGAAACGGGCTATACCATTCTTTATTTCAGACTGGGACAGGGTTTTATCAACCGAGCCAAGAAAATCCGGCAATTTATCATAGTCAGGGTGCCTGGTTGTTGGTACACCTGCAGCGGGGAATGCTGACAGGTCCCCATCCTTTTTTAATGCCCGGTACAGTATGGTAAGGTTTTTTCGTATTGTTTGAAATGAACGGTCAATTTTCTGCAGTTCTTCAAGCTGGTTGACTGAGTTCAGGAAAAGTGCAGTAAGCACAATACAGGTCACCGCAAACAAGGAGTAAATTACCAGGGTAAGATTTCTGAAAGTAAGCGTTTTCACCTTCCTGACCATTGTCTGTCTCATCAGATGGAAAGGGATATGCATTTAGTCCATAACAGGATTAAGGCAGAGGATTTTTTATAAAATAAACCATGTCTTTCTTTTCGAAATGAGAAGAGAAGGGTCCGAGAATGCTTTCATGAAGACCAAGTACAAGGCAGCCTGACTCATGAAGGGAGCCATGAAAGGTCTTGAAAACTTTGTTCTGCAGATTGAAATTAAAGTAAATAATTACATTCCGGCAAAAAATAAGATCGAACTTACGGGACCAGATGTTACCTTGCTGAACGAGGTCATGTTTGCGAAAAACAGGTTTGGAAGTCAGAAAAGGTTTCATACGGATCAGGTCCCTGTTGTTATCAATCTCAAAATATTTTTCGTAGGGAACATCGTAATGAATGGCCGTATTGTAAGGATTTTCCCTGATCACCTTGTCAAAATTATCCAGGTAACTGATATTGAAACGGTATCTATAAACTCCTTTTGAAGCAGCTGAGAGCACTTCCGAATTTAAATCGGTAGCATAGACATTGGTTTTTTCAAACAAGCCCAGTTCGTTGAGCAGGATGAGAAGGGAGTATACTTCCTGACCGGTGGAGCATCCGATATCCCAGATATTGATAACGGGAAGATGGGCATACAGGGGGAGTACTTTGTAACGGAGCATATGCCAGACCTGGGGATCACGGAAAAGTTCCGTTGTATTGACGGTAACTTCGCGCACTATTTTTTCGGCAAATCCTTCATCCTGTTCAATGGCATGAAGCAACTGGGGAAGCGACATTTTGTGATCTACCAGAATTTTGGCAATTCTTCTCCGGAGAGATTTATCTGAGTATTCCGAAAAGTCATAATCTGAAGCCTGGCGCAATGCAGAGATGAACATGCCAAGTTCCTGGTCTGATACTTCCATTGTAAGCGAAGATAACACGGGCAGATAATTATCCGGTTAAATATAGGCATTTTGTTTTAAATTGATGCATGTTCGCTTTGATGTTAGACCAAATTCTGCATATCCGCTGGCAAGCGGCAAAAAAACAGTAAGGCCAAAAGCAAATGGTATGGGTTATTCCGTCAATAACCACAGGCAATTTTTTTGTATCTTTACATATATTAATTCTTAATCAGTTCGTTATGGAATTCAGGGAAGTAGTGGAAAAACGGAGTAGTGTGCGGAGCTTCAGGGATGAGTCCGTTCCGCCTGATCATTTGCGGGAAATGATCAGGATTGCAGCCATGGCACCCAGCGTCAACAATTTTCAGCCCTGGAAGTTTATGGTAATAACTTCTCGCGATTTGCTGAGTAAAATGGCCAATATTGTATCGGAAAAGATACAATCGCTTCCTACAAATGAATCACTTGCGGCAGAAAATATCAAATCGCAGGTAGAGTTTTTTGCAACCTTTTTCAGAGATGCTCCTGCTCTCATTGTTTTGCTGATGGAGGAATATGAGTCGGTTCTTGAAAAAGGGGTCAGGATGACACATGAGGAAATCAACAAGGAGAGAAATTTTCCCGATTTGCAGAGTGCCGGTGCCTGTATCGAAAATCTGTTGCTGGCGGCTGTAGATATGGGATATGGAGCATGCTGGCTGAGCGCACCTCTCATGGCAGCCAATGAACTTGCTCAATTGCTGGAGGTTGAAAAGCCTTACCGCATCATTGCTTTTACAGCCGTCGGGAAACCCGCCCATAACCCTCTGCCCAAGAGCAGGAAAGAACTGGATGAGTTGATTATCTGGAAAGAATAAGCCGTTAAACAAATATTGAAACGACGGTGAATTTTTCATGCCCTCTCCGGCCTGTTATTACCTGATTACCATATCGGAGCCATGCGTGGGCTTTCAGTTTACGGTTATTTTTTTCATGGGTTACCCCAAGATACAGGGCTGAAGGAATCCGCCTTCGGGCCAGCATTCTCTTTACAATAATTGCTTCTGTGAGACATTTTGCCGGAATTACAGAATACTTTACGGCTCTTCTGACGGCCAGACCTATCCGGGCAATTTCATCAGAAAAAGGCAGCTCAGTACCGGAAAAATCCTTCTGTGGTTTTCCCAGGTATCGGCTGTAATAGCGCAAAGGCACCACAAAAGTCACAAACCTCCAGAAGAACAAGAGAAGAAATGCTTCAGTAAAAAGAAACCAATCCTTCAGAGGAACTTGCAGAACACGGACAAAAAACAGATGAGAACGGTTACCCGTCATATCAGGCAGGGACAATAAGTTGTTTTTCAGCAAGTATGTTCAGAAATTCCATCACATCCGAAAGGCAGGTTTCCTGTGGAACCTCATATTCTTCGATCAGTTTTTGTGTAAGGGTTTCTGCTGACTCGGGATTTTCGAGCAATTGCCAGATACGGGAACCTACTTCATCCAGGCCGTAATACTCTCCGTTCTGAATGCTCATCATTACCGTTTCGCCGTCCATATCGCTGAAAATCAGATCAGGATTCCGGCGGTAGAAAGTATTTTCCTGTATAGTCATTCCGGGAATAAAGGTTTTTTCCGTTTGAATTTCAACTGCAAAGATAAACAGTTTAATTTTCCGCCAGGTTCACAAACGGGAAATGAAAGCAGTAACAGCATCGGCAGTTGTGTCGATCGGGATCTGGGGATTCCGGATGATCCGGTAAACAGACACCTTTTTTGCCAGGCTTGTAACCTGATTGAAATGGCTTTCTGTCAGATTCATATAATGCAAAAGAGGGAAGCGATAGGTGTTATCTTTCAATGCATGAAATTTTTCAATCCCGGCAAGATGTTCAATACGGATCTCCTTTTCGGCTGGTTCAGGCTGAAGAATAAAGATCAGTTTGACAGGAAGCGGTTCAGCCTGAATTTTTTCAGTAAAAGACACACCGTATTTGGCCGTGACGGAGGAAAGTCTAACGGCAGACTCCGCAAAAAATTCAAGGTCAGGCAAGGCATCCTCCATAAGTTTCAGCTGAGGTATGGACGGAAGCAAAAAGAAATTGCCGCTAAGTTCCATGCGGAGTGGGCACAGGTCGTCGGCCAGAAAAGGGAAACCCTTTCGGATAAGCGCTCCGGCAATAGTTGATTTTCCGCTGCCCGAAGTTCCTGCAAAAATGATAGCCTGATTTTCCAGGAGTATGGAACTGCCGTGCAAAACAAGAAATCCTTTCTGATGAAGTGCAATTCCAATAACCGGGCCGAGCAAAAACAGTCTAACTAGAGCTATTTCAGCATCCGGGGATGGTTCAGCGCAGATTTCCCGTCCGTCACTAACCAGGTAACGGACTACCTGTTCAATCCTGATCAGTACCTGAGAGGGGCTGATCTGGAAACTTTTTCCCTGATATAAAGCATCAGGGAGTTTTTCGGGAACGGGTTTGAGAGTAATGGTCAGATCGGGATTTTCTTCCTTTCCCGGCTCGCCCAGTTCGGGTAATTCGATATCCGAGCGGATGCGGAGACCAAAAGTGGAATAATGGTACATTACTTTACCGGATTAGTGAGTGTGACCGTATCAAACCCCATGCTCGTAATGGTATCCAGAAATTCCGGCAGGAAAGTGAGGAGGTTACGGGAAGCCATCCGAGTGTCGTGAAAGACAAAAACTGCTCCATTTTGAAGATTCTGCAAGCAATGTTTCAGGCATTTTTCAGCGGTAAACCGGGGATGAAAATCGTACGATATTACATTCCAGAAAACGATACGGTAATTTTCCGAAAGAATTTTGTACTGCGACGGTGTGATGCGTCCGTAGGGTGGTCGGAACAATGAACTTTGGAGGATAACCTGTGCTTTTTCCACGTCCTCGACATAGGTTTTAGGGCTGGTAAAAAATCCGTTGCAGTGGCTGTAGGAGTGGTTTCCAACGGCGTGCCCCTGCTCTCTGATCTGTTGGACGAGGGAAGGATATTTCACGGCTTTATTCCCCACACAGAAGAAAGTTGCCTGCCTGGCATATTGTGCAAGGATGGCCAGTACTTTTGGGGTTATTTCCGGTTCCGGGCCATCGTCAAAGGTAAGGGCAATTTCTTTCCGGGCAGTATTCAGCTTCCAGACGGCTCCCGGATATAGCCGCATACCAGCTTTCAGAATCCATGTATCGGTCATTTTCTATTCAGCAGGAATTCCGTAAAGCAAAGAAACAGTTTTCAGTTCGTCCTGTATTTTTTTGTTCAGTTCTTTCTGGTCGTATTTTTTAGTTAAGGCATCCAGTTCGCTCATCAGATAGAAATCGAGTCTTCGTTCATAGTCTGCTTCATTGGGGAATTTCTGGTTAAGATGGTAATAGTAATGCAGTTCATCCGAAAGGGTCTTCAGAAGGTCAGTAACGATCGACCCGGCCTTATCGGGCTGGTTGGTCCGGTAAAACATTTCAATAAGAGGCAGGCTGAAGAAATTGTGGGGTACTCTGGAAGAGGGAAGCAATTCCATGCAACGGTCAAGGACTTTACGGGCTGAATCGTTTTTCCCTTCGGCCAGAAGCGCTTCGGCAAGCCGGGCGAAATTGTTCCGCATATTGAGCAGCATTCTCTGGTTGTTTTCATCGAGGTACACATGGGGGTTATCGATGCCACCCCAACGGAATTTGTTCATCATATTGTCGTACATAATATCGGCGGCAACGGTTCCGGGACGTGCAATATCCGTAGATCCCCTGACAGGAAGAATCCGGTAGGCAAGGCCTTCGAGCCTGAGATAGGGATCAAGTCCGAGCCAGTTGTCGCGTGACACCGTTACTGCAAAATACAAAGGCCTTTTCCAGTTGCTGGTAGCCAGCATATCCAGAACCAGCATATCGCTTTTAGTGATATAGTTTTTGTCAATTTTGATGTCAACCGAGGAAACCATGGACGGTAATTCACGTTTTGTTAGAATTCCAGAGTTTCTGACGGCATTTGTATCGACAGCCAGAGTATAGTTTTTGGCAGGCAAATAATCAAATCTGCCCTGGTATCCGGGAATGGACTTGGTGCGCGGGTCATCGCTTCCAAGCCAATCGTAAAGAGCTTCTTTCAGTGGAAGTTTATCCTGGGTACGTTCCACTATGTAGATGATATCTCTTCGGCCCTGCCGGAACTGATCGCTGGTGAACTGAATAGGAAGGGGATCTGAGTCATAGACTTTCCGTTTCATCTGATCAATGTACCAGTCAGCGCCCAGATAGCTCAGATTCACAACGCGGACATCCGTTCTTATTCCTTCTACTTCCTGAACGTACCAGAGAGGAAAGGTGTCGTTGTCGCCATTGGTAAAGACCACAGCGTTTGAATCGCACGACTGGAGATAGTTGATGGCGAAATCCCGGGCCGTGTACCGACCGGAACGATCATGATCATCCCAGTTTTCTTCGGCCATTATTACCGGTACAGCAAGGGTACATAGGGCAAGACTTACAGACGCTCCGGCCACTGAAGGGAGAAATTTACGGAGTTGTTCATAAAGCGCCAGAACACCCAATCCTATCCAGATAGCGAAGGCGTAAAAAGAACCTGCGTAGGAATAATCCCTTTCTCTTGGTTCAAGCGGTTTCTGGTTCAGATATAATACGATGGCTATACCGGTCATGAAGAAGAGCCAGAATACGACCACTGTATCTTTGGGGTTTCTGAGGTAATGATATACCAATCCAACCAAACCCAAAAGCAAAGGAAGGAGATAGTAAGTATTTCTTCCTCTGTTTTTGGCAAGGGTAGATGGCAGATTGTCCTGCGGGCCCAGGCGGGCTTCATCCAGAAACTTGATTCCCGAAATCCAGTTTCCGTAAAGTTTGTTCCCTTCACCAACAACCGATCCGTCGTTTCCCTGGATATCGTTCTGCCGGCCGGCAAAGTTCCACATAAAATAACGGAAGTACATCCATCCCAGCTGGTATCTCCAGAAAAACTTCAGGTTTTCACCAAAAGTAGGAACATACTCTGTTTTGGTTTTGCCATCGTTACCCGTAATCCTGACTGGTTTGCCTTTGATCCCTGCCCAGTGTTTGTAAGCTTCGATGTGCCGGGGATCATCACTGTACATACGCGGGAATATCGTTGTAAAGCGTTCGTCGTAGACATAAACGGGTTTATAGCTTGTTTTTACATATTTCCGCCCTATAGGCGTATAAATGGCTTTTCCCTGTTTTGACTCAACCAGGGGAGCATTGTAGTATTGTCCTTTAAAAAGCGGTCTGTCACCGTACTGATCGCGGTTAAGATAGGAAAGGAGGGAGAAAACATTGGATGGGTTGTTTTCGTTCAGCGGAGGATTGGCCGCGGAGCGGATGACGATCATTCCATAGGAAAAATATCCCAGGAGGATTACCGCTACACCAGTGAGAATGGTATTCAAACCGACCATTTTCTTCCGGTAGGTGAGCCATACCAGCCAGATGGTCAATGCACTGAGCAGTACTACATAAAAAATAAGACCTGAATTGAACGGCAGTCCGAAACCATTGACAAAAATGAGCTCAAAAACCGAGGCAAGCCATGGGATGCCTGGGATAATAACATACAGAATGGCTCCAAGAATAAGCACACTGACACCAAGGGCCTTAACAATACCCCAGCGCGTAACCTTGTACTTTTTGAAGTAATAGATAAAAACGAGAGCCGGAATAGCCAGCAGGTTGAGCAAATGTACTCCAATAGACAATCCCATGAGGAAGGCAATCAGAATAAGCCACCGGTTTGCATGGGGTTTGTCAGCTGCTTCTTCCCATTTCAGCATTAGCCAGAAAACCAAAGCAGTGAACAGGGTGGAAGTGGCGTACACTTCTGCTTCCACAGCGGAAAACCAGAATGAATCGGAAAAAGTATACGCCAGGGCACCGACAATGCCCGCAGCCATGATGGCGATCATATTTCCTACTGAAAGATCCTTTTCCTCCTTTATCAGGATTTTCCTTGCCAGATGCGTAATGCTCCAGAACAGGAACAAAATGGTAAAAGCACTGGCCAGGGCCGACATGGAATTCATGCAGACAGCAACCTTGCTCAGGTTTTGACCAGCAAGAAGGGTAAAAAATCTTCCCATGATCATAAAAAAGGGAGCCCCCGGGGGGTGGCCGATCTGCTGTTTCATGGCCGTGGCAATAAATTCACCCGGATCCCAGAAGCTGGCGGTAGGTTCCATGGTAAGCAGGTACACAATTGCTGCTATGGCAAATATCACCCAACCGGTGATATTGTTAATCAGTGCATATTTTTTCATCATAGACAGGATGCTCTTGATGTATCAATGATAGTACAACTGAAATCAGCCGGCAAATTAAGCAGAAAAATCCGAAAAAAGAGTATTTTTAACATTCTTTGGGAAAGGCTTCCTGTGTATGTTCAGAACATGTGTTTTCCTCTTCCTGTTGACCGGTTGCCTAGGTTATTCCCAGGTTGCTGATCCGATTTTCCGGCGGGGGGATTTTGCTCCACTGTCTGATACGGGTACGCTGACGCTTCGCCTTAATGCAACCGGTTTTTTCAGGAACAATGAATATTTTAATCCGCTTTACAAAGGTTATACTTTGATAGGAATGCATCTTACCCCTGTTCTGGAATGGAAAGCCGACCCGCATGTTTCATTGTTCGGAGGTTTTCATCTTCTGAAATACAGCGGACAGGAGCGATTGAACAAGTTTTTACCGGTCATTTCATTACAGGCTAATTTCAATGACAGGCTTAGCCTGGTAGCAGGGACCATAAAGGGTGCCGGTGAACACCGATTGCCTGAATCGTTGTACGGAACAGAACGCAACCTGAATGAGGTGATTGAAGACGGCCTGCAGATCCGCTATGAATCGCCTGTCTGTTTTTCCGATATATGGTTGCAATGGGACCGTTTTCTGGAACGGGATGAAGCGAACCAGGAGCAACTGACATTTGGCTATTCGGGATGGTTTACCGGGCTTATTGGCCAGGGCAGACAAGAAATCCGGTTTCCCGTTTACGTTCTGGCAACCCACAGGGGAGGGCAGATTGATCAATCGGATCTTCCTATCCAGACTCTTTTTCATTTCGGAACAGGAGGGTACATTTCGTTTAGCACCGATCATGCTATTATTCAGAAACTTACGGCAGGTTTTACAGGTATTGGATTCCGTGATGTTTCACCAACCCCGCAGTTGCCGATGAAAAGCGGATATACGGTTTTCCCTTCGGTTTCCATAGGCGGTTCCGGAATGGAATGGGAAAATGGTTTCTGGCTGGCTAAAGATTTTTTTGCACCCAAAGGAGACCCGATATTCTGGTCATGGGCGTTTGATAAAGACTCCTATCAGCAAAACCGAAGGATGATTGTCAGCCGTTTATTTATCCGGAAGCAAATTTCTCCTTATCTGGTTTTAGGTCTCCGGGGGGATTTCTTTTTTGATCTTTTCTTTAAAGATCCGGATTATTCCTATGGGCTTTTTCTGAGGTTTTCAGCAAGGCAGAAGGTTTGGAATGTTGGAAAATAGCTGTGGGAAAAGAACGTTTATTCGCCTCAGTTTCTGAACCGGTATGAAAACTTGATCAGCCACACGTTATGAGGCATTACAGAAAAAAGGTGGCTGGCATTTTCCCGGAAATCCCATTTGCCCAGTCCTGTAGTGTAATCGCGGTAATGTGACCAAACGAGGTACAAGGTCGAACCGGGTGTATATTCCCAGCGAAACACCAGGTTTGATTTGAATTCATTCAGATTAAAGTTGGGATTATAGAACTGAAAGTCAATGCTTCCGTCATGGTTTTCATCAACCAGGTAGTAGTCGCCGGGTATTGATATTTCAGAAGGTACTGAATATAGCCGGAAGCGATTGCTGTATTCCTTTGCCAGGGGATCAGTGATTTCTTTAAACCGGGAGTAATTGACTGCGGCGAGGAAAGGCTGCCCCCAGAACTGAAGACTGAGATTGGGGGTAAAGCTCAGGTTAAGGCGGAGCGACATTTTCAGGATTTGCTGACCCACAGAAGCAAAAACGTACCGGTCGCCTGCAGAGAGTACCTTATGTGTTACGTACTGAAGTTCGCGCTGATTAAGAGTATATGCAGGTATAGCAGAAACCATGATGACGTCGGTGGGCCGGAAAGTAAAGGCCAGATTTAAATCGTACTGACGCAGCCAGTGATTTCCGCCAAACCGGTTGACATCCTGAAGGGTAATAAAGAATTTTTTTCTCTGATCTGTTGCCATCTGTAACCAGGTATTGACAGAAGGCGGTACAAGAAATGTCGGGCCTCCGCGCAGGAAGTAATTGGCTCTGGTTGGAGACTGCAATGTAACTCCTGCATAAAGGTTCCAGTAGTTTTTTAATTGAGTTGAAAGATTGAAATTGATTCCATTAACAATATTGTTGCCTCCGAAATCAAATTCGGAATACTGGCTAGCATTCAGGCTGAGTTTCCTGAAGAAGGAGAAAGGTTCCCAAATCCGGTAACTGATCCAAACTGTTTCATCAATTACGTCGGTAAGCTGCACATATCCTGCGTCATTCACGTCAAAACCGGGAGATTTCCAGGTAAGTGTACCCGACCATCTCCAATGGCCTCCTCCTTCCTTGCCGATTTCAAAACGCCCGGCTATTCCGGCAAGGTTCGTGCGGGCTGAGTCAAAACGCACATAATCCATGTCAGGCCTCTGAAAATAGTGGGTTGAAGAAGTCTGAAGGCCGAGCATGGCATCGGCAGAACCATTAATCCGGCTGAAAAGGATCCGGCCTTTAACATAGTACTCTTTGTTTTTCCAGTAGCGGGTTACATCTGCTCCACCGGAATAGGCTGCTGAAGGAAGAAATGAAAGTGCCGGATTATCCGTGTTTCTGTTGACCGCCGTGAACATACCTCCCCAGATAAGATTGCCCTTGTCGGAGTCTTTCTGCAATCGTGCCACAAAATAGTTGGTAAGGGGTTCAACAGGCTCTTTACTTCTGATTCCGGCCGAATCAATTTTCGCATACTCTTCCGAGGTGACGCTTTCCAGTATTCCCAGGGAAATGCCGTTTGAGGTTTTGCCAGTAATTTTTGCTGCGCCGAGAATTTTGGTATAGTCAGGTATGGAAGCATACATATCAGGAGATAGGTCCAGTTTTCGCTGGGGAGGGCGACCAATCCGCCTGCTGTAGAAGAGGTTTTCCTCTGAAGAACTTCCTTCGTCGGCAATAACGGGAAAGTCGAATATATTTTTTCCTTCGATGAAAAAAGGTCTTTTTTCGACAAAGTAGGTTTCGTATGCGGTTAGGTTCACTTCAGAGGGATCGGCCTCCACCTGACCAAAATCGGGATTAATGGTCAGGTCCATGATGATATTGTTTGTAAGACCTATTTTACCGTCAACACCGAATTTTCCCCTGATATCCCTGCCTTTTGAAAACGGATTTTCCCTTTCGGCAGGGTAGGTTTCGGCCGATGCAACGACATAGGGCGCTATTTCAATCTGCCGGCGTGGTTTAATATGGTTTATTCCTTCCAGTGTACCAAAGCGTCTTACCCACCCTGAGGCATCCCGTGGTATTGGTTGCCAGAGAGAAAGCTCCTGTTTGCGGTATAAATACCGAACAACCTGAAGACCCCAGATTTGCTCGTTCTGTGGTCCGAAACGAAGCTGACTGAGCGGAATCCGTATTTCTGCCGTCCAGCCTTCCGCATCAATGGTTGTTTTTACATACCAGATGGGATCCCATGTATAATCTTCCTTTTGTCCATCTTCACTGAGGATATAATCTGTTTTTACTCCGGCAGCACTCACCATAAAAACAAAAGCTGTCCGGTGATCAAAGTAGCTGTCAATCTGTATGGCTGCCAGGTCTCCGTCCATGTCATCCTTGCGGGTAAGGCGGGTCTGAATGCTGTCGGGATGATCAAAGCAGCGGATCAGGGCATAGAAGTTGTTGTCGTCGTAGGCTGTTTTAAAAGCAGTTTGTTTGGTAGGCTGACGACCCTCATAGGGTTCGTACTGGGTAAATCCATCGGCCCACTGTGTCTGGGCCCATACAGGGTCATTGTCTTTACCATCCAGTGTTACCGGATTCACAGAACGAACAGCTGTGTATGAACGAACAGAAATTTCCTGGGCTTCACTATCAATGAAAATAGTAACGGTCAGAAAAAGAACAGTCAGTCCTTTGAAAAAGGATAACAGGGATTCCTTTGAGGCAGACAAGGAATTTTCTGTATTTGAATAACTTACGCAGGCGTTTTCCAACGTATCTGGTTCAATAAATTACGGTTTCTCCCTAAAGCTGAAAATACAAATAATTTGAAAAAATGCTACTGCTTATACAACATAAAATCTTTTGGAATTTTGAATTTAGTCAATTCCCAAACCGGACAGCTGATTCATGCTGATCCGGAGGTGTCTTCCGCTCGGCATGAATCGCCAAAAGCAGGAGGTATTGGAACCGGCAGGCCAACTTACGGTCTATTCCAGAACGACCTGGCGGTCTTTTGGATATTTCACTTCATAAACCAGCCGTAAGGTTTTTGATTCAGAGGGAGCGAGTTTCAGGTTCCAGGTGATTTTTCCGGTTTGCTTTTCCAGATTTCCGTCCGAGATCTCAACAGGATCAACCGAGATATCCTTATTGACGGGCACCGGGATCTGATCCTGCAGGGTGAGGTTTACGGGAGCTTTTTTGTTGTTGCGAACGGTAATTTCAAATCCCCGGATGTCTTTACGTGCATTCCCCAGCGACTGGCGGCTGGTAAACTCTTTGATACGTTCACGGCGAAGGCTGATTCCCCTGTCGCGGCCCAGGGAAACATCGAGGGTGTCGCCCATGGCCCCCGGATTCAGGTAGGATTTGCCGGTATACGTGCCTTCGAAAAAGACATTGGCATTTCCGGGAAGAAGGTTCAGCTTTTCCCAACCCGTAATTCTGGCTACCAGAAATGCATCGGGGTCGAGTTTTGGGGCGGCATAATGGATGAATACAGCATCCGGTTTCTCTTTTCGTATTTCAACCTGCTGTGGCTTACCATCAGATGGAACCGTGGCAGGAACATTGATGGTATAAAGGAACATGGTCTGGTTTTCTGAAAAAGCTGTGTAGGATGAACCTGTAGCAGCTTCCTCCGCAACCGGTATTCTGCTTCTTGTTCCACGTACTGTGACAGCCACATCATCCATTTCAGCCACTTCCGGAACAATTTCACTTTTGGCCGATTTAAGAATTCCGGCAGGCCGGGGATAAAAAAAATCGAGAAACCAGGTATTCAGTTCGGGTTTGTTTCCGCCCAGCGACGGATTTCCTGTTGAAAGAGTAATATTTACATTATTCCAGTCTTCACCTGTATTTTGCACAATGGATCCTTTATAAACCAGTTCGACGGGTTTTGTTGGTTCTCCGGCCCTGAGGTCATACTCGGGAGTCCAGGATGCGTTGTTGACCAAGTAACTTAGTCGCAGAAGAGCTTTTGTCCTGACGGGAACCATTAGTTTGACCAGCACTTCACCGGTGGGCTGATTCTGGTTGCTGAGGTTGTTCAATTGGTTTGAAATGCGTGTGATCTGAAGGCTGAGATCGTTTATTTCTTTGGTAAGGCTGATGCGAAGCCGGCCGGTTTCCGCAAAACGTCCACGTATGAACTCATCAGCAGATTTCAGGTCGGCAATATTGACGCCGGTATTGGTTCCACCGATGGAACGGTTAGCTTTCAGAAAGGCTTCTTCCTCATCGCAGACGGCCAGTGCTGATTTTTTCAAACTTACCATATTCTGCAAAAGTTGGAGGGAATCCTGCAGGGCTTTGATTTGCTTGTTTTCTTCAGGGCTTTTCAGGTAATTGATCCGGTGGGTTACTGAGAGGATAGTAAAGTTCCCCGTTCCCTGAACCTGAATGCTTTGCTCACTTATTCCGGCGGGAAGGCCACTGAACAAGACTTCCTGGCTTCCGGGTTCAAGGGTAACACTTCCTTCTCTTGAAACCTGCGCTCCGTTGAGGAAGACCGTAACATCGGTAAGGGTTGAAACCACCGGAACCGGTTGAGCCACAACCGAAAAATGTAATATAAACAGAATTGTCAGAAATCCTGTTGGCAGAAGCATTTGTTTTTTCATAGCAGGGAAGTCATTTTAGTGCCTGTTAATTTCATACAGTTGAATATACGGCCGGACCTGTTGGTCAAAAATACTATTTCTTTCATAAAAATAAGGTAAGAACACAAAGAACAACCTCAGATTATCCTGTATCTTTGATAAAAAACGTTGGCGTATGAAACATTATTTTTTACTTCTTACAGTTTTTGCGGGTTTTATTGCTCCGGCCAAAACGAAAGCACAGGCCTGTGAACTTTATTATCCCGCAAAGGCAGGTACTGTTCTGGAAATGAAACATTATGATGCCAAAGGGAAGGAAACCGGGACTTCAAAAACAGTGATTGTAAGCAGCAGGGAAATTCCCGGAGGAATGGAAATTACTGCCCGGAATGAATTTCCTCCCCGGAAAAAGGGCGAGCAGGCATACTCAAATGAATACACCGTTCAATGTGTCAATGGTTTGGTTACGATTGATATGAAAAATTACATGAACGGTGAAGCCATGGCAGGTTTTGAAAACATGAAGATGGAAGTGAGTGGTGACCAGCTTGATCTTCCCTCTCACCCGAAACCGGGAGAAATGCTGAAAGGGGGAGTGTTGTCGGTGAGAATTGTCAACGAATCCGGGATGCAGATCATGCAGATGACAACAAAGATCAGTAACCGCAAGGTTGAGGCAGTTGAACCGGTCACTACGCCGGCCGGAACATTCGAATGCATAAAAATTTCCTACGACAGTGAAGCAAAAATGCTGTTTACTTTGCGTTCGCATGGAGTGGAATATTACAGCAAAAATGCCGGTCTGGTAAAATCGGAAACCTATGATTCTAAAGGCAGGCTTACTGGTTATTCAGTGCTGACAAAAATCGAGTAGATGTTTCTGAATGGTGTGGTTTCCGGGATTCGTACTGGGATTTCGGACGGTATTCTTTTTCTTCCAGGAGACGGCAGAAGGCTTACATTATAAGGGCTTCAGAAAAAAATGGGTTTGTTTTTCGGTCTGTTCAATATCCAGAATATCGGAAACAATAAGATTTGCCAGGATATTTTCCGCTTCAAATCTTCTCAGGCGGGCCATGCGGGTGAATTTTGACAGGGTAATAAATTCGTTTTCCCTCAGGTACGAAAGCAGCATTTTTTCTTCGGAAGAATAACGAATGATGATTCCTTTCGGGCTGGATTTTCTTTTCCAGACCTTAACCCAGACAGGATGAGCCAGAATATTCTGATCCTTTACCCGCCGGTAGGCGCGCCATTTTCCCTCATCGTTCAGGGCATAGTATGGTTTTTCTGTTCCGGGAGGAATACGGATTTCGAGAACCGTTTTCCCTTCTACTGTCCATCTTTCCGTAGCAAAAGAAATTTCCGGCCGGCAATACATCCGGGCGGCAGCCTCGGCCATGTAATATTCTTCATCCGTTCGTACCCCGGCTATCCGACCATTGTCCTTTACCCCAATCAGGAGAGTTCCTCCGTCGGTATTGGCAAATGCACAGAGGGTTCGGGCAATCTTGCGGGAATCACTGATTTCAAACTTGAAATCAAGCTGTTGATTTTCCCCTTGTTCGATTAGTTTTTGTATATAGGTAGCCACGGAATAAAAATCAGTCCGAAAATAGTAAAAGGGAAACAAATTTAATGGCAGGAAACAAAAAAGGTATCAGTCATACCTGATACCCTGATGTGGAGAATATGGGAGTCGAACCCATGACCTTTTGCATGCCATGCAAACGCTCTAGCCAGCTGAGCTAATTCCCCGTGAAAGAACCCTGAATGCATTTTGCTGATTGCCAGCGTTTTTTGAAACCAGGCTATTCAACTAATGCGTTGCAAATTTAAAACTTTTTTTCTTACCTGCAAAACGGCAGTTCCGGCAATAAACCCGCCTGCATTTTCGTTTATTTAATAGAAGTTGGCATAGCGGGGAAAGGGGAACCCAAAAACTGAAAGAGTATGGAACCGAAAAAATCCTTCCGAGTTGATCTGGAAAGGAATCGTCCGATTTTCTTCCAGATAGGGTGCATTGTTGCTTTAGCGCTAGTTTTGGTTGCCTTCGAGTGGAACCGGGAGACGGCATCGCGGGCAGCTATTTATTTACCCCCTCAATCAAAGTCTGATGTTACAGAATTACCTCCGACACTCCCTCCCCTGGAAGAAGCAGTTGTTCATCCTGAAGTGCCGGTTATTCTCAGTCTGGTACCGGACAATACGGAGCTTTCTGTCGATCTGCAAATTTTCGACAATACAACCGTTGGTGAAAATACTTCCTTCAGGATTACGGTACCGGAAACACCTGAAGCACCAGTGGATGAACCGTTTGTTAATCCCCAGTTTCCGCCCGATTTTCAGGGAGAAGGAATAACGGGTTTCTGGAAATGGGTACAAAAGAATATTACCTACCCCAGGGAAGCGATTGAGATGAATCTGCAGGGAACTGTGTATGTGGAATTTATTGTGAATAAAGAAGGACAGGTTTCGAAGGCAAAAGTTATCAAGGGGGTAGATCCGTTGCTGGATGCCGAGGCCTTAAGAACAGTGCTGTCGTCGCCGCGATGGACACCCGGAATGCAGGGGGCAAACAAAGTCAATGTTAGGTTTACCATTCCGGTCACGTTTCTTCTTAAAAATTGACAGAAGGTGCATCAAAAACGATAAAAAAATATTAACTTTACAGCCTCAATTTCTAAATGCCATGGAAGTTAAGAAATCAGATAAAGCAAACCTTGAGAAGCAGAAAGGGATCTTCTTTCAGCTTGGGTTGGTTATAACACTTGGTCTGATGCTGGTTGCCTTCGAATGGACTACTAAACCTTCGAATGCCAAGTCAGTATATCAGGTTGAACAACAGGCTGTGGAACAGGATATTATTCCGGTTACCCGCCAGGAACAGCAGCCAGTAGAGCAACCACCACCGCCAAAAGTTACTGAGGTGTTGAATATTGTCAATGACGATGTGAATATTGATGATGAACTTAAGATTGAAGATTCGGACGTTGATCAGAATGCATCCTTTCAGATAAAGGATTATGTGGATCAGCCGGAAGAAGAAGCTGCCGAAGAAGAGGTTTTTTTCATTGTGGAAGAAATGCCCAGTTTCCAGGGAAAAGGGCAGGAAGGATTCCGGGAATGGATTCAGAAGAATCTTCAATACCCGCCAGTGGCTGCTGAAAACGGTATCCAGGGGCGTGTTTTTGTTCAGTTTGCCGTCAATTCAAAGGGAGAAGTCGTTGATGCCAAAGTGGTGAAGGGAGTTGACCCGGCACTGGATAAAGAAGCTCTCAGGGTGGTTATGTCAAGTCCGAAATGGACCCCCGGAAAGCAAAGAGGTAAACCGGTAAAGGTGCAGTTCACATTCCCCATTGTATTTGTTCTGCAGTAAGCTTTTTTTACTATACCGATCGGCAGGCAGGAATCGTTCCTGCCTGCTGTTTTTTTAGGGATATTTCATCTTGACAGAATATTCGTATTTTTATGAAAATTTTAAAAGCATTTCTATGAACAGACTGGCTACCCTGCTCATTATGGTTCTGGTATTCACCTCGTGTGCTAGCCGGAAGAAACTGCTTACCCAGCAACGATATGATGAAGTTATTGAACGCTGTGTAAAAAGCCTTATCAAGGATCCCGGTGACGAGGAAAGTGCCCGGCAGCTTGACCAGGCATACAGACTGGCAAATGAAAGGGATCTTTCGCGTATCAAATATCTGAAAGAAGAAGGTAATCCGGACAACTATGATGAAATGTTTGGCCTTTATTCGGCTCTGAAATACAGGCAGGAAAGAGTGAGACCCGTAAACCCTTTGCATTTTGACGGTCGCACAGTTACTCTTTCCTATACAGACTATGATGCGGAGATGATCGCTGCCAAAAAGAATGCGGCAGAATATTTTTACAACAACGGAAAACGCCTAATGGCTGAAAATACCAGAGAGTCTTATCGCACTGCCTGGTACCAGCTCAATAAGGCGAGGGAATACAGCGGAGGAGCCTATCCGGATCTGGACCAAATGATTGTGGAAGCCCGCCGGAAAGGTATTACCAGGGCACTGATTGAAATTGAAAACCGGACACAATTCCGTTTACCGCCGGATTTTATTGGAAATGTTCTGAGTTTCAATACCGATTATCTGCGTCAGGAATGGGTGGAATACTATCTGACCGACAGGGATCAGAATATTGATTTTGATTATCTGGTTCAGGTGAATCTGCTGAATATTGATATTTCCCCTGACAGGGTTACCGAAAAGGATCAGCATGTGACGAGGGAGGTAGATGACGGATTTCAGTATGTGCTGGATGCAAGGGGTAATGTTATAAAGGATTCGGCAGGGAATGATATAAAGGTAAAAAAGACAAAAACCATCAGTTGCAGCCTTATTGAAAGCATTCAGGAAAAAAGTGTCAGTCTGCGCGGTGAGGTGGAGTTCATGATGCTCAACCCCGACCGGAGGCTTTTGAAGAAAGAGCCGATTGGGGCTGAGTCGAGGTTTACCTTCACTTCTGCCAGAGCGATAGGCGATGTCAAAGCGCTTTCGGAAGAACAGTTGAAAAGTATACAGGCCAAGCCGGTACCGTTTCCCACTGACTATGAAATGATCGGAAGGTGCACGGAAACTCTTTCCAATGCAGTGCGTGATGTAGTGTACCGTAACCGGCATCTGATCAAGTGAGTTTCTGTGCGGGTTAACATCTTTTACCCGCAGATTAAAACCGGATAATTTTGTTCGAAAGTATTGATTCAGTTTACTCATGGGGAATTATTATGTTACTGCCCGGACAGCGGAGCGAGCCATTCTGGTGGGGGTTGTCCTTCCCTGGCAGGAAGAGGAAGCAGTAGAAGATTATCTGGAGGAGCTGGCCTTTCTTGTTGAAACAGCCGGAGCAAGGGCTGTGAAGAAGTTTATTCAGCGGATGGAAGCCCCGAACCCCCGTACATTCATCGGGCAGGGGAAGGTAAATGAAATCCGTGCGTATATTGATCTTCACCAGGTTGATCTGGTGGTTTTTGATGACGAGCTTTCCCCTACGCAGTTGCGGAATCTTGACAGGGAACTGGGACGGAAGGTTCTCGACCGCACCAATCTTATTCTGGACATATTTGCCCAGCGGGCCCATACAGCCTACGCGAAAGCTCAGGTAGAACTGGCCCAGTATGAGTACCTACTGCCCCGGCTTGCCCGGATGTGGACACACCTGGAGCGTCAACGTGGTGGTATTGGACTCAGGGGTCCGGGTGAAAAGGAAATTGAGACGGACCGCCGGGCCATTCGCAACCGGATTGCCAACCTCAAGGAAGAACTGAAACGCATCGATCGCCAGATGGCAACCCAGCGCAAAAACAGGGGACGTCTGGTACGTGTCTCCCTGGTCGGATATACCAATGTGGGGAAGTCAACCCTGATGAATTTACTGGCCAAGGCTGATGTTTTTGCCGAGAACAAGCTGTTTGCCACAGTTGATCCGACCGTAAGGAAAGTGGTGATTAAAAACCTGCCTTTTCTGCTTTCCGACACCGTTGGATTTATCCGAAAATTGCCGCATTCACTGGTAGAAAGCTTTAAGTCGACACTGGATGAAGTGCGCGAATCAGACATACTTCTGCACATAGTCGATTTGTCCCATCCCGGTTATGAGGAGCAGATTGCCATCGTACAGGAAACCCTGAGGGAAATTCAGGCAGGCGACAAAAAAATGATTATGGTATTCAATAAAATTGATGCTTATAAGCCTGAGGATCCAGCCGGCAATGTTGCCAGTCCAGCAAAGACCGAGGGAAACTCAATGGAAAATCTGCAGAAAATGTGGATTGCCAGGGAGAATGCTCCGGCAGTTTTCATTTCGGCTTTGAAGAAACAGAATATCGAAACGCTTAAGGAATTGCTTTACAGCGAAGTAAAGGAAATTCACCGAAAACGGTATCCGTACGACAATTTTCTGTACCCTGATCCGGACTCAGTCGAATAGGTATGGGTGCCTACGATAAAGGTGGCACTATAACAGCCTGTTTTTTACCAGATATTCAGCAATCTGAACAGCATTCAGGGCTGCACCTTTGCGGAGCTGGTCACCTACGCACCAGAAGGTGAGGGCATTCGGCCGGGAAATGTCTTTTCTCAGCCTGCCAACAAATACTTCATCTTTATCGGAAGTAAACCATGGCATGGGATAGGTGAAGGTGGAAGGATCATCCTGCAGAACAACACCTTCGGCTTTTTCAAATGCTTCCCTGGCTTCGGAGATACTGATTTCCCTTTCCGTTTCCACCCACACCGCTTCGGAATGGCTTCTCAGAACGGGAACCCGTACCGTGGTGGCGCTTACTTCGATATCGGAATGCATCATCTTCCTTGTTTCATGGTACATCTTCATTTCTTCCTTCGTATATCCATTGTCAAGGAAAACGTCGATCTGAGGGATAAGGTTGAACGCCAGCTGGTACTTAAACTTCTCAATGTGTACCGGTTCTTTGTTCAGCACCTGCCTGGTCTGTTCCATCAGTTCTGCCATTGCCTGTGCACCTGCACCACTGGCTGCCTGATAGGTAGCTACATGAATCCTTTTAATAGGCGATATTTCGTGGAGGGGTTTCAGAGCCACAACCATAATGATGGTGGAACAGTTGGGATTGGCAATGATATTCCTTGGCCTGTTTTTGCAGTCTTGAGGATTTACCTCGGGTACCACAAGGGGAACATCATCATCCATCCGGAACGCACTGGAATTATCAATCATTACAGTTCCATGCCGGGTAATGGTTGGGGCAAATTCCCTTGATACTCCTGCTCCTGCTGAAACGAGGGCTATGTCAATCCCTTTGAAATCGTCATTATGTTTGAGTTCCTTTACTGTGACAGGCTTTCCTCTGAAGGAATACGTCTGACCGGCACTTCTGGCCGATCCAAACAGCACAATTTCATCAAGCGGGAAATTTCGTTGTTCCAATACCCGCAGGAATTCCTGGCCAACTGCCCCGCTTACGCCAACTACAGCAACTCTCATAGAAATATGTTTTATAACATAAGAGTCGTAAAGATATAAAAAACATTGATAAAAGAATGTTTCTGTTGCGAGAAACCTTAATGATCGGGTATAAACAGAAAAAAGACGATGCGAAAATGCCTTTTTCTTCTCTTCCTCCTCCGTTTTGCCTTGGGTTTTTCCCAGTTTTCGGCCGAGTTTGAGGATGGTTGGCCAACAGGTTGGGAGGAATCTGTATCAGGCCGATGGTTTGCTGACAGTGTGGGGTGTATCTCAGGCCGTTTTTCCCTGCACCACATATTTGATAATCCCGAATCAGGCTCGGATGCCATCAGTCATGTTCTTCCGTCCTTTGTTCCTGACTCAGGAGAAATGACATTTTCCTGCAGGATAAGGCATGGATATGCTCCTTCTTCTTCCAATCGCTGGGGGTGGTTTCTGTATGCGGATGCAGCTGCCAGGTCCATGCTGCCGGGAGGAGAAGCTAACGGGTATATGGTTGGTGTCAATTATACCGGCAATGACGATTGTCTGCATCTTTATAAGGTAAGAAAGGGAATCTGCAGTGACATTTTCAATACGGGCTTTAACTGGGAACAGCTCATTGGCACGGCAAAGGCGCCTCTTATATTGGTAAGGCGCTCTGCTGCGGGGTACTGGGAAATGTATATTGATACCACGGACGGAACGGGAAATATCGTATCGCTGGGTGGGATAGCTGATACTGAATTTTCGCATGCCTGGCATACCGGTTTTTGTTATGTTTACACGTCCACAAAGGACCGTCTCTTTTGGGCCGACAACCTGCAGATTACCGGTCGCATTATTGCCGATACAGTTCCTCCAGCGTTAAACGGATACAGGATTATTTCTTCCCGGGAGGTACAGGTACAGTTTTCTGAAAATCTGGCGTCAGTTGACAGTATAAGAGCGTTTTTTGAATACAGGGGTCAGGTTGTGAAAGCAAGGGTAAGTGCACGTTCAGACCCTGACGCTGTTATGCTTGAGTTTGAACGGGAGCTTCCTGATGGAGACTCTGTAATGATCAGGATAGAAGGGTTGACCGACAGGTACGGCAACAGCAACGGGGCAGAAATCGTTGCCCTTTACCATCATTTTCGTCGTTTCGATATTCTGATTACGGAAATCATGGCCGATCCTTCCCCGCAGGTTGAGCTGCCCGAATATGAGTATATTGAGCTTTGCAATGTTTCTTCCTTCGCGGCCGACCTCTCAGGATGGACAGTAGAAGCAGGCAGTACAAAGCTGGGTTTAAGCGGATACCGGATAGGTCCTGGCGAATACCTGTTACTTACCCACACAAATGCAGCGAAGTTGTATGGCGACAGTGTTCAGGTTGCTCCGGTCTTTTCGTCGGCAACGGTTCTTGCCAATACGGGTACACAGATTGTTTTGAGGAATGCTGCAGGGGAGTGGATTGATGCCGTAAAATATTCCGACTATTGGTATCAGGATTCCTATAAAAAAGAAGGTGGCTGGTCGCTGGAAATGATTGACATCCGGAATCCCTGTGCCGGGTTTTCAAACTGGGTCGCATCAAAAAGCCCCTACGGGGGAACGCCCGGTTTCCGCAATTCTGTTGCAGCATTGAATCCCGACGGGGAGCCACCCGTGCCGCTATACGCTTATGTTGCCGATTCGCAGCATATTGACCTTGTTTTTTCGGAACCGGTTGACAGTGCGTCAGCATCAGCAACTTTGCAGTACCAGGCCTCCGGCGGGCTGGGATTTCCTTCAGCAATTCAGCAGGCAACTCCGAAAAGTTCTTTGGTTGACTTGTTTTTCGACAAACCGGTTCAGAGTGGAATCATTTATGAGCTGCGGGTGAGTAAAAATGTATGTGATTGTGCAGGGAATCGGGTGCCGTTCGATCGTTCGGTTCGTTTTGCAGTGGCATCTGATCCGGTTCGCGGTGACATTGTGATAAACGAAATCATGTACCATCCCGATGATTCCTCAACGGAATATGTTGAGCTATACAACAATTCATCCCGTCCGTTTGACCTGGCGAAACTGAATCTGGCAATTTATTCATGCGGAACGGAGGAGATTCAATCAAAAAAACCCGTAACTACTTTGCCGAGGGTTATTTTTCCTGACGATTATCTGGTTGTTTGCAGGGATTGCCGGAGACTTGCCACAGCCTACAGCTTGCCTCATCCCTGGTCATGTGTGGAAATGGAAGGCATGCCAGTGTTGAGTGACGAAGGAGGCCGAATGGCTCTTCTTACCAAAGGAATGGAGGTAATTGATGCCGCATCCTGGTCGGATGATATGCAATTTGCTTTATTACACAGTCCTAAGGGAGTAGCACTTGAACGGATTCATCCGTCAGCGCCTTCGGATGATCCGTTGAGCTGGCACTCGGCTTCAGCGGTGGAAGGCTATGCCACTCCGGGCCGGAAGAATTCCCAGTATGTTGATCCACTGAGCGATGGGGAAAAAATAACTGTTACTCCTGAGGTTTTTTCTCCTGATAATGACGGGATGAACGACCTGCTGGAAATAAGCTTTTCTGATAATCATCCCGGCTGGATAACCGACGTGAAGATATTCGAAGTATCGGGCAGGCTGGTGCGTCATCTGGCAGAAGGCCGCCTTACAGGAACTTCGCCAGTTATTTTCTGGGATGGGACGAACGACAACGGAAATTTATGCTATAATGGAATTTACATCATTCTGGTTCACCGCTGGGACATACAGGGGCGGAAGGAAGAATACAGGAAAACCTGTGTGCTGTATATTAGGGGTAATAAATGAAGCCTGGCAGGGAGCCTGTTTTTATGTTCCGTAACTGCTGATGATGCGGCTCTGTTGCATGCGATGAATGAAGCCGGTAATCTCTTTCTGGAAAAGTTTTTCATCTTCTTCAGAAAATCCAACTTCAACAGGAAGGTAATAAAAGCGCTTTCGGATGTCATCGTCCATATCGTTCAATGTCTGCAGGCGCATGGCATCTTTTTCGGTAGTAACAATATATTTTTCCGGGGTGTCTGACTGATCAAAGGCTTTGAAAATTTTCAGAAGATCGCGGGGTGAATACCGGTGATGGTCAGGGAAAACAAAAAAGGAAATTCTGGAAGCAAATTGTTCCATATAGTTATGAAAAGGTAAGGGGTTGGCAATTCCTGAAAGAAGGAAGACGTGCGGATTTTTTAATTTGAGTTTTTCAGGAGGAAGCGGAGGGGCTGCATTCTCATAAACCGGCATCAGATTGCCATACCGGAGAAAGGAAAAGAAAACCTTCTGATGGGGAAGCGGGCGGAGTTTTGATTCAATGATCCTGCCGTCAACCGGCTTCATGTCGGGAGGACATTTGGTGACAATGATGATATGGGCACGCTGGATTCCCGAAACCGGCTCGCGCAGGTTACCGGCAGGCAGCAGCAGGTCATCGGTAATCATGCGGTTGTGGTCAATCAGCAGGATCATCAGTCCTGGTTTGACCCGCCGGTGCTGAAAGGCATCATCGAGGATGATCACTTCGAGGGAAGGATTCTTTTCCAGCAGAAGCCGGATTCCTCTTATCCGGTCAGCATCAACGGCAAGTGTCAGGTGAGGGAATTTTTTATAGATCTGCAGTGGTTCATCTCCGATCTGTCCGGCAGTAACGCCCGGTGCTGCCTGCACAAAGCCTCCCGAAAGACGACGATAGCCTCTGCTAAGCACAGCCGTTTGGTGTTGTTTTCCAAGAAACCTGACCAGGTATTCGACATGGGGAGTTTTTCCGGTACCACCAACCGTAATATTGCCAACACCGATGACCGGGATATCGAATTCGACCGAACGGAGAATTTCCATGTCGTACAGGAAATTTCTAATTTTGACGACGAATCCGTATATCAGGGCAAAGGGCAGAAGATATTTTCTCAGGCGCCGGAGCATAAACCGGGTGTGTTTCAGGTAATAATTTTCTGTCAAAGGTTGGAGAAAGAGAGCCGCATTCACTAACCTTTCTCAGTAAACAGACAGACTGAACGGCATCCGGGCAAGGACTCCCTGTTCGGACAGAATCTGGTGCAGGTCTCTGAAAAATGGCCAGCTGTCGCCCAGAGTTTTTTCAAGAACTTTGGCAGAAGTGTTTTCCGAGAGCATTTTCATCAGTTGGGTCAGTGGGTCTTCCAGTTCGGGAAGGTTCACCACGCGGTACTCACTGAGGTTTGCCTTCTGGGCAGCCAGTTGCACGGCTTTTTCAAGTCCTCCCAGTTCATCCACCAGACCGAGTCGGGAAGCGGAGATACCGCTCCAGATTCTTCCCTGGCCAATGGAATCAACCGCCTCGAACTTCATTTTTCTGCCTTCGGCCACATGGCTAACGAAGGTAGAATAGATGAACTCAATTTCGGTCTGAATGGCTTCTTTTTCGGCCTGGGAAAGAGGGCGGTAAAACGACCCGAAGTCGCTGTAATTGTTGGTCCGGGCCACATCGGTGGTTATCCCGATTTTCTTTTCCAGCAAAGGTTTTGCGTTCAGCAGAAGGCCAAACACGCCGATAGATCCGGTAATGGTTGTGGGATTTGCCACAATGGTACCAGCCGGGCAGGCGATATAATACCCTCCTGAAGCGGCAACATCGCCCATGGATACCACCACTGGTTTGGTTTCCGCAGCCAGTTTTACTTCCCTCCAGATAACTTCTGAGGCCAGGGCACTACCTCCGGGGGAGTTGATACGGAACACGATCGCTTTCACAAGGGAATCTTTCCGGGCTTTGCGGATGGCTTCCGAAATCCTGTCGGAACCTACCGAACCTTCCTGGCCTTCACCGGAAATGACTTCACCGGAGGCATACACCACGGCAATTTTCTCGCGAATAAACCTGGGAGGTTTGGCAGATGGTGCTTTCATGTAGGAGGATATGGATAGCAATTCCGGTTTACCGGCAGGCTTTTTACCTGAAAGGCTGTCGAGCAGAACCAGCAGTTGATCGCGGTACAGAAGGCTATCGACCATTTTCAGCCGGAGGGCATCCTCTGCGGTACGAAGCTTCAGTCCGTCGGCCATGGCATTCAGTTCATCAACCGTCACATGGCGGGCTTCCGATATTTTTTCCAGCATGTGCTGCCAGACAGAGTTCAAAAAAACCGAAAGTTGTTCGCGGTTTTCTTTGCTCATTTTATCGAGCATATAAGGTTCTACGGCGCTTTTGAATTTACCATGCCGTATAATTTGTGGTTCCACACCAATTTTTTCCAGCATATTTTTATAGAACATCACTTCGGCGCGGAGGCCTACAAACAAAAGGTTTCCGGCCGGGTTAAGATACACCTTGTCGGCAGCCGAAGCAAGGTAGTATGACTTTTGCAGGTATGAATCGGCATAACTGATGATAAACTTGCCCGAAGTTTTAAAATCGGTCAGAGCTTCCCTGATTTCGTCAACTGTAGATGTTCCGGCAGGTATAACTGTCAGATCCAGCAGAATGCCCTTGATGTTAGGGTCTTCTTTTGCTCTTTTGATCGAGGCCAGGATATCGTTTAGCCCGAGAGCAGGAGCCGGCTTGAAGTCGGAAAAAGAAAAACCTTCCAAGGGATTTTTAGAACTCCTGTCGGTAATGGCCTGGTTGAGTTTGAGATGAAGGACCGTATTGGGTTTTACCTGTACCGGTTGCCGCGAAGAAGTGGCGATGATGCCCAATATTCCCATAAAGACAAAGAATACGAGCAAAACTACAATAAGGCCTCCGACGATGGTGGCCAGGAGCATCTTCAGAAATGTTTTCATAAGTTATGCAATATGGAGATGAATCAAAGATAGGCATTTCGGTGCAATTATGCATTTAGGGAGGTCGATTTCGTCGTTGGCTTTTTACTTTAGGCCATTTGCAGAGCCCGGGGAGTGGGTGTATTGATTATTCCGGGCAAATTGAGCCACCTCTTCGCGATCAATGGAAGAACATTCCGGGAGTAAGCAGAAAAATTAGCAAAATGGGATGAAATACCTTAGGAACGGAAGGATGGCCAATTATCAATATCTGCAGAAATTCACAGGGCTGATCATCAACATGGAATTTAACAAAAGACAGGAAATGAACGAACAACACCTGCAGTTCAATTCTTGGCCGGGATATAGAGAGAGAGATATCTTTGCCCGGCGGCAATGAAGATTAAAAAGTGGGGAAATTTCGACTTTGCGGAATATAACTGGCTAATTTTCAGCAAATATTTGCGGTATTTTTTATCCTATTTGCAATTAACCTATTTTCTTGTGGAAACTATGGATTGAATACCCAAGTAGTCCGCCAAGAATGGATGTCATTAAGGCAATTGGAATCAATGCGAATGGTTGTTTCCAACCAATCAGTATGGAAGATGGTAATAAAACCAGAAATGAGATAAGTATTCCTTTTATTATTGCATTCATCTTTAAATCGATGATGGATAATAAGAATCCGATCACAATCCACATGGAAAATGCTGAAATATTAGCATCCCATGTCAATTTTTGAATGATCATTGGAATCACGTCAATTATTCCGGCGATAATCCCTAGTAGTATTCCAATTTTAATTTTTTTCATGATTGAAATTTATTAATCCCGGATTATGCATTAGGAGAGAAGCGAACTAATGCATAGAACGAAAAAGTTAAGCGAAGGCATCCGGGTTAACCCCGATGAATCGGAGATTCAATCGGCCCGGAGGGTGATGAATGCATTTTTAATGAATGAATTAGGTTAATAGAATGTTTGTTTTGCATGTCAACCAATGGTTGGCAGTATCCGCTGTTTCCATGGTTTCTTGTCATTATTACATGTTTTAGAAAGGTTTTGATTCAGATCCACTCTTTGCAAAGTACTTCAGCCTGTTCGAGAACAAGCTCGGTTGCTCTTGCCTGTTTGTCGGGCGGGTAACCGTAGCGGCGGAGGATACGCTTGACGATTACTCTCATCTCGGCACGCACATTTTCACGTACTGCCCAGTCAATCTTGAGGTTAGACCGAACTGCTCTGACCAACTCCTGTGCGATGATACGTAACGTTTCATCCCCAAGAACCTTTACAGCGCTGTCATTCACTTCGAGTGCGTCGTAAAAAGCGATCTCGTCTTCGGTAAGGCCAAGTTTTTCACCGCGACGGTCGGCCTCACGCAGGTCCTTCGCCAGTGCGATGAGTTCTTCGATTACCTGTACTGTTTCAATAGCCCGGTTCTCGTATTTCCTTATGGCATTTTCCAGAAGCTCTGCAAATGACCTTGACTGCACGACGTTCTTTCTGGCGCGTGCTTTGATCTCCCCTTCCAGCAGCTTTCGTAGCAGTTCCACCGCCAGATTTCGCTGCGGCATGCCGCGCACTTCTGCCAGGAACTCATCCGAGAGGATTGAAATGTCAGGCTTCTTTAGTCCGGCAGCGGCGAATATATCGATAACCTCATCGGATACAACCGCCCTGGACACAATTTGCCTGATAGCAAATTCAACGTCGTCGCGGTAAACTTTACCGATAGTCACACTTTTACTTAGAACAGCTTTGACCGCCTGGAAAAATGCGACATCGTCCCGAATCTTAAGGGCCTTGTAATGAGGGACTGCAAGGGCAAAGGCTTTGGATAACTCTATGACCGATTTAACAAGCCGGCTCTTTCCATCTTCTTGTTGAAGAACATGTTCCTGTGCGGCTGGCAGGAGGGTCAGGCGTTCTTTTGGATCACCTGAAGTCCAGCGCGACCAATCGAAACCTGAAAAAAGTGCACAACATACTTCGTATTTCTCCAGCATGACAGCCACTGCTTCTTCCTGGTCGATGGCAGTCTTTCCTTTGCCTCCGCTTTCGGTATAGTTTGCAAGAGCCTGCCTGAGTTCGTGGCCTAAACCCAGATAGTCCACCACGAGACCGCCCGGCTTATCTTTAAAGACGCGGTTAACACGTGCAATGGCTTGCATAAGGCCGTGGCTGCGCATGGGCTTGTCGACGTACATGGTATGAAGACATGGTGCGTCGAAACCTGTGAGCCACATGTCGCGCACGATGACTATCTTAAACGGATCCGATGGATCTTTAAAACGTTTCGCCAGTTCCTCCCGCCTCTGCTTATTACGAATATGCGGTTGCCATTCCACAGGATCAGAGGCTGAACCCGTCATAACTATCTTGATAATACCCTTGTCATCGTCAGTGTGGTGCCAGTTGGGACGGATGGCTATGATGGCATTGTAAAGGTCAATGCAGATGCGCCGGCTCATGCACACAATCATTGCCTTACCATCCATCGCCTCAAGGCGGCGCTCAAAATGGTTCACCAAATCCTGAGCAACAAGTTTGATTCGCTTCTCGGCACCTACGAGTGCTTCAAGTTGTGCCCATTTCGTTTTGAGCCGCTCCCTGTGTTCGACTTCCTCGCCTTCGGTAACTTCTTCGAACTCGGCATCGATCCTGGGTCGTTCTTTTTCCTCAAGCTCCAGTTTAGCAAGTCGGCTTTCGTAGTAGATCGGAACTGTCGCTCCATCCTTAACAGCACGTTCGATATCGTAGATGCTGATATAGTCACCAAACACGGCACGTGTGTTCTTGTCGGTCAGTTCTATCGGGGTGCCGGTAAACCCAATAAAGGAAGCATTAGGTAAAGCATCGTGCATATGACGCGCAAAACCATCGATGAAATCGTACTGGCTGCGATGCGCTTCGTCGGCAATAACAATAATGTTCCTGCGTTCTGAAAGCAAAGGATGTTGAAATTCCTCGTCTGTCGGGAAAAATTTCTGAACCGTCGTGAAGATAACCCCTCCGGAGCCTGTTTTCAAAAGCTCGCGCAGTTGTGATCTGCTTTCGGCCTGAACGGGTGGCTGGCGCAAAAGTTCATGGCATCGGGCAAAGGTGCCAAAGAGTTGGTCGTCAAGATCGTTTCGGTCAGTGATGACGACTATGGTTGGATTCTCCATAGCCGGATGTGTGATGACCCGACCTGCATAAAAGGCCATTGTTAAACTCTTTCCGGATCCTTGCGTATGCCAGATTACGCCTACCCGCCGGTCGCCAAGTCTGGCTCCCTGTTGAACTCTGGCAAAGTACGTTCCACCTTCCTCCTGAACCAGGTCGGCTTCTGATGGAGGAATACAGGCACGCAATGTTTCCTGTACGGCAACATTGACAGCATGGTATTGATGATACCCTGCCATCTTCTTGACGAAAGCGCCGCCGGGAACTTCCTCAAAGACAATGAAATATCGAATAAGATCAAGGAACCGACGCTTGTCGAATACCCCCTGGAGAACAACCTGCAATTGGGGAAGCATTGTATCGGCCAACTGTTCGCCCTCGACCGTACGCCAAGGCATAAACCATTCTTTGCTTGACGTGAGCGTGCCGATGCGTGCCTGGATGCCGTCTGAGATAACAAGAGCCTCGTTGTAGGCGAACAAAGAAGGAATCTGTTCCTTGTAGGTTTGAAGCTGATTATATGCTTCCCAGATGGTTGCATCTTCGGCCGCGGCATTTTTGAGTTCAAGGACAGCAAGTGGTAATCCATTTAAAAAGAGAACAACATCTGGTCTCCGTTCGTGGCGATCCTCCACAACTGTGAACTGATTGACAGCGACAAATTCATTGTTGTCAACTGAATCGTAGGCCAGTGCGCGAACCAGATCGCCGGCCATTGAGCCATCAGCCCTGGGGTATTCTACAGGAACGCCTTCCACAAGGTATCTGTGTATAGTATGGTTGTTGGCAATCAAAGAAGGCGAATCTGGCAGTGTGAGTTTTCTGAATGCCTCCCGGATTGCATCGTAAGGAACCTGCGGGTTGAGGCGTTGAAGTGCCTGAAACAGGCGTTTTTCCAGAACAACCTGGCGGTAGTCGGTGCGTTCGGCAGCAGGCATATCAGGGGCTATATCCGGACCGAACAAGGTTTGGTATCCAAGGCCGGAAAACCAGTCCATTGCTGCAAATTCAATGTCAGATTCTGTCAAATGCATCATAAATTATCCTTCTTAGGGGTACCCCTCTGTGGTTGTTCTTTTATTAATAAAGTACGAGGATTTTCCCGATCCTGTTCCCATTGCATTGGATTGTTTATTATGTATTCCCTGATGCGGTATAGGGATTCATCATTTCGGACGATATGTTCGTAATAATTTCGTTGCCAGACGGGAATACCAGGGGTTCCGCGCAATTCGTTGATGCGACGCGATGAAAACGTTTTGAAACCGCGGATGATTTCGGGCAAACCGCGTTTTGTTGGGGCGAGTTTCAAACCCGCCCCAACGATAACGATTATTCCATGAACATGATTTGGCATCACAACAAACGCATCCAATTCCATCCCCGGATAATGATTCGGCAAATCATTCCAAACGCCATGCACAATTTTCCCCGCGTCATTTAATCGCATTTCCCCATCCACAATATCTCCAAACAAACAAACCCGATTCTGTGTGCAAATGGTAACGAAATATGCACCTGATTGTGAATAATCATATCCTTTCAATCGGATGCTACGTCGATGGTGTTTTTTGGGGTCGTATTTCATAGCCCTCTCTCCATTAAAAATTTTTCCGCATCCTTCACCCTTAGCTCGCCGGAAATCAGTTTGGGTAACAGCGTGTCGCGCAGAGCGACATGGGTGCGGGATTCAATAAAACTCACCCTTATTTTTCGTCCTCATTCGATATTTGTTGATACACAAGCGCCTCCATCGCATCAAAGTGATCTTTGTCTTGGGTCTTGATGAGCTCCAAAAGATCTTTTAGAACTGCTCCAGCTTCTGCGAGAATAGATGGATCATGCTCAGGCTCTCCAAAACCAGCACTGTGTGAATAAGTGTGGAGAAATCGGAGAATCCTTTGTTTTTTCACCTTGTCAAACGCAACACTCTGCATTTGCTGCCAAAGTTCCCCTGAGGCTTGGGGCTGCCGAAAGGCGAGAAACGCCTCCAACAACCGCCTCGCCATATTCGGGAGGACATAGTTCTTCTCCAAGTCGGCTGGTTTTTTATCAATGGACGCGCGATAGACGCAGGCGAATAGATAGTGGTACTCCGATTCGTACTGCTCGAGCAAGGGATCAAGCAATCGAACACCTGCACATCGGCCATTCTGGTCAT
>JAKPTE010000002.1 GCA_029571215.1 Bacteroidota bacterium
ACACTGATTAAACACGGATAAATACATTTTCAATTCTGTGACAAGTCTGTGGCCATCTGCGGCCATCTGTGGTAAATCTAAAAAAATACAAAAAAACCACGGATTACACAGATAGCCACAGATCAAACACAGATCAATACATGTTCAGTTCTGTGAAAAGTCTGTGGCCATCTGTGGTAAATCTATAGAAATACAAAAAAAACCACAAATTACACAGATAGCCACAGATTAAACACAGATCAATAAATGTTCAGTTCTGTGGAAAGTCTGTGGCCATCTGTGGCCATCTGTGGTAAATCTAAAAAAATACAAAAAAACCACGGATTACACAGATAGCCACAGATTAAACACAGATCAATACATGTTCAGTTCTGTGGAAAGTCTGTGGCCATCTGTGGCCATCTGTGGTAAATCTATAGAAATACAAAAAAAACCACAAATTACACAGATAGCCACAGATTAAACACAGATCAATACATGTTCAGTTCTGTGGAAAGTCTGTGGCCATCCTTGGCCATCTGTGGTAAATTTAAAAAATACAATAAAACCACAGATTGCACAGATAGCCACAGATTAAACACAGATTAATACAGTTACCTTTCTGTGACAAGTCTGTGGTCATCCGTGGCCATCTGTGGTAAATCTAAAAAAATACAAAAAAACCACGGATTACACAGATAGCCACAGATCAAACACAGATCAATACATGTTCAGTTCTGTGAAAAGTCTGTGGCCATCCGTGGCCATCTGTGGTAAATCTAAAAAAAATACAAAAAAACCACGGATTACACAGATAGCCACAGATTTTGCACAGAATAATACAGTTTCCTATCTGTGGAAAGCGAGAAGGAAGAACGATGAAATGCGAAAAGCCAACCACGAAAATGATTGTCATTCAATCTAATAAATGCATTTGTTCGTCCCCCTGTTAATGCATTAACCGGATTTAAAAATTATTATTACTTTTACTTCACGAAAGGAAAGGAAGGACTGCCGGAACCAGTCCTCCGTGCCGGGCAGAGACGTTTTCACCACAAAACGGAGCCCTATGATACGGGAACTTCCGGAATGTCTTACCTGCCATAATTTGCAAAGATCCTGTTTTGCAAATGTGCTTCCTGATTATTTGTCCGAACTGAAATATGAAAAAGCCTGTTCCATGTACAAAAAGGGGCAGGTAATTTTTCAGGAAGATAACAGGGCACTTGGTGTTTATTGCCTGTACAGTGGCAATGTAAAATTATACAAATACGGTCCCGACGGGCGGGAACAAATTGTTCGTATGGTACAGCCCGGCGATTTGTTTGGATACAGAGCTCTGGTAGGATCCAGACTTTATTGCATCAACGCCCAGGCCCTCAACGATGCCGCTGTGTGCTTTTTTACGGCAGAAAATTTTCTTCAGATTACCAGGAAAATACCTGAAATTACCCATAAGATCATCATCGCCTTGTCCGATTTACTCGAAGACACGGAAAATCAACTTACTTCACTGGCCCAGAAATCGGTCAGGGAGCGGCTGGCCGAAACGCTTCTCCGGCTTTCAGAACGCCAGGATGATCCTCTCCACACAGCAGGTCCCGTCATCAACCTTTCCAGGGAAGATCTGGCCAATATGGTTGGATCAGCAACAGAAACCGTTATCAGGCTTCTCTCAGAGTTTCGTGAAGAAAAGCTCATTGCCATTGCAGGTCGCAAAATTCATCTGCTCGACATAAGCGGCCTCCAGAGAGTTGCCCATGCCCATGTCAACGGATTCCTGAAAGCTTTCGAAGGATAACAGAAGATTATCCCGCTTCCTTCAAAAAAACTGACATAGGTCATATTTTCCCGGGACAAATATCATTTCACGCAATGACCTGTCTGCAAGTGCCGATCTGATAAAAATCCTGTTCCTTCCTGTTTGCGGTCATTGCCTGCACCGGAAATCCTTGTGAATTTTACTCACGATTTACGGATGCCATGGATAAATATTATCTCACCAGCCGCGGGTCGTTTGAACAATTTCTGGTATCGCGCCTGACGGAATCCACCATATATGCACCCTTCCGCCGGCTCAATGTGCTGGATTATGAAAGGGTGAATGAAGAAAATGTAAAAAACATTGCCCTGCATGAACCTCTGCCAGCCACACCCCTGAAGACCTTTTTTCTCCCCATCAGGAAAAACGTCACTCTTGATGTGAATGGTTCCCTGCCCGCAATAATACTGGGCGTTCCGGCATGCGATCTTGCCGCACTGGACTTGCTCGACGCCGTCTACCTCGATCCGGCTTTTCCCGACGACTTGTACAGGAAACAGAGGGAACAGACTATCCTGATAGGTACCGACTGCCATAGCCATCTGAAGCACTGCCATTGCACCATATATAATATCAATCCTTTCCCCGAGCGAAACTGCGATCTTGTCCTGTCGGGTTACCAAAGCGATGTTTTCATCCGCATTCTTTCAGACAAAGGACAGAAGTTACTGAAGGACATGTGCTCCCGCATACCGGTTCAGGAAGCAACAGCAGGTGATTTGGAGACCGTCAAACTCAAAAGGATGGCGGTAAGAGACGATATCACCAGACAAAACCAGGGATTACCTGATCTGAAACATACTTCCACTCTGTTGAAGCAATCGGAATACTGGCTATGGAAGAAGTATGCATCTACCTGCGTTGGCTGTGGAGCTTGTGCTGCCATATGTCCCACCTGTACCTGCTTCCTGCTACTCGATAGGCCTGAATTTGAAAAAGTCCGCCAGCTGGATACATGCCAATATCCTGATTTTCAGCGTGTGGCTGCTGGAGAAGATCCACTGTCCCCGCTTACGGTTCGCTTCCGCAACCGCTATCTATGCAAATATGTATGGCGTCCGGAACGATACAAAGTATCCGCCTGCACAGGATGCGGGCGCTGCATCGACGCTTGCCCTGGAAACATCAGTAAGAATGAACTGTTAACCGAACTCAATACCGGTGAAGTCAAAATATCCCAACATGCCTGAAGCAAAAAACATATACCGGCCCTTGAAAGCTACCCTGGAAACAGTGATTGATGAGTCACCCCTCATCAAGACTCTTGTGCTAAGGCCTGAAAAAGAGTTCAGTTTTGATACGGGACAATTTATTGAACTCACCCTGAACGGATACGGGGAAGCACCTTTCACACCTTCTTCATCACCCTTTGTAAAAGACAAACTGGAAGTAACCATCATGAAAGCCGGGCATGTAACGGAGAAATTCCACCAGCTGACGCCCGGGGCCGTTCTCGGAATCCGGGGTCCTTATGGAAGAGGATATCCGGTTTACAATATGTACGACAAGGAAGTGGTGATTGTGGGTGGCGGATGCGGACTTGCGCCAATACGATCACTGCTTTACCATCTTATTGAATGGAAAGACCGGATAAAAAGAGTGGTTTTATGCTATGGTTCAAAGACACCTGCCGACTGTATTTACAAACCCCTATTCAGAGAACTGAATTCCATTCCGAAGTTTGAAGCACATCGTGCCGTGAATGTGGCCGACGAAACCTGGGATGAAACAGAAGGAGTAGTAACAGTGCTTCTCGATAAAGTTAACATCAATGTTCCCGATTCGGTGGCTGTGGTTTGCGGACCACCGGTAATGATGAAGTTTGCCACCCAGAAACTGCTCAGCATGGGATTTCCAGAAGACAGGATATACTTGTCGATGGAAAAGAACATGTCGTGCGGCTTCGGAAAGTGCGGACATTGCATGATGGGTGAATTTTTTGTATGCAAGGACGGACCCGTGTTTAGTTATGACGAAATCAGACACCTCCCCGATATATGGAGATAAGAATAGCTTTTTATGGCAGATAAGCTCATCATTGATCTTGAAAAGTGCAGGGAATGCACCGAATGCAGTGCGGGAAATTCCTGGCTGGGAAAGCCTTTTTTTGCGCCGGTAAAACGGATACGGGAAATGGCTGTATTTCAGTTTACCTGCCGCCGGTGCGAAAGTGCTCCCTGTATTGAAGTGTGTCCGGTAGAAGCTCTTGCCAAAGGACCTGACGGTGTTGTAACGCGCTCCCTTGTACTTTGCGTTGCCTGCAAATCGTGTGTCGCAGCATGTCCTTTCGGCACCCTGATGAACGATTTTTTTGATTACAGAATGATCTATGCCGGGTACTTTTACCCTGAGCACCAGGAAGAAAGGACCCGGCTGGTTGCATCCTGTCCTCAGCAGGCTCTTTCCTTTGGTTCAGAACAACCTGATCCGAACAAAAACCTCTGGCCCCTGGGTGAACATATTCTCATCAGGGAATACACCTGGGAGAAGCTGAAAGAAGAACCGGAAGTGGAACCGAAATAGGTATGTACTATGGTAAACGATTTGTTTTATTTTCTGATTTTCCCTGGTTTCCTCTTTGCGGCAGCAGGTGGCGGAATCCTCTCGTGGTTTGACCGGAAAATAACCGCGAGGGTTCAGTTCAGAAAAGGACCTCCGTTTCTGCAACCTTTTTATGATATTATTAAACTCCTGGCGAAGGAAACCCTCGTACCGCGCAACAGTGCAAAAATACCCTTCCTGTACGCCCCGGTTTTTGCTCTTGCCGGAGCCACCCTTGCCGCGGTGTTCATTCTGCTCCCGGCTTTTGGTATAACAACTGGGTTCAGAGGCGATCTGATCGTTATTTATTATTTCCTCACCATACCATCCGTTTCCTGGATCATAGGAGCCATGGCCACCGGAAACCCCCTTGCAATCACAGGCGCTTCGCGTGAAATGAAACTTATCCTGAGCTATGAACTTGCTTTTCTGCTGATTCTGGCCGCTGTTATCTACAAATCAGGAATGACGCTGAATGTGGCTGATATTATTGACTATCAGAAACAAAACGGACCCCTGGCCGCATCCCTTTCGGGCATTCTCTTGCTTATAGCATTTGTTTTTTGTATTCAGGCTAAACTGGGAATGGTACCTTTCGATATAGCTGAAGCAGAGACAGAAATCACAGCGGGCATGTTCATTGAGTACTCCGGATTTACCTACGCAATGGTAAAACTGACGAGGTACATTTTGCTTCTGGTTTTACCATCGTTTCTGGTAATTCTCTTCCTGGGCGGTTTCCGATGGAACGGAATTGGTATCCTGTGGTCGGTGCTGAAGATTCTGGCCGTAGTACTTGTACTCACTTTGGTACGGAACACAAACCCCCGTCTGAAACTCGGACAGGCCATGCGGTTCTTTTTTGTTGGTATGAATCTGCTGGTGATTGCGGCTTTTGTTTTATCACTGTACGGACTATAAATTACTGTGTTGTGGGAATAAAAGACTATTGTTTCAAAAAATCGCTGTGGGTCTTCCATTTCGGAGGAGCCTCCTGCAACAACTGTGACATTGAAATACTTGATTGTCTGACGCCCCGGTATGATATTGAACGGTTCGGGATGCAACTGGTAGGAAGTATAAAGCACGCCGATGTGTTGCTGGTTTCAGGTTCCATTAACCGGAAATGCAGGGAACGGTTGCTGGAAGTTTACCACCAGGCGCCTAAACCAATTGTTGTGGTTGCCTTTGGTGCCTGCGGGTGCAGCGGAGGAGTCTTTGCCGACGGAAATACCTTCAACGGGCCGGTGGACCAGATTATTCCTGTTGACGTGTACATTCCCGGCTGTCCTCCTAAACCGGAAGCAATAATTGCGGGGATTGCCAAAGTAATTAATAAAAAGGCCGGATGATATGATTGCACAAATGGAAGAAATATTCAGGGGGGAATTTACCACCGATGTTCTGGAAACCACGGTTTTAAATCATAAACGAATGGTTGTGCGGATCCGTCCTGCCGCCCTGCTTGAAATTGTTAATTTTCTGACAGAAGATAAGCGGTACAGGTTTATAATTGCCAGCGGGATATCGCATGCAGACCATTTTGAGATCCTTTACCATCTGAGTGATGATTCCACGGGATATATTCTGAGTTTACAGGTGGAACTTCCGATTGAAAAACCCGAGATTGAATCTCTGGCCAACCTTGTTCCGGCCGCCAACTGGATTGAACGCGAAATTCATGATCTCTTCGGGATTACCTTCCTGAACCATCCCAACATGGTTCCTCTGATTGCCAATGGAAACTGGGCAGCTGACGAACACCCCTATGCTACGCAGGGACGAAGGGGAGCTGTTGCCGAAAGCCACGAACAGGGGTCTGCCACTCATCAGAAAGGGGATTCCCGATTGCGGAATATCAATAAAGACTTATAAAAGAACCATGAACAGACGTACCATCATACCCATCGGGCCTTACCACCCGCTTCAGGAAGAACCGGAACTGTTCAAACTGTTCTGCGAAGGGGAAACCGTTGTTGATATTGAGTTTGAGACTGGCTATAACCACCGGGGGATAGAGAAAATCAACGAAAAAAAGACTTTTGACCAGGTGTTTTTTGTGGTGGAGCGTATCTGTGGGATCTGCTCCACCTCACATCCCTTTGCTTACGCCAATGCCATGGAAGAAATTGCCGGCATTGAAATACCGGACCGTGCAAAATACATCCGCAGCATTATCGGGGAACTGGAGCGTATTCACAGCCATTTACTCTGGGTCGGCCTTGCGGGGCATTTTCTTGGGTACAACACGGTGTACATGTGGTCGTGGAAATACCGTGAATCGGTGCTTGATATTTTTGAAATGATCACAGGAAACCGGAACAATTACGCCATGTTCAAGATTGGCGGCGTAAGACGGGACATTCCCAACTCTATGATACCGGAAATCAGGAGAATGCTCGATAGCCTCAAACCCAAAATTGCCCTGCTGACCGGGGCCGTGATGGATGATCCGGTTATCCATGCCAGAACAAAGGGTGTTGGGATACTGACACCTGAAGTAATCAGAAAATACGGTGCTGTAGGCCCAACTGCAAGAGCCTCCGGAATTGCCATCGATGTGCGTCGGGATGACCCGTATGCAGCCTATGGAATGGTGAACTGGAACGTGATTACTGCCGAAGAAGGAGATGTGTTTGCCAAAGCAAAGGTGCGCCTTCTCGAAATGGTGGAGTCGGTTTCCATCATCGAACAATGCCTTACAGGCCTTGAGAAGACAAAAGAAGGTGATACGGAAACCGTCGTCAGGGAAATACCTCCCGGAATGGGCTTCGGAAGAGCCGAAGCACCTCGTGGTGAAGTTTTTCACTTCGTCCGGTCGGATGGCTCCAACATGCCGGTGCGGCATAAGATACGTGCCCCCAGCTATGTGAACATTGCTACCTTCAAAGAATCCTGCATTGGACAAACTGTTTCGGATGCTACCATCATTCTGGCGGCGGTTGACCCATGCTATTGTTGTACCGAACGCCTGACGGCCGCTTATCAGATGGTATCGGATGTACGCAGGCTGGATGGGATGGAACTCATCCGCCTTTCGCATGAAAAAACCAGAAACATAATGAGCCAGCTTGAAAATCCTGGTTCGCCCCAAAAGAAAGATTAGGTATGAATGCACCGGGTCTCATCATTATTGTTCCAATTCTGGCAGGACTCCTCCTGCTCTGCCTGCCCTCCGCTCTGTTACGGATAAAGGCATGGACAGCCATGGCAGTCAGCCTTTTTGCTCTGGTTTTGGCATTCATGGCTATTGGTGAAGAAAAAGGACTGACCTGGATGGTACCCTTTCTCAAGGACTACACTTCCGGTGATGCATCCGGCAAGCTGGTGACATCCCTTCTCAGGCTCACAGCGCTCCGTCTGGATGCCATCAGTGTTTGGATGACCATCCTGGCCGCATTTTATGCATGGATTGTTTCAGTTTATACGCTGTCTTCAGGCAAAGAGGGGGAACCGGTGCCCAACTTCCACGGATACGTTTTGATTACACTGGGCTTCGCGGCAGGTGCCCTGCTGTGTGACCATCTGCTTTTCTTCCTGTTTTGCTGGGGTGTCCTGGGCTTAACCCTCTTTATGCTCATCAGGGGGAATAATGATGAACAGGCTGCGGCGGCGAAAAAATCACTCATCATGATCGGAGCATCGGACAGCCTGATGATACTTGGTATCGGTTTGCTATGGATCGTGCAGCCATCCATGAACATATCGGGTATTCATCTCGGGACAGATACTCCGCTGGCGGTCGGTGCTTTTCTGTGCCTTCTGGCAGGAAGCCTCACCAAGGCAGGAGCTTTCCCGTTTCATACCTGGGTACCTGACTTTGCCGAAACCGGACCGGCTGCCTCTTCGGCTTTTCTTCCGGCATCAGTCGACAAGCTGCTGGGGATTTACCTCCTTGCCCGTCTGTGCCTTGGAATGTTTATCCTCAATGAGTGGCTGGTCTTTCTCATAATTCTTACAGGCAGCGTTACCATCATTGCGGGTGTGATGATGGCACTGGCACAGCACAAATTCAAAAAATTACTTGGTTACCATGCGGTTTCGCAGGTGGGATATATGATACTGGGAATAGGCATTGGAACCCCTGTTGGAATAGCTGGTGGGCTTTTTCATCTTTTTAATAATGCTCTTTATAAAACCGGATTGTTCCTTTCCGCAGGCAATGTTGAAAAACAAACAGGTACTGATGATATTGACCAGACAGGTGGTCTTGCCGCTTTCATGCCTTTTACTTTTGCTTCATCATTGGTTTTTGCACTGGCTATTTCGGGTGTGCCCCCCTTAAACGGGTTTGCTTCAAAATGGTTAATTTATCAGGGAGTAATCGATCTGGGAAGCCAGGGAGGAGTTTCGGCAACGCTTTGGCCACTCTGGCTCGGAATGGCTGTTCTTGGCTCGGCACTTACCCTGGCCAGCTTTATTAAATTCCTTACAGGCATATTCCTCGGGGCCAGAAGGGAAGAACTGGCCTCCGTCAAAGAGAGCAATGGATTCCGGTGTACTCCTCCTGTCATTCTGGCTTTGCTGTGTCTGGCTTCAGGAATACTGGCCAGCGGGTTGGTCATCCCTCGTATGATCATGCCGTTATACCAGAAGTTCGATTTTGTTGGCTTCTGGAACTCTGAATTGATTTCAATTCTCGTAATTCTGTCGTTTGTGCTTGGATTCCTTTTCTATGCCATGCATAAACTGGTGAAAATTCGTGTTGCAGAAAGTTTTACCGGTGGCGAACCAAAAAAGGAAGAAAAACCAGTGGTGGTGGGAGATTTTTACCTGAACATCACCCGAGCGCCTTTCTTTGAAGTCATTTACCGCATGGCCGAAAAGAAATGGTTCGACATCTACGCCTGGGGCAAAGAACTGGTTCTGGCAACAGGAAAAGGACTCAGCATCCTGCATACCGGCCTGCTTCCACTGTATGTATTATGGGCGGCAGCAGGTCTGATCATCTTACTTCTTGTGTTCCTGTAAACCCTATAAGAGTATGGAAGAAGCCCTTTTGTTTATCCTCATCATCATGCTCGCCGGAGCGCTGTACGCCCTGTATGCAAAAGACCTGCTGTCGGCAGTGGTTTCATACGGTATTGTGGGCTTTGCGCTTGTCATTGCATTTCTGCTGCTTCAGGCTCCCGACCTTGCCATTGTGCAGGTTGTGGTTGAGACCATCTCTCTGGTCATTATGATTTCCGTACTCATTATTTCCACAAGAGAAGACTTGCAGGAAACACCTGTGGCCAAAATAAAAGGGGCTTCGTATATTCAATTCCGGCATATGATGTATGTTGCTGCTGCTCTGGTAATTACAGGATTGTTTCTCTATTTTTTCGTTGCATCCACCGCCATGCTTCCCGCCTTTGGCGAGCATCAGACCCGTATGGCAACCGAATATGTTCAGCATGGTGCGGAGAAAACCGGAGCAATCAATCTTGTCACCGGAATTGTTTTCGATTTCAGGGGATACGACACCCTGGGAGAAGCAACCGTTTTGTTTACGGCTGTGATAGGTGTTCTGGCCATGTTGCGATTGGTTGGTAAAAAAGAAGAGCTATGAACGGAATGTCATTGATTGTAAAAAAAATAACCCAGCTGATGGCAGGAATTATTTTCCTGTATGGGGTTTATGTAATGCTGCACGGGCATCTCACCCCCGGGGGAGGATTTGCGGGGGGAACCATTGTGGCAGGTTCCTTCATCCTGCTGATTGTTGCCAACGGAATCAGGGTATTTGGGCTGCACCGCGAAGAACAGCTGTCATCAGCCGTGGAGAGCATTGCCATCCTGGTTTTCCTTCTTCTGGCTACTGCGGGTCTACTGACAGGAGCCATGTGGTTCTTCCAGAATTACATGCCACACGGAACTCCGGGTAACCTTGTAAGTGCCGGGCTGATACCCGTTTATAACCTTGTTGTAGGAACGGAAGTCGCAGCGGCTCTGCTCACAATATTTCTTGGTTTTGTCATTTATAAAGCGGAGGACTGATATGGTGCTGTTTATTATGTGTTTTATTTTGTTCCTGGTTGGACTGTATGGGGTTATTACCCGGCGTAACCTCATCAAAATCATCATTGCTCTTTCCATCATGGAATACAGTCTCAATCTGTTTTTCATTCTGATTGGCTACAGAAAGGGAGGCGAAATACCCATTCTGAAAGATGCCGGAGCGGTACCCCCCGTTGTGGTTGATCCCCTTCCCCAGGCAATGATTCTGACTGCCATTGTCATCGGACTGGCCACTACCGCCCTGCTGCTGGCAATTGCCATCCGACTTTACAGAAAGTACAAAACATTTGATGTTTCGGGAATCAATGCACTAAAAGGATAAATAATGGAAGCACTGTTACCTTTATTTGTGGTTATTCCGCTTGGGTTTGCTTTTATTACAGCACTGCTGGGACGATACATCCCCCTGTTTCATCGCATTGCCATCCCGCTGGTTTTTCTTTTCCTCTCCGTGTTATCGGTGTGGATGATGGCCAACCTGAGGGAGACCGTACTGACTTATATGGTGGGCGGATGGGAGCCCGTAAACGGTATACCGGTCGGCATCCATCTTTCGGCTGACGGATTTTCCGTTTTGCTGCTGGTTATTATCAACAGCCTCGCTTTCCTAAGTGCATTTTACTCCTATGCGTATATTGAACAATACACAAGCGGACATTACTTTTACGCCCTGTTCTGTCTGATGGTAGCAGGAATGAACGGTGTGGCGGTCACAGGGGATATTTTCAACCTGTATGTTTTTCTCGAAATTGCAGCCATAGCATCCTATGCACTTGTGGCCTTTGGCATAAAAAAAGAAGAACTGGAAGCCTCCTTCAAATACCAGGTACTGGGCGGAATAGGTTCCCTGTTTATTCTTTTCGGTATCGGAGTCCTTTACTGGGCAACAGGAACACTCAACATGGCCGATATCCACAAAATTATTGGTTCAACTGCTGTTTCTCCGGGAATTGTCTTTGCCGGAGTCCTTTTGTTGGCGGGATTCGGAATCAAATCGGCCATGGTTCCGTTTCATTCTTGGCTTCCCGACGCTCATTCCTCTGCTCCTTCACCTATTTCTGCCATGCTTTCAGGAGTTTTGATTAAATCTATTGGCATCTATTGCCTGTTGCGTTTTTTCTTCAACATTTTTACCGCCTCCTCTCAGGTTGCCTATGTCATTACTACTTTGGGAGTTGCATCCATGGTGATCGGCGCATTTCTGGCAATATATCAATGGGATATCAAACGCCTGCTGGCATACTCGAGCATAAGCCAGATTGGATATGTTGTTATGAGCGCGGGTATTGGACTGATACTTTTGTGCAACCACGGCGACATACATGTTGCGGCTCTTGCCATTTTTGGAGGAATTTATCATTTGATGAACCATGCCTTCTTTAAAGGGCTGCTGTTTTTAAATGCCGGTTCACTTGAGTACCGGCTTAAAACAAGAAACCTTCTTAAAATGGGCGGACTGGCTTCATCCATGCCTGTTACATCATCTACCTCATTGGTTGCATCTATGGCTATCGCAGGCATACCGCCCTTTAATGGGTTTTTCAGCAAGCTCGTTATTATTGTGGCTGCCGTTAAATCGGGCTTCTACGGACTCGCGATCATAGCGGTTATTGTCAGCATCATTACCCTTTCACTTTTCCTTAAATTTCAGCGATATGCTTTTTACGGAAAACCCTCTGAATCAGCAACTACCGAAAAGGATGTACCTTTTTCAATGGAAGGAACCATGATTCTACTGGCCGTTTGTTGCCTTTTACTCAGTCTGTTGATCTTCCCGTTCTTTCGTAATCTTATTCTCATGCCGGCTGTACATGCTCTTATGAACGCAACAATATAATGTGACTATGAAATACATAGCATACTTCATCCTGTGCCTGATCATCTGGTTTCTGCTCACTGCCAGGATATACCTGGAAAACATTGTGGCAGGGATCCTGGTTTCGGGAATTACTACTTTGTTTTTCGGCAGGTATTTTATAGAGGGAGTAGGGAAATTCCTTGAACCTAAGCGATATTTCTGGCTTCTGGTTTACCTGATCATGTTCATCTGGGAATGTATAAAGGCGAATTTTGATGTTGCATACCGTGTTCTGCATCCGGCCATGCCCATCAGGCCCGGAATTGTAAAAGTCAATGTTACCATCCGAAGCGAATTCGGAAAAGCCATTCTTGCCAATTCCATTACCATGACACCGGGAACAATTTCCGTTGATCTGATTGGTGATACCCTGTATGTGCACTGGATCAATGTATTTACCGATGATCCGGGAAAATACAGCCGGATCGTTTCCGGACGATTTGAAAATCTGCTCAAAAAAATATTTGACTGATGATGAATATTGCTTTATACCTGCTGATTGCTTTCTGCCTGCTTTGTCTGATCCGGATCATTTTAGGTCCTACAGTTGCTGACAGAGTTGTAGCTATTGATATTATGGGAATTCTTGTTGTCGGAATCTGTATTCTCCTGGCAGAAAAAACCGGCCGGTCCTTTTTGATTGATGTAGGAATGGCCTGGATTATCCTCAGTTTTATCGGTACTCTTACAATGGCAAAATACCTTGAAAACAAAAAGCTGAATGAGTGATATACTATTTTACCTGCTGATCGGAACCGGCATCCTCTTCGATCTGTTTGGATGCATAGGATTGCTGCGACTGCCTGATGTTTACAACAGGCTTCAGTCGGCCACCAAGTGTGTCACCCTCGGAACCTGCTGTATTGCGGCATCTCTTCTGGCCAGATATGGACTGGCTGATTTTGGTCTGAAGGCCTTGCTGATCATTCCTTTGCTTTTCTTCACTTCCACTGTGGCTGCCCATGCGCTTGCCCGCGGATCCTACAAAGCAGGTATCAGGTTATGGAAGGGCAGTGTAAAGGACGATTACAGCAAAGCGGAAGCAAATGAACCCGTGAAAGAATAAGCCAAATAAAAACCACTTCCAGTTATGCGATATCCGAAACTCAGGGAACTCAAAGAGGCCATCGTTTCGCTGGTAACACCGCCGGCAACAACAAAATTCCCTTATAAGCCGCACGTTCCTGCTCCAGCTTTCAGGGGAAAACCGGTTGTCAACGATTCGGAATGCGTTGGCTGTCTTACATGCTCCAACGTTTGCCCTTCGGGTGCCATTTCTGTTTCTGACGATCCTTCAATGAAAATCAGGACAATTACACGTGACTTTGGGAAGTGTATCTTCTGCGGACAATGCGAAGCGTATTGCATTACAGGGAAAGGGGTAGTACTATCGCATACCATATTTGACCTGTCAACCTTCCATAAAGAATCACTCGTTGAACATCAAGAAAAAGAACTCATTGTTTGTGAACATTGTGGAAGTGTTATCACCACCAGAGAACACCTCCATTACATATACGATAAACTGGGTACCAAAGCCTGGTCATCCCTCCTCACCCTCCGCGCACTGAATACAAGGCTTCAGCTAGCCGGTGAAAAAGAAACCAGCATTCCCCCAGACGATGGACTCCGCAGAAAAGATATGTTCAGGATACTCTGTCCGAACTGCATGCGAAAAATCCAGATTAAACTGCTGTTATGAAAAAACCTGAAGAGTTGCTGGAATTGATGGCAGATACCCGGAAAAAGATTCTTTTTGCTGGTATTGGAAATGTTTTACGATGCGATGACGGAGCCGGAGTTTATATCGTGAACCATCTTATGGAAAGTCCTCATATTAGCAAAATACTGGTGGAAGTGAGCCTTGAGAATTATGTTTCGCGCATCAACAAAGCAAAACCTGATCTACTGGTGCTGGTTGATTGCATCGATTTTGGACGAGAACCAGGTTATGTAGGACTGCTGTTGCCGGAAGACACATTTGAATCAACAGTCAACACCCATCATCTTACCTTGCGCAGGATAACAGAGTTTTTTGACATGCCGGTATTCATCCTCGGCATACAACCTTCCTGCCTGAAAGTAGGAGAAGAAATGACAGCCGAAGTAGTTAAATCAGCTGATAAAATGGTTAGGATGCTGAACCGCGCCATACAAAAATCCTCCTCGCAGAACAATATGCCCTTTCGCACGGAAAATAAAACAACAAATACTTACGCCTATGATAACAGTTAAAGACCTCCTCGACAAAAAGGGACATACCTATCATTTCATAAGTCCCGAAGCCACGGTTTTTGATGCATTGAAACTGATGGCCGAAAAAAATGTTGGTGCCATTATGGTTATCCATAACGGTAAACTGGTGGGCATGTTCTCCGAAAGAGACTATGCCCGTAAAATCATCCTTCAGGGGTATTCTTCGAAAGAGGCAAAAGTTGGAGATTTTATGTCAACCGAACTGGTGATTGCCAAACCGGACATGACCATTTACGAATGCATGGCCATCATGCTCCAGAAAAAAGTGCGCCATCTTCCTGTGCTTGACCACAATGAAATTTCGGGAATCATCACGATCCGCGACGTGGTGAAGGCGGTGGTGCATGAACAGAATGTAGTAATCAAAGATCTGGAAAATTACATTATGGGGGGAGGGTACGGGGCCAATCCATAGCTACAAATCCCTATGCCTGCATTCCCTCGCATTGACCCTCAAAAAGCACTGCAGGAGAACAAGATGGATCTTAAAGTTCCATTAGTCTAAGTATTTTTGTAACACCCGGAACAATTGTCCACGATCCAGCGGCTTGGAAAGATAATCGGAACATCCTGCCAAATGAGCTTTTTCCTCATCCTCAGGCATGGCATATGCGGTAAGAGCCACTATGGGAAGATCGTTCCGCATCTTTCGGATCATCCGGGTTGCTTCAAAACCATCCATGCCGGGCAGTTTGATGTCCATTAATACCAGGCGCACGTTTCTCTCCTTTCTGCAAATATCAACAGCCTCTTCCCCGGTAGTGACACGCTGCATGATAAGAGAAGTCCGCGACAACATTTCTTTGACAAGCAGGTAGTTATACTCATCATCTTCGACCAGAAGGACAAGAGCATTACCGGCCGGTGGTATCAGGCTTTTTCTGTCATTCTCTTCTTTCAGATTCCTTCCTTCAGGTAAGTATGGAATCAGAACATGGAATACAGAACCTTTCCCTGGTGTGGATTCTACCCGGAGCGTTCCACCCAGCATCTCAGCATATGCTTTGCTAATGGAGAGACCCAGGCCTGTTCCGTCATAATTGCGCGTCAGATACGTTTCAACCTGATAAAAACGCTCAAAAATCCTGTCGATGTGCTCCGTCGAAATTCCGATGCCGGAATCTTCGACATAAAAATGGAGATAGTTGTTTTCAACCCGGCAACCAAAGCGGATAAAGCCCTTAAGGGTAAATTTCAACGCATTACTGAGCAAATTGGCAAGAATCTGTGTAAGTTTAGTTTTGTCTGTCAAAAAAACAATTTCATCGTCCGTCGCAATATCAATAGTGAAATCGAGATTCTTCTGCTCTGCTTTTTTCCTGAACTGCAGTTCAAGAACCGACATCAATTCGCGGAGGGTACATTCTTCCTTATTAATTTTTTCCTGGCCTGTTTCAATGGAAGAAATCCTCAGCACATCCTCAATTATGTTTAAAAGATTGGTACTGCTCTGGCCAATGATGTTGATATACTCTTTTCTTTTTTCCGGCGAAAGGTTTTCATTGCGCAGCAGCTCGGAAAAACCCATAATGGCGTTCATAGGGGTACGCACCTCATGGGACATATTCTGTAAAAAAGAAGTTTTGAGCCTGTCACTTTCTTCTGCTTTTTCTTTTGCTTTCGAAAGTTCTTCAATGATTTTTTTCCATTCAGTTATATCACGTGATATTCCGAATGTTCCAACAATATTTCCCCTGGCATCTTTCAAAGGCAATTTAGAAGTGGAGGCCCAGGTAATATGCCCATCGGGCCAGATTACTTTTTCTTCCAAACCAATAAGCGGAGTTCCTGTTTCGAGAATTTTCCGTTCATCGTTAAATGTTTGAAGGGCATATTCCTGCGAAAAGAGATCAAAATCAGTTTTCCCCAGAATTTCACTTTCATGTTGAAATTCAAATCGTTTCAAAACAGCCTTGTTTACTCTGATCAGACGGCTTTCTTTGTCTTTGAAATAAATTAAATCAGGGGTTGTATCCATCAGGGAGTTCATCAGATATTGTTCATAAAGCAACAATTCAGTTGCTTTTCGTTTTTCGGTTACATCATGGACAATGGAATAAAGCACCTCTTTTCCATCCATTTCCATGGCCGTACTGTAAACTTCCACGTCCCTCACCGTACCATCGGCCAACCGGTGCCTGAATTCAAAATAACTTTGTCTGCCGGTCCTTACCTTTTCCATTTCCATATTTATCTCTTCAGGGGACAAAGTGTTTATATCACTAATATTCATGCTGCGCATTTTTTCCCTTTTCCATCCATAGAATTTTTCAGCAGCATGGTTCACATCCAGTAATTGCCCCGTTTTTGCGTCCAATATCAATTTAACTGCACTGTGCTCATAGAACATTTTACTGAATTGCCGGCTGCTTTTTTCAATCTGACTGATGGCATTTTTTAAAGGACTAATATCAAGAAAAGTGGTTGCAAATATTTCCTGCTCAGGTGAAAAAACAGTAATAAAGAAATGCTTCTGCATCGGCTCAAAATAGGTCTCAAAGGAAAGAGATTTGCCGCTTTTGGCAACAAAAAGATATTGTTCAAAATACGGAGGTTTACCGGTTCCATACAACAGAGTTGCCCTTTGCCCCACAGCCTTTTCCTTTGGAATACCCAGTATCTTTTCATACTGATTATTTACATCAAGGATTTCGTAATCAACCGGAATACCCTCTGCATCATATACCAACCGGTGCAATGCAATGCCGGTAGCCGATGATTCAAACAATCCCCTGAAACGAGCCTCGCTTTCTGAAATTTCACGCTGCCATTTTCTTTCTTCTGACTGATCACGGAATACCAGTACCGTGCCGGTTATCTTTCCATCTTCGTCCATAATAGGAGCACCGCTGTCAGCAATGGGAATTTGTCTCCCGTTTTTGCTGATAAGCACCGTATGATTTGCAAGCCCAACAATTTTCCCTTCCCGAAGAACCCTGTTTACGGGGTTCTCTGCCGGTTGACCGGTAAATTCATTAACAATAACAAACACTTTTTCTAATGCCTTTCCTTTAGCTTCCGATTCCTTATAACCGGTCAGGTTCTCTGCCACCGGATTCATATGAAGAATCCTTCCTTCTGTATCCGTTGTGATTACAGCATCGCCAATGCTGTACAGAGCTGCTCGGAAAAGTTGTTCACTTTTCCGCCGGATCTCTTCCGCCCGTTTTCTTTCCGTAATATCAAGAATTATTGCGGCAAACAATTTTTTCTCCCCTTCATGGATCATCTGAAGATGCACTTCCACCGGATATCTGGTTTTATTCTTACGGAGATGGACAGTCTCAAATATTACCTTTTGCTTTTTCCCGTTATATAATGGTGCCAGAATTTCCCTGAACATTTGTTCTGTAAGTTCAGGTTTGATATCGAGTGGTGTCATTTGTACCAGTTCCTTCGCGCTAAAGCCCAAATTCTTCCTGGCTGAATCGTTGACCAATAAAAAACGCCATGTGTCCGCATCAAAAACATATATTTCGTTTACGCTTTCCGCAAGAACCCTCTGAAAAAAGTCAGAGGACAAACCATGATTATCCTTCGGATGCTTCCTTTGTCTCCCGCTTTCAGATGCCATTTTTTCTATAAATTCAATTAATATAAACGAAATTACTCATTTTATCTCAATAAAACAGAAACATTGAAATTGAAATGATGGGAAAGGTACCTTTTTCCCATAGGAAATGATGAGTGAGCGGAAAGCGATCAGACTTATCCTTCATTGATTTCCCGTAAGAGGCTGATGACACGCTCTCTGATGATAGCATGTCCGGAAATTCCATGGAATGATTCCACCAGTTTTACTGTGCGGTGGGATATTTTAAAGATATATACCGGCAAACACCTACCGGTAGCCTGGTAATAGGAATCCATAAGCTCAAGAAATCCTGAATCGGGTTTATAATTCTGATCATCTCTTCGTTCAACAAATATTACCAGATTATTCCCCTCAATAAGTTCTTTAAGGCTTTGCTGCATGGTAAGGCATATCTTCCGGCTGTTGGAATACACCGGAACAGCATGAACTTTTCTCATGATCCATACACAGGCAAAAGAAATGAGAAATGCCAGCAATATTCCAAAAAAACCATGTATCCCGAGTTCCTTTTCAATGAAGTCTTTCCTTATGTATGCCCTGCATTCCCTGAACTGTGTAACAGGAGCAATCACCCAGGGATATGCAGGAAACGGTTTATAGAGAAAAAAAATTACCGGTCCGTATGACAGATTATGATTGGCCACAAAAACAGCAGGCGAATGAGGCATATTATCGAATCCTGTCCATTCAGGTTTACGGTAAAAAAACCTCAGAACCGTTTTAATGCAATGAAAAAGCATACAGTTTCACCGAAACATACTGCCGATTTTTTCAATAAATATTCGATTGCCGTCTGAAACTTCATGCACATCAGGTTTGTCAGCAAATATGGCATACAGAGCAGAACCGCTGCCTGACAGGGAGGCATATACTGCTCCTGCCTTGTACAACCGGCCTTTAATTTCAGCAAGAAGAGGGTATGTTCTGAAGACAGATTCTTCGAAATCGTTCACGAGATACTCCTTCCATAATCTTAAATCCCTGAGAATAGTTACCTCAAGTGGTTCGGAAGGTTCATGAGGGGTAATCTGTGCATAGGCTTCCCTGGTAGAAACATGCACCGGCGGAATTACAAGAACCAGATAGTAGCCGGATAAATCAATAGGTACCGGAGAAAGAATTTCTCCTCTCCCTTTTGCCGCCATTGGACGGTTGTGAAGAAAGAACGGGCAATCGCTGCCGAGCCTTAATGCATATTCTTTCAACTCCTCAACGCTGAGCGACAGACCAAAAAGCCTGTCAAGCATCATCAGAGTAAAAGCTGCGTCGGAAGACCCCCCTCCCAACCCGGCACCGCTCGGAATTCTCTTATGAAGATATATGTCAGCTCCCTGTATTCCCTTCTCCACATGGAGTACCTCCCATGCCTTTACGCAAAGATTGTCCTTTGGATCTCCTTCCGGTACCAGGCCGGAAACTTTAATATGTGTGCCTTCTGAATGGTTGGGAATAATCTCCAGCACATCGCTTATACCAACAGGAAAAAACAATGTCTGGATTTCATGGTAACCATCCGTTCGCCTTCCGGTAACCCGTAATCCAAGGTTTATTTTGGCATTGGGAAAATCAACCATGGAACAAAAATAACTATTTAGATAAAATGAAAATATCTAAAAATTGTTCTAATTTTGAAGAACAATCAGGTTGGTCTTACGGTAAAATCTTTTATCCGTTTATTTTTTATGTACATGAAAAAACTAGGGCTTTCTTTTTTATTCATTGCGGTATCCTTTACAATCCTTGGCCAATGGAAATTATCAAACTTACCAAGGTTTCGTTCAGTTAATGATCTTGTTTTCGCCGGTAACCGGCTGATTGCTGTCGGAGGACATGAAACCAACGATGCCATTACAGGAATTTATATTTCGCAAGATTCGGGCAGAACGTGGAACATCGTGATGGATTCACCGAATAGCCCCTGGTTAAGAGCATTGTCTTGCCCTTCTCCTTCCATAGGTTTTGCAGCAGGAGACAACGGGTTGGTAATGAAAACAAGCACGGGAGGAGATACATGGTCGGTGCTCAGCTTGCCACAGGATATTGCATTAAGAAACTTCCACAGCGTCTTTTTTACTTCAGAAGACACAGGATTTATTGCCGGTGGACAATACGGTGCCGACACTTTGCACACCTTTGCTGTTACATTTGATGGCGGGAATAACTGGAATGTGCGCATCAACGAAAAAGGTCAGATTTATAAAACCTGTTGGTTTTTCAATTCCAAAGAAGGCCTTATTGCCGGAGAGAAAGGAATACTTCTTCTGACATTTGACGGAGGTCTTTCCTGGGAATCTCCATCCGTTCCTTCCTCTGTACAAGGGAGGGATTGGAATGCTTTGTACTTCAAGGATCGGTTAACGGGTTTTGCTGCAGGAGGTCATCCTTCCAATGAAGCCATACAGACGATCATTCGTACTACTGACGGAGGACATACCTGGGAGGTGGTTCACGACAGCCTGGCTCCTATACTGAACGATATTTGTCTTGCAAGCACAACAGATGGTTATGCTGTGGGAAACCTGGGAACTTTTCTCAAAACCACGGATGGAGGGCTCACCTGGGTTCCTCTTGGTTTACCTTCCAGCCTGAATGACGAACGAAATCTTCAGGCAACCGGCTTCCTGAATCGCTTGGCAGGGGTTGCGGCAGGTTCTGACGGAAAGGTGCTTGTTTACGCCGATTCTTCTTTACACATCCCGGTGATAGGTTCCCTGAAAGCACAACTGATCAGCCCCGGGAAAATAAAGCTAAAGGCTCAGGTTAATCCAAACGGACTTCCAACCCACGTATATTTTGGTTATGGGAAAGACACACCCGATGAAAACATCCATTCCTCCGTTCCGGAAATGCTTTCCGGGGTTGATTGGCAAAATGTTAGTGTTACGCTAACCGGCCTTGATCCTAATGCATTTTATGTCTTCAGGGTACAGGCTGAAAACAAAGACGGGACAAGCACAAGCCAGACCCTTTCCTTTTTTGCCGGAACCGATATTCCCAACTGGAGTTTCGAGTTATGGGATACTCTTGTCTCCGAAACACCTGAACAATGGATGACGGTCGGTTCAGTAGAAAAAGTTGAAGGTGAAAATGGTACAACAGCTGCAAAGTTACAGGCAAAGGACAATGAACCTGGAGTAGTTCTTATCGGAAACCTGAACAACGGGAATTTCGAAGGGGGCGTTCCTTTTGCCGGGCAACCCGACACCATTGGGATAAAGGTAAAATACGAAATTGCATACGGTGACAGTGCATTTGTACTTCTTCTGCTGAAAAAAGAGGGTACTCCCGTGGCACAGGGCATTTTCAAAATAGGTGGAAGTTCCGGAGGCCAGTTCGTTACCCGTAAATTCCGAATACCCTATCAGATCCTTGAAGAAAGCGACAGTATCATTGTCGGTATCGCTTCAACCGATGTATTTGCGGGTAAAATAGATCCTTCGAGTGTTATTTTGATTGATGACATCTTCTTTATGCACACAACAGCCACCCTTTTTAACAGCGATTTTGAACAATGGAAACAGGTAATACGGCACATTCCGAAAGGATGGTACCCGGGGGAAGACAATAAAATTCTTCAGAGTGAATCTCCCATACACATATCCGAAAACGCCTTCGATGGTTCTTATGCCTTGGATTTTCGTAATCTCCCGCATGAAGGATACAATCAGATCTTCCTGTCTACCAGTCCCTTTAAATCTGTGAGACCGTCTTTCCCTGTCTCTGGAAGACATAATGCCCTGTATGGATATATCGGATTTGAACCAAATGGCAATGACACACTTTTTGTAAGCATTTCCATGTTTCTTAACGGAACAACGGTAGGTGAGGGATTTTATTCACTGACGGAACCGATCGAACCCTACCAACAGCTCGAAATACCTATCTGGTATGTGACCCAGGACGTTATTCCCGACAGCAGTTTTATAGGTTTTTCCTTTAATAGCAAGCCATCAGTGAATACAAGAGTCTTCGTTGATGCTCTCTCTTTTGACACTCCGGCTCTTAAGATAAACAACAATAAGGCCCGGGGAAAGAACGTGATTTACCCAAATCCTTTCCGTGATATCATTCATATTGACTGGCCTGAAAGCGAAGGAAAAACCATGGTAATTGAGTTGTATGAGATAACGGGCCGGAAACTTTTCTCAGAAAGAACCATTTCACATGGAAGAAATACGGTGAGGGTAACAGGCAGTTCCCTTTCCCGTGGAATGTATCTGCTCAGGGTCTGGACGCCGGAGGATGGCTCAGGATTTACTCAGGAAATAGTGCATAACCAATAACTTCCCCCTATGAAAAGAAAAATTACCAGCTTCTTTACATTGGCGTTCCTTACAATGATTTTTGCCAATGGGTTCTCACAACCTGTAAAGGTTTCACCTCCGGAAGGAACCATATTGGAGGTATGGCCCACTGATCCGAGATCAATTGGTATAACTGCCACGACTTTTAAGTATACTGATCCGACCTTTCCTTATTGGGAATATGATTCTTCCTGTATTTACTGGGGTGTAAACGACACGCTTTTCGGGGTCATCAACGGGGCAAACAATGCTCCGCCAAATTCGAACTGCAGCGGGATGTCGGATCTTATTTATGATCCGGCTTCCTCTGATTCTAGACATCTGGTGTTTAGAGGGACCACCAACTATAAATACCTGAATACATCCAATGTTTGGGTAACCAATCCAGTTCCTGTTCAAATGATCATTTCCGTTGACATGCCGGGAGATATGCAGTTCAGGATGATAGGGGGATACCTTCTCGCCAGAGTGTCAGAATACAGCCAGACATTCAGGCTTCTGGTTCAAATGTATGCTCTGAGTCCGGCCGATGCACAGTATTTTTCGGGAAGTCCCGGCCAATTGTATCCTCCGATACAATTGTTCGATATGTTACATACGGACCCGAACACTTCCATATGTACTAACTGGGACGGGGGCTCTTTTTTCAAAATTCCTTTCTATGCTGAAGTATTCAAAACAGAACCTCTCTGCAACGGATCTTCTGACGGAGAGCTGAAGGTTGAATATACAGGAGGCACTCAACCGGTAGGAATCCTGTGGAGCACAGGTTCCCCAAATCCTGTCATCTCTGATATTACGGCAGGCAATTACTGGGTAAGAATTTTCGACTTTACCCAATGTGTCATTCAGAAATACATTACCGTTAACGAGCCGGCACCACTCACTCTTGCTGACAGCGTCAAAGATATTTCATGCTTCGGAGCTGGCAACGGTGAAGTTTCGGTTCATGCAGAGGGAGGAACAATGCCTTACCGATTCCAATGGTCAAACGGCGGAACTGATAGTGTTTCAGTGGCTGATCAACCGGGTACCTATACCGTTGTTGTTACAGATGACCATGGCTGTACAGCGTATGACACGCTACACGTCAACGAACCTGAGAAAATAATTTTGCACGCTGAGATCACGGAACCATCCTGTAATGGAACATCGGACGGAAGCCTGATCGTCAGTGCAACAGGAGGTATTGCTCCTTTCAATTTCTTGTGGGATAGTGGTAGTACCGAAGATACCCTGACAAATCTAAGCGCGGGAAATTATATTGTTACCGCTACCGACCAGAATAACTGTACCGAAACGGATACATTTATCGTTCAGCAACCGGAACCACTTGCCATTCATGCTAATGTTACGGATGTTTCCTGTTACGGAGGGAACGATGGTGCGGTTAGTCTTCTTGTCAGCGGTGGAACGCAGCCGTATTCTTTTGCATGGAACGACAACGCCATTACACAAAATCGTGAAAACCTTTCGGCAGGATCCTATTCCGTTACGGTAACAGATAATCATGGATGCGGCACTGACTTCACCGTTCAGGTTACAGAACCTTCGGAAGATTCCGCTTCATTCCAATTCGAAATAACCCACAAGACAGTAACTTTCTCCAACCAGTCTTCACAGGGTTCCTATACATGGAACTTCGGAGACGGCCAATCCTCAGATGAACAAAATCCGGAGCACACCTATCTTAATGACGGTACCTACAATGTTTGTCTCACCGTTACAACAAACTGCGGTGAATGGACCCAATGCAGGGATGTTGTTATCAACACGGTTGGTGTACCGTCTGCTCTGGCCCGTCAATGCAGACTATACCCCAATCCTGCCGCAGATTATCTGACGGCTCAATGGCCTTCGGAAGCAGGTTTGCAACGCATTTCAGTTCTTGATCTTTCCGGAAGGGTGGTTTTCCAGGATGTATCCGATAACTCCGGCAGCAGAATCATCGATATTTCAAACCTTCCTTCGGGAGTATGGCAGTTACAAATGGTCTTCAGGAAAGAAACAGTGAGAATTCCGTTTATCGTAATTCGCTGACAACAGGCCGATAGGCTAGTTAAAAAATTAAACAGGCTGTTGGTTCAGAACTTATGCTGATTCGGCAAAAAGTTACCAACAGCCTGTTCATATTATGGTAATATTTTTTTTAAAAATATCTTTTCCTATTTGTGAAATTTGGCGGGCTTCTTTTCCTACCTTTGCGTTGAAAACAGCAACATTATGCCAGCCAGGACAGCCCGTAAACCAGTTCCCAAACAGGACCCGGTATCTGTTGATTATTCGAAAATGCCACCTCAGGCAATTGAGCTTGAGGAAGCAGTTCTTGGAGCCATTATGCTCGAAAAGAATGCATTGCTTTCCGTTATCGACATTTTGAAGCCGGAAAGCTTCTACAAGGAAGCTCACCAGAAAATTTTTCAGGCAATCCTCGATCTGTCGATGGCTGAAAAACCCATAGATATTCTTACAGTTACCGAGCAACTGCGGGCTAACAAGCAACTCGATGAAGCAGGAGGTCCGGCTTACATCAGCCAGCTTACTTCCCGTATTGCATCGGCAGCACATATTGAATACCATGCCCGCATTGTTGCCCAGAAGTACATTCAGAGAGAACTGATCAGGGTATCTTCCGAAATTCAGAAACAGGCCTACGATGAGTCAATTGACGTAAACGATCTTCTGGAGTTCTCAGAAAAAGAACTCTTTGAAATTGCCACCGGGAATATTAAAAAAGAATCGTTGCCGGTAAATACCATTCTCAAAGAAGCCATCCGAAGGATTGAAGACGCCAGCAAAAGGTCAGACAATCTGAGCGGGGTTCCTTCCGGATTCACAAAACTGGACAGGATCACATCAGGCTGGCAACGGTCTGACCTGATCATTATTGCTGCCCGGCCATCAATGGGGAAAACCGCTTTTGTTCTGTCCATGGCCCGTAATATGGCAGTGGAACACAAAATCCCGGTTGCCATTTTCTCTCTCGAAATGTCATCGGTTCAGCTGGTGAACCGTATGATTGTCAGCGAAACGGAACTGCCCTCCGAGCGGATAAAAAACGGCAAACTCACTGAAGAAGAATGGAAACAGCTCGATGCAGGCATACGTGACCTTGTGCATGCCCCCCTTTACATTGATGACACCCCGGCCATCAGCATTTATGAACTCAGGGCAAAATGTCGGCGTCTTGTAGTACAGCACCAGATTCAGGTGGTGATAGTTGACTACCTGCAACTGATGACGGCTCCCGTCGATGCCAAGGGAAGCAGGGAACAGGAGGTAAGCATGATTTCCCGATCGCTGAAAGCACTTGCCAAAGAGCTGGATGTGCCGGTTATTGCGCTCTCCCAATTGAACCGTTCGGTGGAAACACGCTCGGGGACCAAACGACCGCAACTATCAGACCTCAGGGAATCAGGAGCTATTGAACAGGATGCCGATATCGTCATCTTCATTCACCGGCCCGAAAAGTACGGCCTGTTTGAAGACCTTGATGGAAATTCCACCAAGGGAATAGCTGAAATCATTGTCGCCAAGCACAGAAACGGACCTACAGCTGATCTCCAGTTGCGCTTCCGCGATGACCTGGCACGGTTTGAAGACCTGGATTCTTTTGCTCCCATTGACGCCACCCTTTCAGGAAAAACTGTCACCATCGGATCCCGTATGAACCAGGATGTGGATGAACGCTATGAAGGGAAATTTACACTCGGTCGAAACGACTCATTTGATCAGGAAACCCCTTTCTAAATCACAGCAAATCTTTCAGTTGAGCAAGGGCATGTATTTCATGGGTAGGTTTCATGGCATGCGGAATACGGTCAGGATTGAAATAAACCTGGTCAATGCCGTAATCAGCTGCTCCCGTAATATCGGCAATGGGATCATCCCCTACCATCAGGCATTGCTCTTTGCGGGCATTCAGAAACGAAACCGCCAGGTGGAAAAATTCCCTGCCTGGTTTGGTAGTTCCAAGTTCATCCGAAGTAAATATATGCCTGAAATATGGACTAAGGCCTGAATGTTCTATCTTTGCCAGCTGTGTTTCCTTAAACCCGTTCGAAAGAATATATAAATTGTACTTCCGGTGAAGATATTCGAGAACCTCCTTTGCATCAGGAAAAAGCTGTTTCTGAAGAGGCAGATTGCTGATAAAAGCATCACTGAAGCTGTCGGCGAGCTGGTTATCCGTAATACCGAAAGCTGTGAATGTACGACGCATCCTCTCATAACGAAGCGTTTCCTTGGTAACTTCTCCGTCACGATACTGCTCCCAAAGCACTTCGTTGTGTCGATTGAACTCTGCCAGAAACTGTTCCGGTTCGACCCTGTTCTGCAGATGATATTGATAGAACAGATTCAGAAGCGTCTCGCGCGAATTGGCCTCATAGTCCCACAGTGTGCGGTCAAGATCAAAAAAAATATACCGGTATTTCATAAACAGGTGTCAAAATTAATCATTAATTAGTAAGTCAATTGGATTTTTCAGAATTTCATTTTTCAAACCCCTTACTGGAAGCAGTTGATGCCATGGGGTTCAGGGAACCGACCCCTGTACAGAAAGCAACCATTCCACCGGCGCTTGAGGGAAAAGATATAATTGCCTGCGCACAGACAGGAACTGGTAAAACAGCAGCCTATCTGCTTCCCATATTGCAGAACATGATCTCCCGCGACCAGATTGGCAAAGGAACGGCCTGCCTGGTTCTCGTGCCTACCCGGGAACTGGCTGTTCAGATTGACCAGCAGTTTCAGGGTTTTGCCTATTTTGCCGGGGCTGTGTCGGTAACTGTTTACGGAGGGGGAGATTCGGTGGGCTGGGATTATCAAAAGAAGGCTCTTACCGAAGGTGTGGATTTTGTGATTGCCACGCCGGGTCGGCTCTTGTCACATCTGGCCCTCGGATACGTTGATTTCAGCCATCTGAAATATCTTGTGCTCGATGAAGCCGACAAGATGCTCGATATGGGCTTTTTTGATGACATCATGCGCATTATTTCTCTTTTGCCGACAGAGCGACAGACTATCCTTCTTTCGGCCACCATGCCCGCCCCAATCAGGCAGCTGGCAAAAAAAATCATGAAAAATCCTTTTGAAGTGAGCATTGCTATCTCCCGCCCGGCTGAAAACATTACTCAGGCAGCCTATTTTACCGACGATGCGGAAAAGATCCACCTTATCGGCCGGTTGCTGAAAGGTAAAAATCTGCGGAGTGTCCTCATTTTCTGTTCGACAAAAAAAGACGTCAGGCAGGTTGAAAAAGAACTGCAAAAAGACGGATTTCAGGTGCGCGGAATCCAGTCAGATCTCGACCAGCCGCTAAGGGAAGAAATCATGCGCGATTTCAGGAACCGAAAATTCCAGATTCTTGTGGCAACAGACATTCTTTCCCGTGGTATCGATATAGACGGAATCGAACTGGTCATCAACTACCATGTTCCTTCCGATCCCGAAGACTATATTCACCGCATCGGACGTACCGCCCGTGCAGATGCTGACGGACTGGCCATCACCTTTGTCAATAAAGCCGAAAGGAGAAAATTCGAACGGATTGAACGGTTTCTCGGACAAAAAATTTACATTGTCCCGATGTAATAAAGAGTCGTGCTGCATAATCAGGGGCAGGTTTTCTACCTTTACATTTTAAATTCTTAAAAAAAAACCATGGACATTGTGCTTTTTGTTGCAGGACTGATTACAGGAGGATTCGCCGCCTGGCTCATTTTCCGCATGATTCAGAAAGAAAAGCTTTCGGCTGTTGCGGAAAAAAGCCATTTTCTTGAGGAAATGCTAGCCGGAGAACGACAGAAGTCAGCCGAGAAAGACGCACAATTACTTGATTTACAGGCCAAATATTCGTCAGCAGAAACCGACCTTAGAAACCTGCAGGAACAGCTTACCCGTCAAAAGAGTGAACTGGAAGAAGTACAGAAACGGTTGTCAGTTGAATTTGAAAACCTTGCCAACCGAATCCTTGAGGAAAAAACAAAGACCTTTACCGAACAAAACCGTACACAGCTTGAAGGCTTGCTGAACCCTCTTTCGGAGAAAATCAGAGAATTCCGTGATCAGGTGGAAAAAGCTTACGGAACCGAACGGGAACAACGCTTTCATCTTGGTAAGGAAATCGAACGTCTTGTGCAGATGAATCAACAGCTGAGCGACGAAGCACGCAGTCTTACAAGGGCTCTGAAGGGAGATACGAAGACCCAGGGAACCTGGGGAGAATTCATTCTTGAAAAACTTCTGGAAAATTCTGGTCTAACCCGCAACCGTGAATATACCGTACAGGAAAGGATGGCCGACGAACAAGGCACTACACTGATTCCCGACGTTATTGTGCGGTACCCGGGCGGGCGCAATGTTGTGATTGATTCCAAGGTTTCCCTCGTGGCTTATGAAAAATACGTCGCAGCCGATGACGAGGATTCCCGTCAGCAGGCCATCAGGGAACACCTCGATTCGGTGAAGAAACATATTCTGGAACTTAGCCGGAAAGACTACCAGTCACTTTATCAGCTCAACTCCCTTGATTTTGTTATGATGTTCATGCCGGTTGAACCCGGTTATTACCTTGCACTTCAGCAGGATCCTGATCTATGGCAGTATGCCTACCAGAGGAAAGTACTGCTCATGAGCCCGACCAACCTCCTGGCCGCCCTGAAACTGATCGAGAGCATGTGGCGCATCGAATATCAGAACCGTAATGCACAGGAAATTGCAAGGCAGAGCAGCGACCTGCTCGATAAATTCTCCGGATTTCTGGAAGATCTGAAAGATATCGGCAAAAAGATTGACGATGCGCACCATGCATGGGAAGAGTCAATGAAAAAACTTGCTACCGGAAAAGGAAGCCTCCTGAACCGTGCCCTCAAAATTCAACAGCTTGGCGCACGGCCTAAAAAAGAAATTCCCAAAGAAATTGCCGGATATTCACTCCCTGAAAATGAAGAAAACGAACCCAGTTGAAAGATAAAAAAATCCCGTCCCTGGGTGAATTGGTAACTGGCGGGACGGGATGGACGGAATAATCCGCTATAAGGGGTATTGTCTTTTATTGGATTCCGGCGGTTAAATATACATTCCAGCTTTCTGTATTCAGCATCCATGCTTCAACTGACGGTTCTTCTTCTGCGCTGAAATCACCGGAAGCCCAGGTTGTATCGTCATTCATCCAGCTTTCCACCCCTTGATCAACCTCAGAAGTTGCCAGATCCCAGGTCAGATCATTCAGCATCCAGCTCTCAACGTTTTCAACCGGATCGGCGACAACTTCTGTCCAGTTGGTGGCATCCAGCATCCAGCTTTCAATATTTTCCAGCGGTTCCGGGACCACATCTGTCCAGTCAGCCGCATTCAGCATCCAGTTTTCAACAGGCTCAGCGGTTTCCGATGAAGTTTCCATCCAGGATGATTCATTCAGCATCCAGTTTTCAACTTCATATTCTATCTCCGTCATGGTTTTATTCCAATCAGATGACGAAAGCATCCTGCTTCCCATTGCTTCGGCTGGTCCGAAAAAGGCAGCTTCAGAGGCGACATTCATTGCATCCGTCACGCCTGCAAGCCGCGTTCCAACGGGAGTAGTCGGGCTCTTCAGAATGCCGGTTGGTAAATAATCAGCCGAAGTATTTCCGGAGCAGAAAAAAACTTTCGGAGCAATAGGTTTGAGGTTTCCGGAATAGAAAAGCTCGTCCTGATCTGTACTGAAAGGCAGGCAAATGCGTGCCAGTGAAAAAAGCATGGACAACTGCATCGGCTTTATCTCAGGTATATTGATAACATTCCGTGCTGAATATTCAAGGCGAACAGGTTTTTGTGAGCTCAGTTCATACTGTCCCGTTAGCTGGGAAGGTAACAGAAAAGCTGCCACAATAAAGGCAAGGGTAAGGGCAGCGGGGCGGACGGTAGTTGCAAGAGTCTTCATTTTATTTCCTCCTGATTAGGGTTTTTTATCATGGTCATAATCAATGTAACATATGATGTGCCAAAAAATACATAATTCTGATTATTAGTATATTACAAACTTATTCTCTCTTGATTATAGCGCCATATGTGAACGATAATGCAACAAAGGGTGTTCGAAAATGAACGATTTGTATATAATACTATATTTGAAGTATGAAAAACCATATTTCAGTTCTTCTTATTCTATACCTGATTTCATTCTGCCTGACAGCACAGAACCCGGTTTCGTATCGTATTGTAAAGGAAGGGAGTGGCAGAAAAGGTATTGTTGTGTCAGCCCATCCGCTGGCAAGTGAAGCAGGAATAGCGATTCTGCAAAAAGGAGGAAATGCTGTTGATGCAGCAATTGCCGTTCAGTTTGCCCTGGCGGTGGTTTATCCACAGGCAGGCAATCTGGGGGGAGGAGGTTTTCTGGTGGTTCGTTTTTCGGATGGTAGGAACCTGGCCCTGGATTTCAGGGAAACAGCTCCCGCGGCTGCAACACGGGATATGTTTCTCGACACAGCCGGTAATCCGGTCCCCTGGCTGTCGCTGAAAGGTCCACTTGCCTCAGGCGTTCCGGGCACTGTCGATGGTATTTTTGCTTCTCTTTCTTTCGCCAGACTTCCTTTGAAAGAACTGATTGCACCCGCTATTGATCTGGCACAAAAAGGTTTTCGGATTACCGACAGGGAAGCCGTGAGCCTGAACCTAAACCGCGAAAATTTCCTGAGGTACAACAAATATCCTGTTGCCTTTGTCAAAGATGTACCATGGAAAGAGGGAGACATTCTCCGGCAACCCGATCTGGCCAGAACACTCGAAAAGATAAGAGACGGAGGCAGAGACAGTTTTTATTCCGGCTCTGTTGCCCATGCTATAGTGCACCTCATGAAACAGGGAGGAGGAATCATTACCCGGGAAGATCTGAAAAATTACCGGACTGTGGAGCGAAAACCCGATACATTTTCTTACCGCGGATATACAGTAATTACCATGCCTCTTCCTTCCAGCGGAAGCATGATTCTCCGGCAGGTTCTTTCCATACTTTCATGGTATCCGGTAAGAAATTACGGATTTGCCTCACCGGCTGCCATCCACCTTATGGCTGAGGCCGAAAGGCGCTCGTACGCTGACAGAGCCCGCTACCTTGGTGATCCTGATTTCGTACCCGATCCGTCAGCCCTGCTCAACGACCCGGTATATCTGAAAAAACGCATGGAGAATTTTTCATGGGAAAAAGCAACTCCTTCTACCCTGGTCAGTTATTCTCTTGCCGATGAACCAACTGAAACAACCCATTTCTCAGTTATTGATGCCGATGGAAATGCTGTAGCGGTTACTACAACACTGAACGGATCATACGGATGTTTTGCCGTAGTACCCGGCATGGGGTTCCTGCTCAACAACGAAATGGATGATTTCAGCACAAAACCTGGATCCCCCAATGCATACGGTGCCCTTGGAGGAAAAGCCAACGCCATAGAACCCGGCAAGCGCATGCTGAGTAGCATGTCGCCAACCATAGTTCTTTCCGAAAACAAACCGTTCCTTATTCTGGGCTCTCCGGGTGGCACCACCATCCCAACCACCGTGCTACAGGTAATTGTGAACGTCATTGATTTCGGTATGCCGCTGAAAGATGCGGTTTTTGCTCCCCGTTTTCATCACCAGTGGATGCCCGACCAGATTCTGATGGAAAAAGGCTTCCCTCAAAAAACATTGGACGAACTGAAAAAGAAAGGGCACCACATCAGCGAAGCCAGGGCATTGGGCAGCGTTAATGCCATTATGGTACATGCCGATGGTACCTTCGAAGGAGTAGGCGATCGTCGGGGTGACAATTCCGTTGCTTTCTATTAAACATTGAAAAATAACCGAATTTATGCTGATTACCCAAATAGCCCTCATCCTTTCCATGGCACTGCAACTGGTAGCTGCCGTCCTTGCCATCCGGCTTACAAGGGTTACCAAATACAACCTTTCCTGGATTCTTATTAGTGCAGGATTTCTCCTAATGCTTGTTTCCAGACTGATTGACATGATTCCTTTCTTTTATGAAAAAATTCCTTTCAATACCGCGTCGGTTATAACATGGATAGGATTTGTTACTTCCCTTTGTTTTACCATAGGAGTCATCCTCATCCGGCGTATATTCAATTTTATACGCAAGGTGGAAGAAACCAGAAGAGAAGCGGAAAAAAGGGTTCTGAAGGCGGTCATACAGACCGAAGAGAATGAACGGAAGCGTTTTGCCAAAGATCTGCACGACGACCTGGGCCCACTGCTTTCGGCAGTAAAAATGTCGGTTTCAAGCCTTACAGCAATGGAACAGGACGACAAAAGGAAAGAAATTCTGCGAAATACCGATCATCTAATAACAGAAGCTCTTCGGAGCATAAAGGAAATTTCCAACAACCTGAGTCCGCACATGCTGGTCAATTTTGGTCTGGCCAGTGCCATCAAAGACCTGACCAACCGTATCACCGGCCCGGGTATTCCGGTTATCCGTTTCGATTCCGATTTATTTGGTGTGCGCTTCCATGAGGAGGTTGAAGTTGTTCTCTACCGTGTGGCGGGAGAATTAATCAACAATACCCTAAAGCATGCGCAAGCAGCAAATATCGAGATGCAGCTTACCCGACAGGGAAATGTACTCATCCTCACGTACAGTGATGATGGTAAAGGCTTCGATGTGCCGGAAGTTATCCATGGACCTGTTAAAGGAACCGGTATTTCCAATATGGTGTCCCGATTGCGTTCCGTGAGGGGAACTCTCGAAGCAGAAAGTTCTCCCGAATCCGGCTCAAAATTTATTATACGCGTTCTTCTATGACGGAAAACATATTCCTGCCTGGAATTCCCACGGCTCTCAAAAAACCTGAAAAGATTCAGGAGTACCTTGATTCCACAAAGTACAATGCCAGTAAATGTACCCGTTCACCCCTGCTTGTTTATCAGCTTAAGGAAGCCCATTGCTTTGAAGGTGCCATGTTTGCTGCAGCCTGCCTCGAACAGGCCGGATTTCAGCCACTCATCCTCGATATGATTGCCGAAGATGATGACGACCACGTAATTGCAGTGTACAAAATCTACAATTGCTGGGGTGCCGTTGCCAAATCGAATTTTACAACCCTGCGTTACCGCGAACCAGTTTACCGAAGTCTCCGTGAATTGGTTATGTCTTATTTTGATTTCTACTTCAATACCAACGGATTTAAATCGCTCCGTACCTATTCACGGCCTGTCAACCTGCACCGATTTGATTATCTGAACTGGAGAACAACAGATAAAGATCTCGACAGTATAGGACAATACCTTAATTTGGTTCCTCATTACCCTTTGCTTACAAACAACCAGATCCAACTCCTGGCGCCGGCTACTCCTTCCCTTCTCTCCTCCGCCCTTATGGGATCAAACCCCGAGGGATTATTTGTTCCAGGAACAAAAAAAGATTCCGTCACTAACTAAGCCTGGCAAAAGATAAAAGCAAATCTGTTTCCCTTCGAACTATCACAAAAATTCATACCATCTCATCATTACCAAAATAAAAGAAAAAAACGAATAGCTGTACCACCGGACCATCAACGACCCGGACCCAACTGCTCCCAGCCCGAAACATGGAACACGAAACACGAAAGAATTAGCCGGAACACGAAACAATAAAATTTATATCATTGTATAGAAATTTATTATGTCCATGTCTCCCATCTCGGTTTGCATAGTTGATGATCACACCCTGTTTCGTAACGGGCTTCGGCTCCTGCTTAATGCTTCATCCGAAGTGCAGGTAATTGCCGAAGCAGAAAATGGCCGTGAATACCTCCGGATGCTGGAAAAAACCATACCTGACGTAACCCTTATGGATATTGAAATGCCCGGAATGAACGGAATCGAAACGGCTGCACAGGCCATTAAACTCATCCCTCATCTTCGAATCATTACCCTTTCAATGTATGGAGAAGAAGAATATTATGTAAAAATGATCGATGCAGGAGCCAAAGGGTTTATTCTGAAAAACTCGGACATCAGTGAGGTGCTTGCTGCCATCAGGGCTGTTTACGAAGGTGGCACATATTTTTCCCAGGACCTGCTTCTGAATGTTGTGAAAAACATCCGCTCCGGAAAACTCCCGGCAACATCCGATACGCATCTTTCTGAAAGAGAAATTGAAATCCTTCAGAAAATCTGCCAGGGCTATTCCAACCAGGAAATTGCCGATCAACTCAACATCAGCAAGCGAACCGTCGATAAACACCGGTCCAATCTGCTGGAAAAAACCGGATCAAAAAACACGGCCAATCTTGTCATTTACGCACTGAAACATAAACTCGTGGAATTCTGATTCCCTGCCTGCCCTCATACCATTATTTTCTGTGTCTTTTATGCTGTTTGCACGATATCAAACACCGGCCACCGGCTGTTGACAATGCATATGGTGTGGGCAGAAAGAGTGATGCAAGCACAGATAACCATAGATATACACGGATCATTAACTGGTTTAATCTGAATTCATTCGTGCTCAATCTGTGAATCTGTGGTTTGATTGTTTTTTTATTCACCACAGATGGCCACAGACTTTTCACAGAAAGGAAACTGTATTAATCTGTGTTTAATCTGTGGCAATCAGCGCAATCTGTGGTTTAATTGATTTTTTTATTCACCACACTTGGCCACAGATAGCCACAGACTTTTCACAGATTTTCTGCTAATCATTCTATGCATACCCTCTGGTCATCCGTGCAATCCGAGGTTAATGACAACACCCTGTTCCCTAATCCCTTTACCCTGCGAGAAACACGAAACACGAAACAATGAGTAAGTATTTATACGTATCGTCTTTTTACTACCCCATTTTACGTTTTTCCCTTAATTGACCGCCATCAAAACCTGCCCTACATTTGTCTTGAAATTATTTAGGGAGGTTATCATAAAACATGCTTCCTGCTTTAAATATAAAGCTTTGATTATTTAGAAACTTTCCACACTTCTCATGGAAAATTTGTTTGACAGACTGCAAAAGGATATCCGGTTTGTTGAAGGGCTGAAGGCCTGCATCAACTGTGGCACCTGTACAGCCATTTGTCCGGCTGCGGCTTTTTATAATTATGATCCCCGGAAAATTGCCATGACCGTTCAAAGGAATGATGAGCAGGAACTGGAAGAACTTCTGAAAAGCGATACCATATGGTATTGCGGCGAATGTATGTCGTGTAAGACCCGCTGTCCACGGGGCAATACCCCCGGGCTTATTATTGCTGCTCTGCGCGGATTATCTCAGGATTTGGGATATTTCATTGAATCAGAAAAAGGACGCCAGCAACTGGCCATTAAGAGAACAGTTGGTGACTGGTCAGTAAAGCATGGATATTGCCTTTATCTTGAAGGAGTTGGAACAGATTTACATCCGGAACAGGGACCTGTATGGGACTGGATTCAGAAAAACTGGAGTGAAGTATATAAACGAATTGGAGCTAATTATCAGGGAGACGGACCCGGTGCTCTGCGAAAAATCCCCGAAGATACCCTTGATGAAATCAAACGCATTTTTGATATCACAGGTGCGACTGAACGCTTCGAAAAAGTGGAAAAACTCTCGGCAAAGAAAGCAGCAGAGATGAAAATGGATATAGGGGAAGACCGTACCAGTGAATATTTCCTGCATGTATACAACACCAACAGCAACAAACATTACCGATCATGAAAATTGAAGGGAAAAGAGCACTGTGGAGAGAATACCAGAAGGCTATTGCCGATGACCATTATTTTTATGTACGTTCCTGTGTCCGACAAACTTTCTTCCCCGGAGCAGAAAAGGCTTTCATTGAAATCATGAAAAATCGTCTTGGGAAAGACCTTTATGAGGAACCGATTCACACTACTTGCACTGGTATCGCATATCATTCCGATATAGTTCCTCTGGAAACAACCATGACGGTTGTAGCTCGGCAGTTTGCTCTAATGACAGAAAATGGGTATGAGAACCTGGCAGTATCGTGTGTCACCTCTTTTGGAGTGTATTCCGAAGTACTTGAAACCTGGCATCATTTTCCCGAAACGGAAGAAAAAACGAGGGAAATGTTATGGAAAGCCACCCGCAGGGAATTCAAAAAGCCTGCAAACGTGGCCCATGCTAGCGATATTTTGTATAAATTTCGTGATCAGATTGCTGCCCAGGCTGTTTATCCGCTTATCAACCGACATACTGGTCAGCCTCTCCGCGTTGTTGAGCATATTGGGTGCCACTATGCTAAAATGTTCCCGCATAAGGGAGTTGGAGGTGCTGAATATCCTTATGTTCTTGTGGGCATGATAGAATCCTGGGGTGGAGAAGTAGTAGATTACCCTGAGCGCCGACATTGCTGCGGATTCGGATTCAGGCAATATCTCATTCAGGCCAACAGGGGTTATACATTTTCCAATACCAAAAAGAAATTCGACTCCATGGCTCCTTACAAACCCGACATGATCATTACCAATTGCCCGGGTTGCCCTATGTTTTTAGACCGCGGACAGTATGCCATTGCCGAGCTGGAAGGAATTACCTACGGAGAAAATGGTTACGGAATACCTGTTTTCACATTCGAAGAGGTTGCAGGCCTTGTTTTAGGCTTTGATCCGTGGGATCTTGGATTACAGTTTCATCAGGTTGCCGTGGAACCCTTACTCGACAAAATGGGCATTCCCTATGATCCGGCCATGAAATATGCAGGATCGGGTGGGAAATTCATCGGTAGCCCCGAATTGCCGGAAGTACTTAAATGCTGATAAACCATCTATGCATACCAGAAAGCATATTCTCGTAATTGGCGGAGGCGTAGCCGGAATGGAGTCGGCCATCCATCTATGCGATATGGGATACGAGGTCACGCTAATCGAAAAACAAGACCAGCTGGGCGGACACGTTCTCAAATGGGATTTTCTTTTCCCTGATCATCGTCCAGCCTATGAAATTACCAATGAATTATGCCCTGCCGTTGAGGAAAAAGCAACCATTAAACTGCAGACAGAAGTGAAAAATATTGTCAGGCAAAACGGACATTTCGAAGTGGCCCTTTCTGACGGAGAAAAACTGACTGCTGATGCCCTTCTGGTTGCCACCGGCTTCGACCTGTTTGATGCACATAAAAAAGAGGAATACGGATATGGCATTTACGACAATGTAATAACAGCGGCTGAGCTGGAAGAAAGGTTTCAGAACAAAATTCCCATTCGCACCGCGGCAGGGAAAAAGCCTGCGCGTGTCGGATTTGTCCATTGTGTTGGTTCACGTGATGAAAAGGTTGGAAACGAATATTGCTCCAAGGTTTGCTGTGTAACTGCCGTTAAACAGGCTATGCGCGTCAGGGAAAGCCTTCCCGGCTGTGAAGTATTTTGTTTTTACATGGATCTGCGCATGTTCGGCCGTTATTTTGAAGACCTGTATCGCGAAGCCCAGGAAAAATGGGGTGTACAGTTTATCCGCGGACGTCTTTCCGAGGCAGCCGAAGATATTGACCAGCGGATAATTGTCAAGCTGGAAGATACACTGGCCGGACGACCTTTGCGGATGGCCGTTGACCTGCTGGTTCTTCTTACCGGCTTTGTTCCCTCCGAAGGAACAAGGCGTATGGCAACCATGCTGAACCTACCCCTGGGAAATGACCGGTTTATTAAACCTTCCGACGAACATCTGCGGCGCAATCTCACCCCGGTGCCCGGAGTATTTGTAACCGGCGCTTCAGCCGGCCCCCGTAGCATCTCAGAATCTATCAGCGATGCCCGGGCAGCTGCCCTTGAAATTGCCGCCTGGTTTAACAATTCATCTCAACATGCAATATGATAAACTGGCAATTTACTTTACACCCTGACCATACCATCAACCTGGATACCAACGACAGGACTCTGGCCCGTTTGCTGGAAGAAAAAGAACCAACATCCCGTATATGTATGGCGTGCGGCTCCTGCGGAGGAACCTGTACCGCAGCCCAATTCGAACCTGTCAGCTTTCGCCATATCCTGCTTATGGTCAGGCGCGGAGAAACCGAATCGGTTCGCTCTGAACTAACCAAATGCATGTATTGCGGAAAATGCACCCTTGTTTGTCCCCGGGGAGTCAACACCCGCCATATCCTTGCCCTCCTTCGTACCATGCTAATCAACTGATTATGGGTTTCGATCTGTTTGTCATACCATTCACTGCAGGACTTGCTTTTCTCCTGGTCTGGTTCTTATACAAAACCGTCGAATGGCTCTCTCATCTCAACCGTGTTGACCGGACCATGTTAAGGAGAGGCGTCATTTCCTCTAAAACAGTGCGATCTGTTAAAGAGGTCATCCTCGAAAGTCTTCTCCACAGAAAGATCTTCCGTACCAATCCCCTGCTCGGCTACATGCATATGAGCCTTGCCTTCGGATGGTTCCTGCTGATTGTTGCGGGCAATGTTGAAGCCATGATTTTCAAGCCAGCCACCATTCACCCACCTTATTATCCGATTTTCTTCCGCTTTTTCGAACCCGAAGCAGCCGGATTTCCCGGAGCCAAAGCCTTTGAGTTTATCATGGATTTCCTTTTGGTATTCATTCTCAGCGGAGTGGCGCTCGCTCTTTTTAAAAGGATACGTTCCCGTGCCCTCGGTATGAAAAAAACAACCCGTCTTCTCTGGTACGACCGTCTCGCACTTTACTCCCTGTGGTGCATTTTTCCATTCCGACTTCTTGCTGAAAGCATTACTTCCGGAATTTATCAGACGGGAGGCATCGTCACAGGGTCGCTGGGGAACATACTGGCCGGTTTAATCCCTTTGCAATCGTTCGAGTACCCTGCCTGGTGGGCTTACTCTCTTGCCCTCGGTTTGTTCTTTGTTGCTCTGCCTTTCAGCCGTTACATGCACATTCCCACCGAAGTTGTTCTGATCTTTCTTCGGAATTACGGCATCCATACCCGAAATTCCTATTCATCCTATTCCGAGATTGAAGTCTATTCCTGCTCTCGTTGCGGCATCTGCATCGACCCCTGTCCTATGTCGGAAGCAGCAGGAATTCAGAACATCCAGAGTGTTTATATGATACGGAACATCCGTTACAAAACACCCGATGAGGAAGTCAATGATAATTGCCTGATGTGTGGCCGTTGCAACATTGCCTGTCCGGTGGGAATTGTGACAACCGATCTTCGCGCTATTGCCCGAAATGAAAGACATCTTTCCGGGAACCTGCACCTGACCATCCCCGCAACATCCTCTCCCCACCACGATGTGATTTATTTTGCCGGATGTATGGGACAACTCACTCCTGCCGTTACACAATCCATGGAAACCATTCTGCAGCAGGCGGGAGAAGATTATCTTTTCCTCGACAAAGAAGAAAGCATATGCTGCGGAAGGCCTCTTGCATTAGCCGGCCGCATTGCCGAAGCGAAACAACTTATGGAGATTAACCGCGATAAAATACTATCCTCCGGCGCCCGAACCCTGGTTACCTCCTGCCCTATCTGCTACAAAGTATTCAGAGAAGATTACCACCTGCCCATAAACGTTATGCACCACACACAATACCTGCACCGTTTGTTGATGCAGGGACGAATCCGCCTGCGGAGCCAAAACATTTCCCTTGCGTACCACGATCCCTGCGAACTGGGCCGCGGAAGCGGAATTTATGAAGAACCCCGCCAGATACTCCGACTCGCTGGCAACCTTCTTCCAACAGCTTCGGAAAAGGAAAAAAGTATCTGCTGCGGAGGTAGCCTGGGAAATACCGTTCTGAATCAGAAAAAACGTCATGCAATCACCGAATACAGCCTGGAAAGTCTTACCATCAACAATCCCGATACCATTGTAACATCCTGTCCCCTCTGTAAAAAAACTTTTGCACAACGGTCCGATCGTCCGGTGCTAGATATTGCTGAAGTGGTCAAATCGGCCATATTCAGAGACAAGGATAACATTAGAATAAGGGAAAACTATCAGATCCCTGCCGAAGAATTTTCCTCCTGACGTTAGAGATATTCTGTGAGAAATTTTATCTTGCACAAGAATATTGGTCCATGCGCCGGAAAGATAAAATCATCACCGACATTTCGGTAATTGAACACATTCTTAATACTTCCCCCGTTTGCCGTCTCGGGTTCATTGACGACAAATACTCCTATATTGTTCCGGTAAATTTCGCGTACCGCAACGGATACATTTATGTCCACTCCGCAAAAGAGGGAAGAAAAATAGAGCTGATTAAGCAAAACCCCGTAGTCAGCTTTGAAATGGAAGATGCTTCTGAAATAATTCCCGCCGGGAAGCCGTGCGGATGGACTACAAAATACCGTTCGGTAATGGGAACAGGAACCATTCGCATCGAAAATGATTCTCAGCTGAAGAAAGAAGGACTCGACCTGATTATGGCGAAATATGGTGCCCCGCCTCCTTTTGTTTACGATGAAAAAATTCTAGATCAGATGATCATTCTGGTACTGAAAATAGAAACTATTTCAGGAAAACAGTCAGGAACCTTTCCTGACTAACAAAAAAGAAGGAAAGCAATAACTATTTCAGTTCAGCCTGCAGAGGGAAAGCCATCTTACCTGCCTCTTCCTTCAAATAGTCAAGAAATGTTTCCCGGGAGGCAAAACGCTTGTCAGAAAGTTCCCAACAGGCATAGAAACGGAAGGAAACAGGACGGCTGTTTTCCGCCAGAAGCCTGGCGTAATATGTTGATACAACATCATGTCCTTCCTCAGGCGCTGTATCCCATCCAAGATAAACCTCGCGGGGCACGATCAGACCAAGCCCCAGGTATTCCCCGTTGAAAGCCTGTTTATCATAAGTAGCCAGCACGACAAACTTCGGATTATCCTGCAGCACATATAAAGTATCACTGTGCAGCTTCACGATTCCGGCAACCAGTGTATCTTTTCCTGAACCTTTCAATTGTATTGTACTTTCATAACCATATGTTCCGCCGAGAATTGTCACTGTATGGTACAAATCGTATATCACATTACCCACCTTCCAGTTTTCGTACGACAAAACAAAGCGTGAACGCAGCGGACCTTTCGTTATCAGACGGTATTTTCCTCTGGAGGGAATGCCTCCCCGCACAAGTGTATCAGCATGCAAAAGAGCAATACCCCCTGCCCCAAGAGAATTCCCTACTTTCAGAATATCCATTCCCCACGGTCCCATGGAATGGTAATCATCGCCGCGACCAATAAAGTCAAGGGCCATGGTATCCACCACCTTCCCGAAAATATCCATACCGTTACGCTCATCCAGATAGTTTCTGAAGGCAACCCTGTCGTTTTCCCACCCGGGTCCCTCCAACTGATAAACGGTAGAAGTAACTTTGGTATCCGTACCTTTTATGCGTTCTGCCTCGTTTAGCTCTTCATACTTTTTGAACATTTCTATAATCCTGGCCATCCGCACATTGGTTCTCTGACGGAACCGGGGAAGTTCCCGCACCGGCATCAACCTGTATTCAACTGTAGCTGACTGAGGAATATTAACGAAAAAAACGCATTCGTCCCATATGCCATCCCCGTCTATATCGTCGCATTGTGAAGGAACTGTATCCGTGCCTTGAAGAACGAGTATCTGTTTTCCTTTCAGTGAGGAATGAAACCCTCTTTCAATCGACTTACGCTGCAAAATAACAGGTTCATCCGTCCTGTTAACGGGCAGGGTATTAACCACTTCAATGGTTCGCTCTTTGGGTTGGCATGCACCCAAAAAAACGATAAGGACAATTGACAGATATTTCATAATTTCTTTTTTTAGTCTCTAAAACCAACTGTTGCAATCTGCTGAAATATTTTGTGCCGGTTATTCTTTGCCTGGCGAAAATATGAATCCGTAAGGTGCATCATTTGCCTTTACTTCTAATACGATTCTGAATAGGCCTTACCAATGGTGGCCAGAATTCCTCCATCAACATAAATAACTTGTCCGGTAATGAAATCGGAGGCTGGTGAAGCGAGGAAAATAGCTACTCCGGCCAGATCGTCCGGCAAACCCCACCTTCCGGCCGGAGTGCGATGAATAATAAACTCATTGAAGGGATGTCCGTCCACCCTGATAGGAGCAGTTTGTTCGGTGGCAAAATAACCCGGTCCGATTCCGTTCACCTGGATATTATACCTGGCCCATTCCGTTGCCAGATTTTTGGTGAGCATTTTCAGTCCACCTTTGGCTGCAGCATAAGCACTAACTGTACTGCGACCCAACTCACTCATCATGGAACACATGTTGATAATTTTCCCGCCTGAATTCCTGGTGACCATTCGTTTGGCGACATGTTTCGAAACAATAAATGGTCCCGTCAGATCCACTTTCAGCACCTGTTCATAATCTTCCACCTCCATTTCCAATGCAGGAATTCTTTTGATAATCCCTGCATTGTTTACCAAAATATCAACGGGGCCATGATCTCTTTCAATGGAATCAAGCATTTTTATCACCGATTGCTCGCTGGTAACATCTGCTACATAAGAGAGCACGTCCACTCCTTCGGCACCATACTGTTGAACAGCGCGATCAAGCTTTTCACGACTCAAATCATTGATAGCAAGCCTGGCACCAGCCCCTGCCAGGGCTTTTCCGATAGCCATTCCCAGACCATGAGTTCCCCCCGTAACAAGGGCTGTTTTCCCTTTCAATGAAAACAATTCCAGGTAATTCATATTCTTGTGGTTTAAGAGTTTCTCTACTTAAGCTGATCGGGGGGTACTGAGTCCATATCTCCATAGTCGAGATTCTCTCCGGCCATTCCCCAGATGAAAGAATAATGGCTGGTTCCTGCCGCTGAATGAATAGACCATTGCGGGGAGAGCACAGCTTCTTCATTGGTCATCCAGATATGACGGGTTTCAATGGGTTCGCCCATGAAATGACAAATGGCCTGCCCCTTGGGAACTTCAAAATAAAAATACGTTTCCATGCGCCGAGCATGGGTATGCGGCGGCATGGTATTCCATACGCTTCCCGGCTGAAGTTCCGTCAACCCCATCTGAAGCTGACAGGTTTTGACTATACTATTGACTATCAATTTATTCAACTTTCTGGAATTGGAAGTTTCCGGTGCACCCAGATCTGTAACCTCTGCATCGGCTCTGGTTATCAGTTTGTCAGGATAAGAAGTATGGGCCGGTGCTGAATTGAAATAGAATCTGGCAGGCCTCGAAGGATGCCGGCTTTCAAAAATCACATTCCGTTCACCTGCCCCCAGATACAAAGCTTCCTTGAACCCAAGAACATACTCCTTACCGTCTGCTTTCACAACACCTTCTTCCCCGACATTGATGATTCCGATTTCTCTCCTGCTCAGAAAAAAAGGTGCTTTCAAAGCATCGACCGGTTCCAGCAGCAAAGCGGAAGAGGCCGGAATTGCTCCACCAACGATGAACCGGTCATACATCGAATAAACCAATTTAATTTTATCAGACACAAAAAGGCCTGAAACGAGAAATTCCTTCCGGAGACGCTCCGTATCATACTTCCTGAAATCAACCGGATGAACGGCATAGCGAATTTCATATTCTATTTTCATAACCCGATGAATTTACTTGTGATGGTTCGTTTGCTTCTCTTTTATTTCATTTTTTGCACGGGCCGATGATTCCCTGATCAGCACTTCAGACGGAATGATGACTCTGCGGACTTCCTTCCCGGTATATTTTCCCTGCACCCGCTCCAGAAGAAGCGAAGCAGCCTTTTTTCCCATTTCAAATCCGTGCTGTTCAACAGAGGTCATGCCGGGGGTAATAAGGGATGTAAATGGTTCATTGGCAAAGCCGGTTATGCACATTTGTCCCGGGATGCTAATTTTGTTTTCCTTGCACCAAAGCAGAGCCCCTAACGCAGAATAATCACCCGACGACACAATGGCATCGGGCTTTTTCCTATTCCGCCAGAGAAATTCCATGGCCTTGTACCCGGCCTCCCTCGTCAGCACATTATTCAGCATCCAATCGGTGTTGATTACCAGGTGATACTGGTTCATGGCAGCCAGAAATCCGTTTGACCGCTCCCGGTATATGTTGATATGACTCGGGCCGGCAAAATGAGCCAGATTACGACAACCGGAATGTATAATGTGTTCAGTGACCCGAAACGCTGCGTCATAATCATCAATCACTACCGAATCGGCACTTATCTCCTCAGGTACCCGGTCAAAAAAAACCAGCGGTACCTCTTGCCTGATTAGTCTTTGAATATGCTCATAGTTTTTTGTCTGCAGCGACACGGAAATCAGCAGCCCTTCTACAACCCCCTTCCCCATTTTTTCCAGAAGATGCACTTCGCGTTCCACCTGCTCATATGATTGCCCGATCAGGATATGATATCCCTGCTTCCCTGCTTCCTCCTCAATGCCCCTGATGACACGGGCAAAGAAATGACGGTCAACCTGTGGAACAATAACCCCCAGAATGTTGCGCTGCCGCTTTCGCAGGTTGACAGCCATTTCATCCGGACGGTAATTCATCTCCCGGGCAGTCTGCTGTACTTTCCGGCGCATTTCCTTGCTGATCCGCGGATGATCCTGGAGAGCACGAGAAACGGTTGAAGCAGTCGTATTCAGCTTCCGGGCAATATCGTGTATGGTAACCCTTTTTTTCATTGAGAAACCCTTGCCAAAGTTAGTTTTTTTTCTAATTTTGTGCAATCGATTGTCCAATATTGGAAAATATGGCTGATTTTCCCCGTATCCAGGTGTACCAGAAAATGCTGGAAACCGGTATTATCCCGATTTTTTACCATCCGGATGTTGAAATCTGCAAAGGAGTCATTAAAACCTGCTTCGATGCCGGCCTGAGGGTCTTTGAGTTTACCAACCGGGGAGATCATGCCCATGAACTCTTTTCAGATCTCCACAGGTATGTGGTAAAGGAATTGCCAGGAATGATAATTGGTACCGGCTCAGTTATCGATGCCCAGACGGCTGTTCTTTATATCCAGCTTGGATCCAACTTCATTGTTTCGCCTTTGCTTGACGAAAGTACCGCCAGAGTATGCAACCGGAGAAAAGTTGCATGGATTCCGGGAACCGGATCGGTGACAGAAATTTCAAGAGCTGAAGAACTGGGCGCCGAGATAATTAAAATTTTTCCGGGTGGAGCCGTTGGTGGACCGAAATTCATATCAGCCGTCAGAGGACCCATGCCCTGGGTAAGCCTTATGCCTACCAGTGGAGTCGAACCAACTGAGGAAAGCATCAAAACCTGGTTCCAGAACGGGGCAGTCTGCATTGGCATTGGCACACAACTATTTACAAAGCAAATTATTGAGAAACACGACTGGTCACATCTGAAAGAGAATATTATCCGGACCATCGAAATAGTCAAAAAATACAAAAAATAGAGACTGCATGAATTCAAATGTATCCCTGCAGGAGCGTATAGGGAACTATCGCTGGACTATCTGCGCACTTATATTTTTTGCCACTACGGTAAACTATCTCGATCGTCAGGTAATAGGAATTTTAAAGCCCCTGCTCAAAACTGATCTTGGCATCGGGGAGGCTGAGTATGGATACATCGTCACTGCCTTTCAGTTAGCCTATGCAATTGGTATGATCTTCGCCGGACGGATCATTGATAAAATCGGAACCAAAATCGGTTATGCTCTTTCGCTTATTTTATGGAGCATTGCCGCCATGGCACATGCGCTGGCAAAGGGTCCTGTAGGATTTGGCGCAGCGCGCGCCTTTCTGGGGATCAGCGAAGCAGGTAACTTCCCCGCTGCCATAAAGACGGTAGCCGAATGGTTTCCTAAAAAGGAACGTGCGCTGGCTACCGGAATATTTAACAGCGGAACCAATATTGGTGCCATCATAGCTCCGATTGTGGTACCCTGGCTTGCAGCAAAATGGGGATGGCAAATGGCTTTTATAGCCACCGGTGCCATTGGATTTATCTGGTTAATTTTCTGGTTTATTTTTTATGAAGTTCCGGAAAAGCAAAAACGTCTTTCATCGGCAGAACTTGCCTATATCAAGTCAGACCAGGAATCGGAAGAAAAAACCAGCATTCCCTGGCTCACCTTACTGAAATACCGGCAAACATGGGCCTTCGTTATTGGAAAATTCCTTACCGATCCCATCTGGTGGTTTTATCTGTTCTGGATTCCCGGCTGGCTGCATGATGTCAGGGGACTGGATATTAAATCGTTCGGTCTGCCCCTTGTCGTGATCTACACGGCAACTACCATAGGTAGTATTTTCGGTGGATGGCTCTCATCCTTCATGATTTCTCGTGGGGTGGCGGTTTACAAAAGCAGGCGCCGGGCCATGCTGTTATTTGCTTTGCTCGTCATACCCATTGTATTCACTCAAACCAAAGGAATCAGTCTGTGGAGTGCTATCGCTCTTATTTCATTGGCTGCAGCCTGCCACCAGGCATGGTCAGCTAACATCTTCACTACCGTATCGGACATGTTTCCTAAAAATGCAGTGGCTTCGGTAACGGGAATCGGGGGAATGGCCGGAGCAGTTGGAGGAATGTTGGTCGCTGTTTTTGCAGGAAATGTCCTCGAATTCTGGGAAAAAAAAGGAAGCATCCAAACCGGATACCTTACCTTGTTTATTATTGCAGGAACGGCCTACCTTATCGCCTGGATTCTGTTCAACCTGGTTGCTAAAAAAATGGAACCTGTTGTGATAGAAACTAATAAAGCCTAACGAAACCGGTACGCTGCTTTTTCCATATCAGCTTGTGATTTAAACGGAACAGGAGGCTGAAGATACCGGCTGAGAAACACGTAAATCCTGTACCTTATTTCTCTAGCTTCTTTTGTATCCATGCGATCAAACGAATGGCCTCCGGGCACATCCCGGAAAATTTCGTATTCGAATTTCTTGTTATTTGCTTTCAAGGCATTGATCAGGTTTTCCACTTCCAGAACATTTACATCCTCATCATTTGTATTTGTGTGGATCAGCAAAGGGGTTTTCAGCTTATCAGCATTCCATACCGGCGATCTGCGGCGGTACTCCTGGACATCCTCGCCTGCTGTCTTCCCTATATGATAATCGGCTGAATAGAGAGCCCTGTATTCATCATCCTTATATCCCATTCTGGCAACCAGGTCACTTACGGGAACCCCGGCAAAGGCAACGGTATAATGTTCGGGATATCGGAAAATATTCATGAGCGCTATAAGACCCCCATGGCTCCATCCCACAATTCCAACCCGGTTCTTATCCACAATGGAATAGTTATCAATCATATACTGCCGGCTTGCATCTACATCTTCCACTTCCAGCCCTCCGTAATCAATTTTCCGCCAGAAATCGGCACCGTAGCCCGTACTTCCCCGATATTCGGCTGCCACCACAATATACTGCTGAGCCATCATTTCCCTGATGATATGGGTGTGATAGGTAGTAAAATCAGCATGAACACCTCCGTGCGGAAGTACAATCAATGGATATTTTTTTGCAGGGTCAACCGACCTGGGAATAAAAACGTAACACCAGAATTTTACAGGGTTCCCTGCCCCCTCCGCGGTGGGATTTTTCTCATGCGCCAAAGGTGGACCGGTAATATATACCTTGTCGATGAAGGCAACATCCCCTACCCTGTCGAACCAGAGAATATCATCCATTGTTTTCTGCAGAACATCCAACCTGTGTTCGAGCATCTCAAATTGCTGCCCCATTATTTTGATTTCATCTGGTTCCTTCGTCTGGGCGTATCCTGCATTCAGCAGCACTCCCCACAGAAACAAAAACAACAAATTCCGAATGGTTTTCATTTTCATTGGTATTTGATAATTATCACAGAAACAAATTTATCCACATTTTTTAAGGAATTGTATCTTTGCGGCCAATTATGCCGAGGAAAAGACGTTTCAGTTTTATTCCGGATCAGTTCTATCCTGTATTTATCAGGAAGTCTTTCTCTGCCTGGTTCAGACAAACCTTCAGGGCACTGCGATCACGAAATTATAAATTGTTCTTTGGCGGACAAAGCATATCCCTTATTGGTACCTGGATGCAACAGATTGCCTTAAGCTGGCTCGTTTACCGCCTGACAAACTCTGTTTTTCTTCTCGGGCTGGTAGGGTTCAGTACTCAGATTCCTGCTCTTCTGGTTACTCCACTGGCTGGTATTCTGATTGACCGGTACAATTCACGGCATATTCTTATTACCACTCAGATTTTATCAATGATTCAGGCACTTTTGCTCTGGCTCCTGATTTTTACCAACCAGATCGACATCTGGCACATACTGGTTCTGAGTTTCTTTCTGGGAACCGTCAATGCAGTCGATGCTCCTACCCGACAGTCCTTTGTCGTGGAGATGATTGAAAAAAGGGACGATCTCGTAAACGCTATTGCTTTGAATTCAGCCATGTTCAATTCGGCCCGGCTAATTGGCCCTGCCATTGGAGGTGTTGTAATTGCCCTCGTGGGAGAAGGCAACTGCTTCCTTCTGAACGGAATAAGCTACCTGGCAGTAATCGGAGCATTGATGGCCATGCGTCTTCCCGGCCTGCCCAAAAAGACTGGCCGTTCGCATCCTCTTACCGAACTGATGGAAGGGTTCAGGTATACCTTTGGGCAGCTCCCGTTTCGCACCATTTTGTTCCTGATTGCCCTGATCAATTTCGTCGGAGTATCCTATTCTGTAATGCTTCCGGCACTGGCCCGGGATATTTTGCACGGGGGAGCGCATACGCTCGGATTTCTTATGGGTATGACGGGAGCTGGAGCCCTCACAGGCGCTCTTTTTCTTGCCTCCAGAAAAGACACCCTGAGCCTATTGAGGTACATGCCATTAGCCATAAGCATTTTTTTAGCAAACCTGGTGGTTCTCGCACTTTCCCGAAGCATTTTGCTGGATGCAGGTGCCTTGTTTTTTGGTGGTCTGGGAATGATGCTCACTATGGGCAGCGGTAACACCCTTATTCAATCCATGTCGGATGACAGAATGCGGGGAAGGGTAATGAGCTTTTATGCCATGTCTTTCCTGGGAATTGGCCCGTTTGGAAGCCTTCTGGCCGGAACCGTATCGCAAAAAACCGGATTACCTTTTACCTTTCTTGCAGGAGCTGCTCTTACTCTTGTTGGATTACTTCTTTTTCTCATTTACCTGCGTAAAATCCACTTTCAGGTCATCCGGAACCTCCGTAAAAAGCAGACTAAAGATTGATGTTGTGAAAATGACTGAGAACTTCAGAATTACCCTTCACACAATATTTTTTCAGTTCTCCTGTAAAGTTCAAAACACATTCTGCTGTTATGATAAGGACATTTCCAGAATCCGGCCTTATCATATGTCACGATTGGTTCTCCCTGTGGATTTAGTCTGTAATACCATTCTCCACCATGAAGGTCCAGAAAGTAGGAAGTTATAAACCGTGCCAGTGAGGCAGCCGTCCTGAGAAACAGGTTGTCGCCCGATATTTCCCATGCATTCAGAAAACCAACCACACCTTCAGCCTGAGCCCACCATTCCATCTCTCCCTTGTTGGATGGCTCCTTCCTTTCTGTCTCATGGCACAATCCACCAAAGGAATTGATCCCGGCCAAAACAGCTGATGCCATCCTCACTGCATTTTCCTTCGACTTTTTGATCAGGGAATCATCCTGCAGTGCTTCTGCCGCCTCCTGAATCAACCAGCTTCCCTCTATATCGTGGCCGTAGGAAATCAGATCCGATTTGCTGTTCCAGAATTCATCAAAGAATAACCGGAAATGATAATCGGCAGGGTCGATGATCCTGTCGAAAAATATACCGATTAGATTCTTCAGTCGTTCGCCAAGCAGAGTTTCATTATGTATTTTAAATAGGTTGGCATATCCTTCCAGAATATGCAGATGCGTGTTCATTGTCTTTTTCTCATTCATATCAAGCTTGCTGAGCCGGAGGTCTTCAACAACTCCCCATTCCCTGCTGAAAGCCTCAATGTAACCATTATTCTGCTGATCAAAAGCATATTTTTCAATCAGAGCAAACAGATCCAGAGCGCGTTCCAGGGCTTCCCGGTTGCCGGTAACCAGGAAATATTCAGCCATAGCATAGATGACAAAAGCCTGGGCATAGATCTGCTTTTTTGTTTGCGAAGGATTCCCTTCAGCATCAACAGCCCAGTAATATCCTCCGTACTTTTCATCACAGAACCGTGTGCAAATAAATTCGAATGCCCTGTGCGCAAGTTCCAGGCACCGCTCATCCTGCCATAAACGATATCCGGAAGAGAAGGTCCATAGTATTCTTGCATTAAGTACCAGTCCTTTTTCGGCTTCCCGATCAATCGCGTTACTAAAATCAATTCTTCCGAAAAAACCGCCATTCTTCCTGTCGGGCATCATTGTATGCCAGAAAGGGAGAATATCATCAGAAAATTCCTGCATGGCAAATTTTCTTAAATACTGTATCTCTGAACGTTGAATATTGGATAAAGCATTCATATCATATCTGCTAATTGAAACAAAGATAACAGATCTGAAATAAAGCAAATGAATGGGTACCTTTAAAAGACAAATCGAATAATCGAAGAGTTATTCTACGTTCGCCTGAAAAGATTTTCAGATTGTTTTTGGGTATCTTCAAAATTTACTGTATCTTCGGTCACTCTCTGCACGTTTCGCAAATGGCTACAGCAGTTATTTCATATGAACAGAACCGTTATCGTTTTACGGTTCTTCTGTTTTTATGCTTCCTGTCAATAGTGCCATTCAGCAGAGCTTTTGGACAATCCAATGTTCCCAGGTTTTCGCGATTGTCAACCGAAGATGGCCTTTCCCAGACTACCATCACCAGCATTGCCCAGGATACAACTGGCTTCATGTGGTTTGGCACCTGGGACGGCCTTAACCGTTACGACGGATATACCTTTACTGTATTCCGCCCATCTCCTCACGACAGTACCTCAATCAGCAACAATTCCATCCGGACAATCTTCATTGACTCAAGGGGAAGACTCTGGGTAGGAACTGATCATGGCCTGAACCTGTACCATCCTGATAAAGAAATATTTACCCGTATTTTTCACAAACCGGCTGAGCCTGGTTCCTTAAGTTCCGACGTTGTTCGATGCATTTTTGAAGATTCAAAAAAGAGAATCTGGTTCGGTACCCGAGGAGGAGGAATTAATCTTTTGGAAAATGATTCGTTGCACTTTTCCTCCTTTGTGAACCCTAAAAAGGGAAGCACAATCCCTCTTGAAAATTTTGTTTTCTGCCTCGAAACTGACAAAAGCACAGATGGTGATTATCTTCTTGCAGGAACAGAAGGAGGGCTTTTCAGGCTCAATGTTTCTACCGGAAAATATTCACAGGTCATCCTGCCATCTCTGCATATCACCAGCGCCGTAATGGCAATTGCCTATGAATCGGACAGTGTTTTGTGGATTGCGACCTGGGACCAGGGGTTGATACGATGGAACCAGAAAAAGAATATCTGCCGCCAGTTTCTGTTTAATCCATCTGATCCAGGGAGTCTACCCTCCAACCTCGTTACAACACTTGTATTCACACCCAACAGGGAATTATGGATCGGTACACGGGGAGGAGGACTGGGAATCTGGCAACCGGCACAAAATAAATTTCAACGTTTGATAAATGCTCCCGGAAATATCAACAGTCTTTCCGATAATTCCATAACAAGTGCTTTTGTCGGAAATGACGGAACCATATGGATTGGGACCCAGATCGGAGGCATTAATAAATACAACATCCGGCAACGTCACTTTAAATTATACCGCAATGATCCAGGGAATCCGTATTCCCTCAGCAGCAATATAGTCACATCCATTTTCCAGGATTCAAAAGGTAATCTGTGGATAGGAACAAGGGAATCGGGTTTAAACAGGCTCAACCATCAAAGCAGTTCATTTTTCCGTATTAAAACATTGTCTTCTGGTTCTGAAGGACTTTCGAGCAATGCTATCACCTCTTTCTGGCAGGATCCTGCCTCTCCTGAAATCCTATGGATAGGAACTGACGGGGGAGGCCTGAACCGGATGGATCTCACCACAGGAAAATTCAAGGTTTTTCGTCGTGAGAGCAATAATCCTTTTTCCCTGAGCAACAATTATGTTTATAGCATTACGGGTGATAAATTCGGACGTATTTGGATCGGCACATGGGGTGTTCCCGGCCGTGGAGGGCTTGATCTATTCATCCCGTCATCCGGCAGGTTCATCAATTTCCCTCATCGTGACAAAGATTCTTCTACCATTAGCTCTAATGCCGTAATGAAGGTATTGTGCGATTCCAAAAACATACTTTGGATAGGTACTAAGGGTGGAGGTCTCAATAAAATTAAACTATATCCGCCCGAACAACTCAGAAAAACTCCCGGAATTCTTCGTATCTATATACACGATGAAAACAATCCCCACAGTTTAAGCAATAACGATGTTTACGCCATTTATGAAGACGCTGAAGGAGTCATCTGGATTGGAACAGGGGAAGGGCTCAACCGTTACGATCAGGAAAACGACGAATTTGTGCGCTTCACCCTTCAGAACGGGCTTCCCAGCAATGTGGTGTACGGAATCCTTGACGACAGGCAAGGGAATCTCTGGGTCAGCACGGCTAACGGAATTGCCCGTATTGATAAAACGGGTGACATACGGGTTTATGACAAAAACGACGGGCTGCAGGAAAATACCTTCTATCCCGGCGCTTATTTCAAAAGTTCCTCCGGAGAATTATATTTCGGAGGAACCGGAGGACTGACATATTTTCACCCCGACAGCATAACGGCTGTCCAACAATACCCCAGAGTAATAATAACTTCTGTGCAGGTATTTAACCGGAAAGGTGTCCGGCAACCCGAAAAGTTCCTTTCCGGAAAAAAAGGTGTCTCCCGATATCGGGAAATCACCCTTTCTCCTTTTGATTTCATGATAACTATCGAATTTGCCGCATTGGAATATGTTTCGCCCAACAAAATTACCTATCAGTATCAGCTCAAAGGCCTTAGCGATGAATGGATTCAGACTTCAGCCTCTAACCGCAGAGCCACCTTCACCAACCTGAAACCCGGGGATTATCAACTCTCCATTGCTTTGAGCGGAGCATCTGAGACAGAAGAACATGGAGCCAGTCTGATCATTCATGTTTTGCCTCCCTTTTATAATACATGGATATTCAAGCTGATCATCATCCTTGTTCTTATAGGTCTGGTTGCATGGCTCTTTATCAACAGGATCAGTGCTCTGCGCCGTGAAAAAGCCCAGATTGCAAAGAAAGCCGAAGAAGACCTGTTTGAAGAAAGAAACCAGCTCAGAACCCTGATCGACAACATGCCCGACCTGATATTCATTAAAGACCGTGAAAGCCGGTTTATTGTTGCCAATAAAAAACTTGCCAGAATTATGGGCAACCGCACACCCGAGGAACTTGTCGGAAAAACCGATTTCATTTATTACCCATCCCGTCTGGCCAACAAGTTTTACCAGGATGAACAGCAACTAATGCTAACCGGAACACCAATCATCAATCAGATTGAACCGGGACTGGACGAAGAGGGGAAACCTGCCTGGATATCGGTAACTAAGGTGCCTCTAAAAAATTCGAAGGGAGAAATTGTTGGTCTGGTAGGAATTGGCCGCGATATTACCCAACAGAAATTGTCGGAAGAGAAGCTGATCGCTCAGGCGCATCACCTGCAGGAAGTCAACGTACTCCTTGAGGAACGACAGGAAGAAGTGCGACAGCAGGCAGAAGAACTACAAGCCCAGGCCGATCATCTTACCCAGGTAAACAAGGAACTGGAAAAGTTAAATGCTACTAAAGACAAGCTTTTCTCCCTGATTGCCCACGACCTAAAAAATCCTTTCCATGCCATCAGCGGATTTGCAACCATGTTATCGCGCAATTTCAGTCAAATGAAAGAAAGGGAAAAACTTGAGATCATTGATATGATGAATCTTTCGGCTGAAACTGCCTACAACCTGCTCGAAAACCTGCTTCAATGGGCCCGCGCACAAACAAACCGCATCCGCTTTGAACCGGAACGGCTCAATCTCGACGAAGTGATCCGTGAAACCTTTGAGTTCCTGGCAACTTCAGCTCAGAAGAAACGAATCGAATTGCTGACTGAAAATACAGAAGTTTTTGTTATAGCTGACAAGAATATGCTCAGTACTATTCTGCGTAACCTTATTAGCAATGCCATCAAATTCACTCCCGAAAAAGGAAAAGTTACTGTCAGCGCCTGCGAAGAGGATGGGAAAATTGAAGTTAGTGTAATTGATAATGGTATTGGCATGACGGAACAGGTCAAAAGCAAGCTTTTCCAGCTCGAAGAACTACATACTTCCCCGGGAACTTCCGGCGAAACCGGAACCGGACTTGGCCTGATCGTCTGCAGGGAATTTGTGGAACGCCAGGGAGGAACCATCCGTGTGGAAAGTGAACCCATGAAAGGAAGCCGGTTTATTTTTACTCTTCCCAAAGCAGATATGTAGCAATTATTGCTATTTTCGTGCAGAGATTCATTTTTAAGGAAATTTCTATGAAATTACTGGGGTATGACATTGGAAGCTCTTCGGTTAAGGCAAGTATTATAGATGCCAATACGGGCAGATGCCTGGGCACAGTCTTCTTTCCAAAAACGGAAATGGAAATCAAAGCTGTTCGACCTGGCTGGGCCGAACAACACCCGGACACCTGGTGGCAAAACCTTGTGTTGGCAACCAGGGAAGTCATCGAACGGGCCGGAATTACCGTTTCCGAAATCAAAGCAATCGGCATTTCCTATCAGATGCATGGATTGGTAGTGGTTGACAAAAATGGCAACGTGCTCCGGCCGTCTATTATTTGGTGTGACAGCCGCGCGGTTTCTATCGGAGAAAAAGCATTCAGGGAAATTGGCCCATCGGTGTGCCTCGAAAACCTGCTGAATTCTCCCGGAAATTTTACTGCTTCAAAACTTCGCTGGGTAAGGGAAAATGAACCTGACATCTATCGTCAGATTCATAAGATCATGCTACCAGGAGATTACATTGCCTGGCGCCTCACCGGAAGAATGGTTACTACTCCTTCCGGGCTATCAGAAGGAATTTTGTGGGATTTCAGAAAAAACAATATTTCAAAAGACATCCTACAGTACTATGATATTGACGAAGCCCTGATTCCTGAAGTTGTTCCCACTTTTTCCGTTCAGGGTAAACTGACCCGGGAAGCCGCACAGGAACTTGGACTGATGGAGGGAACACCCGTTGCTTACAGAGCAGGTGATCAGCCCAACAATGCACTCTCACTGAATGTTCTTAACCCGGGAGAAATTGCAGCTACGGCAGGAACTTCCGGAGTTGTTTACGGAGTGAGCGAAAAAATTACCTTCGACCCCAAAAGCCGGATTAATACGTTTGCTCATGTTAACCACACGCCAGGCCTCAACAGGCTCGGGGTGCTTCTTTGCATCAACGGAACCGGCATTCTGAATTCCTGGATCAGAAAGCATGTACTCGATGGCCTTAATTATGAACGAATGAACGAACTGGCCGAAACCATACCTCCCGGTTCGGAAGGCTTGCTGGTACTTCCTTTTGGAAATGGTGCCGAAAGAATGCTGGAAAACAAAGACCCAGGAGCAGCCTTTGTCCATCTCAATTTCAATATGCATACCGCATCCCACCTTATAAGGGCAGCTCATGAAGGAATCGTCTTTTCATTCGCCTATGGGATGGAAATCATGAACCAGGTAGGTATCAGTCCTTCCGTGATCCGGGCCGGAAATGCCAACATGTTCCTTAGCCCTGTATTCCGGAAATCGCTTTCCACCCTCACTAATGCCCGAATCGAACTCTATGACACCGATGGCTCCCAGGGTGCAGCCAGAGGAGCAGGGATCGGAGCAGGAATCTACAAAAACTATGCAGAAGCTTTTAGTCATCTGCACAAAATTGGCAGCATTGAACCTGATGCCTCGATCCGACCGGCGCTTGAAGAAGCTTATAACCAATGGAAACAATCGCTCGAAAACTATATCGGAAAATCAATAACTTAAATTATTAAGCCATGGATTATATAACTGGAAACAAAGAATTTTTCAAAGGAATAGGAAAAATCCGGTACGAAGGGAAAGAATCAAGAAATCCCCTTTCCTTTAAGTTTTATGATGAAAACAAAGTAATCGGGGGAAAAACCCTTAAAGAACATCTTCGCTTTGCCATGGCTTATTGGCATACCTTATGCGGTACGGGGGGAGATCCTTTCGGCCCTGGCACGAAGAATTTCCCCTGGAATGCTGCTTCAGATCCCATGACACGCGCCAGAGACAAAATGGATGCTGCCTTCGAATTTATGACCAAAATAGGAATTCCTTTCTGGTGCTTTCACGATTATGATCTTGTGGAAGAAGCAGCCACCCCTGCAGAATCAGAAAAAAGAGTTTTTGCCATGGTGGAGTATGCAAAAGAAAAGCAAAAGGCTTCAGGAGTAAGGCTTTTGTGGGGTACAGCTAATCTGTTCTCTCATCCCCGGTATATGAACGGCGCTGCTACCAATCCCGATTTCAATGTTCTGCCTTTTGCTGCTTTCCAGGTTAAAAATGCCATTCGTGCAACCGTTGAACTCGGAGGTGAAGGATACGTTTTCTGGGGAGGTCGCGAAGGATACATGTCGCTCCTCAATACCAACATGAAACGGGAACTTGACCATCTGGGACGTTTCCTGGCTATGGCCCGCGATTTTGGACGCAAAGCCGGTTTCAAAGGAACCTTCCTGATTGAACCCAAACCCATGGAACCCACCAAACACCAGTACGATTTTGATGCAGCAACTGTCATCTCATTTTTACGGTATTACGGCCTTGACAAAGACTTTAAACTGAATATCGAGGTAAACCATGCTACCCTCGCCGGTCATACTTTCCAGCATGAATTGCAGGTAGCAGCCGATGCAGGTATGTTCTGCAGCATTGACGCCAACCGGGGTGATTATATGAACGGATGGGATACCGACCAGTTCCCTATTGACCTCTACGAATTAACCGAAGCCATGCTAGTCATCCAGGAAGCAGGTGGATTCACCACAGGCGGCATTAATTTCGACGCCAAAACAAGGAGAAACTCAACTGACCTGGAGGATATCTTTATCGCACATATTGCCGGAATGGATGCCTTTGCCCGTGCTTTCGTGATTGCTCATAACATACTGGAAAATTCAGATTACAGAAAATTAAGGAAAGAACGGTATGCTTCCTTCGACAGCGGAAACGGGAAAAACTTTGAGGAAGGAAAACTCACTCTCGAAGAATTGAGCAATCTGGTACATCAGGGAACTGAACCTGCCCAGATAAGCGGAAAACAGGAATTGTTCGAAGCCATTATCAACCAGTTTATTTAATCCTCAATTGCCGGAAGCCGGCATTGTTTTCGGATGACCAGAAAAGGTGCTGCTGCAGCAGAAAACAAAACGCCTTTGAGGTGAACCTGATGGGACTGACTCAAATGCATTCCTCAGATTCAACCCGGATTATGCATTTGGAGCGAAGCGAACTAATGCATAGTGCGATAGCCTTGAGCATTGGCATCCGGGTTAATCCCGATGAAGCGAAGATTCATCGGCCTGTAAGGTGTGGAA
>JAKPTE010000006.1 GCA_029571215.1 Bacteroidota bacterium
GGTTGTTCCGGTCTTTGTTAATCTCATCCATGAGATCTTCACTGCATGCAAAAAAGACCAGTGGAATCAATGCAAGCAGGAATATTTTCAACGTTTTCATAATTTCAGTTTTTTCAATTTTAGAAGGTTATATTAAGACCAATTCCGTAGGAAGTTGTCTGCGGAAGTGACATATAATCCATACCTCCCTGCATGTTCCCCATACCCTGGGATGTTTCCGGGTCGAAATTGGGCAAGGTGGTCCAGAGGAGAATGTTACGGGCTATAAAATTAACAGAGGCATTCTGAATTCTAGCAGGAGCAATGAGTTTCTTTGGAAGCATTAAACCTACTGAAACTTCACGAAGCTTAACAAAGGAGGTTTCATAAATCTGGGCTTCATCAATTTCAGAAAGAACATCAGCATACAAATCAGGGTAAGCCCAAATATCATCTGCACCGCCACGCTGAATGTCGTTCTTCGATCCATCAGCTTTGTATCCGGGCCATGTGTACGGAGTAGTTCTGTCTTCCGTCCTCTTGGAAGTACCGTAGAGGTCAATCAGACGGTTGGAACCAGAATACATCTGGCCGCCATTTTTCCAGTCAATCTGAGCCGACAGAGTCAGCATATTGGCAATGGTGAAAGTGTTGGTCACGCCAAGGATAAATTTGGGGGAAACTTCACCAACCTTACCAAAGTCGCCCATTAACGGCATTCCATAATAATAACTGTCGGGATCTTCGTCAACAAGGACCCTTCCTTTGTCATCTTTCTTGAACTGGTTTCCATAAATAGCAGGATAGGTGTCACCTGCCGAAGCACGGATATTGGGTGTAACATAACCACCAAGGGCAATGTTTTCAACGCCCGGAGCAAGTTCAATACATTTATTGACAATCTTTGTGAAGTTGGCAGCAATATTCCACTGGAAGCTCTTCATTTTAACCGGTATCAGATTCAAAACAACCTCGTGTCCTTTAGCCGACATTTTCCCGGCATTCATATACACTTCGGCATACCCTGTGGATCCGGCAAGAGGAACAGCAAATATCTGGTCTTTGGCCAGCTGGTCGGAATAGGTATAATCAAGACCTATTCTTCCTTTGAAGAAATTCAGTTCAAAGCCAACTTCCCAGGAACGGGTATTCTGGGGCTTAAGATTCGGGTCATACAGAGTCACACTTGGCTTGTAACCGGATATTCCACCCAACGGATATTGAATTCCGTCGGAAAGAAATCCACTGCCAGCACCGCCCAGTACGTATACTTTATCCCTATAATATCCTGCCTGACCTACTTCGGCATAGGAAGCCCTTATTTTGCCGAGAGAAAGAACAGGATTATCTTTTAAAGGTTCCAGCTCGGTAAATACAAAACCTAATGAAACACTGGGGTAGAAGAAGGATCTGTTTCCTCTTGGCATGGTGGAAACAATATCATTTCTTCCGGTTGCATTCAGAAAGATCATGCTCATGTAATCGATGGCAAGATTGCCGTAGAATCCAACCGTTCTGTCCCAGTATTTTGATTCCGAAGCAGTTTGGGTAGTCGTATTATCCATGTTGTTCCAGCCCGGGGTGGTAAAACCTGTACCGGTCATTGACCAGTAACGTGAACGGTTGTTATTGATTTCATTTCCGAGGATAAGGGTAAAGTTAAGCTGATCGGCAAGTTGCTTGTTGATGGTAACATTCAGCAGTGAGTTGGTGGTACTGCGGTTCACACCGTAATTATTGATAGATCCTCCTGTTGGAGCGCGGTACCCGTAAACAGGATTATTCGGAGTGGGATACTGACCAGCTGTTGGGAGTGCCTGTCCTGTAGCCGTACTACCCATCTGATAAAGATCTTCGTTATCGGTGGCATAAGTATCAACTCCAAGCTGGTATTTGACTGTCATCCAACTGGTTGGAAGGAACTCAACATATGAATTACCAAAGAAACGGCGGGTAGTTTCAAGAAAATGGTTATTTTCAACAGCCCAGCGGGGATTTTCTCCTACTGCACCACGGCGGTAGGAAATTTGCCTATATTTACATTTACCGTTATCATCATTTATATAATATGGCGTACCCATCAGGTCGAAAGAAGGAGGAGCTCCATAGACAGTAAAGAGCCAACTGTCATTTCCTGAAGGCAATTTGGCGAGATGGACATCGCTGTAATTAGCTGAGAAGCCAGCCCTCCATTTTTCACCAAAGTTCATGTTGGCACCAATCTTACCGGTATAGCGGTCCATTCCCGTATTCTTGATAATGCCATTCTGGTTTGTAGCCCCGAAGCCAACAACAAATGAACCATTGGTCAGGTTTTGGGTAAGAGTGAGGTTGTTATTCCAGGTTACACCATCTTCGCTATAGAAATTCTTTGGGTTGTTATAAGCTTTCGGCGTCACCCATTGTCCCTTGTAGGGATCAAAAAACTCACCTGTATGCCCACTGTAATTGTTTCCACCGTAAGTAGGAATATCAGCAAGGTCTTCTATTGCCGGCCCCCATGAATAGGAGAAAGCAGGATAAAAAGTCCATTGCGGCGCGCCATAGATGTCATAATATCCCTGTGCCCATTTCTGCTGCACTTCGGGCAGGCGGGAAACCCGGTCAATGGTATAGGAGGAAGAAAAGTCAACCTGGGATTTTCCTTTGGCCATATTTTTTCCGCTTTTGGTAGTAACAACAATAACACCGTTGGAAGCTCTCAGACCATAAAGAGCAGCTGCGGCCTGGCCTTTCAGTACATTGATGGATTCGATGTCGTTCGGATCAATATCAATGGCACGATTCGAGTAATAAGAACCGGTTACATTCTGGCCATAGTCAGCATCACTGGCAATAGGCATTCCGTCAACCACATACAGAGGGGCATTGTTGCCGCTGAAAGAACGGGCACCACGAATGAAGATGGTGGATGGTGATCCAGGCATACCGGATGATTGCCGGACTTCTACCCCTGCAATTTTCCCCTGAATGGCAGTCTGCAGATTGGGATTACTTGCACGAACCACTTCATCACCTTTTACTTCCTGCACTGTATAACCAAGGGATTTTTTGGTGCGTGAGATTCCCAGAGCCGTAACAACAACTTCATCCACACTAAGCAGGGCTGGTTCCATCACCACATCGATGGTAGTCCTTCCTTCAATGGGTACTTCGACGGTTTTCATTCCCACAAAGCTGAACACCAGAGCGGTGGCATTTTGCGGAACAGAAATCTTATACATACCATCGACATCGGTAATGGTTCCGAGGGTTGTCCCTTTAACCGATACCGAAACACCGGGTAAGGCAGTACCATCTTCGGCACTTGTTACCTTACCGCTGATCTGTATGTTCTGTGCAAGCAAGGTCTGCACACCTGCAAACACAAAGCATACCAGCAGAATCGCAAGTTTTTTCATAGATACAAGTTTAAGGTTAGTAAAGAGTTTTTGCTACCCCAAATCTATAAATTTTCTTAGATTTAACAATCCTTAACGAAAGTTTTTTTCGTTATTCTTTTTCAGTTATTTCGTTCTTAGCCTTCTGAATTTTTTGGCTGGCAAAAGAAAAAGGCCTCAGGTTTGGTCTTTTGCAACCTATAACTTATTGAAAAACAAAGAAGAAGAATATAGACCCTGAACCTCTCCCTGCCTATGGGGTCAGACGTGCCCTTAATCCACATTCAATACCCGCTGAACAACGTCAATACCACTTATTCGTATCTCGGGTCTTTTTTAAACGGAAGCTTCGCCATTTTTTCCACCTCCACCGATGGATACCCGAATTCCTCCACCACCTTCCCCTTCAGGAGATAGACGCCCTCGCCGCGGAACGGGTACTTTTTCAGAGAAGGCGGAAAATGCACCGTATCAAAAAAATTGCCCTGAGCATCCAGGAAACAGCCAAAATGCATCCATTCGCCCTTTACGGTTTTGACATTTTTAATGGTGACCAGATTCCCGAGCATCCGCACTGTTTTTCCTATATGATGGGTCAGGTCGCGTGCCATTACTTCGCCGCGAAACATAGTTTCCAGCAGGTCGAAGTGCGTCATGCTTACCGGGAAACCAAGCAATTCCATCTCATCGTACGCATCTTCCACGGGATCCTGTTCAAGAGGAGGCAAAGAAAACGATCGTACGGGTGTTACAAACAGGGCACGTTCTGAAGTCCGGGCCGGAGCATCTCCCAGCAGCATGTGGGCTTCCCAGAGAAGTTCCTTTTTGGATTTTCCGGTGAAGCGGAAGGCATGAATCCGGATCAGAAGGACAAGCTGTTCAATACCGATGCGAACCCGGCTGACAAAATCGGCGAGGCTGGTGTACTTGCCGTTCAGGCGCCGTTCCTCCACAATGCGCATGGCTGTTTCTGCCTCCAGATGCATTACATGAATCAAACCCAGATAAATATCCTTTCCCCGGATGCTTGTTTTGTATTCTCCTTCATTGACACAAGGAAGAAGGATACGCGCCCCCCAGCGGCGGGCCTCGTTAACATAAACCCAGGTACGGTAAAAACCACCGAAATTATTGATAACAGCTACCATGAACTCAAGCGGGAAATATGTTTTCAGATAAAGGCTCTGAAAACTTTCCACAGCATACGAAGCGGAATGCGCCTTGGAAAAGGAATAGCCGGCAAAAGATTCAATCTGCCGCCACACCTCTTTTGTAATTTCGTCGGGATAACCAAACGCCCGGCAGTTGGAGAAAAATTTATCGACTATCCGCTGAAATTCCGATTTTGAACGGTATTTTCCGCTCATAGCACGGCGTAACACATCGGCATCAGCCAGGTCAAGGCCGGCAAAATGATGGCAGATCTTGATCACATCCTCCTGATAGACCATTACACCATATGTTTCCTTCAACTGTTGTTCCATCACCGGATGCAGGTACCGGAAGCTTCCGGGATGGTGAAACCGTTTGATGTATTCCTTCATCATGCCGCTTTTTGCCACCCCGGGGCGGATGATGGAACTGGCTGCCACCAGACTGATGTAACTGTTGCAGCGGAGTTTATGCAATAACCCCCGCATGGCCGGGCTTTCGATATAAAAACAGCCAATGGCTTCACCGGAACGGAGCTGACGAAGCACTGCTGGATCTTGTTTGAAGCGTTTAACATCGTGTACATCAATGCTGATGCCCTGGTTTTCCTTGACAATCTCTGCACATTCCTTTATATGACCAATTCCCCTCTGGCTAAGGATATCGAGCTTTTCGTACCGCAGGTCTTCGGCTACATACATATCGAACTGGGTGGTTGGTAACCCTTTTGGAGGCGTGTCCAGAGCGGTATAGCAGGTAACAGGCTCTTCCGATATCAAAACCCCGCCGGCATGAATACTGCGCAGGTTGGGAAAATCCTGAATACGGTTCCCAACCCTGAAAATCTGCTCAGTAACCTCATTGCGGCTGGAAGCAGAAGAAGGATTGTCCACCAGTTCATCAATTTCTTCCTTCGGCAGCCCGTAAACCTTGCCCAGCTCCCGCAGAATGGACCTTCCGTGAAAAGTGGATATGGTTCCGATAAGAGCAGTATGTTCTCTCCCGTACCTTTTAAATATGTATTCCAGCACTTCATCCCGGTCTTTCCACGAATAGTCGATATCGAAATCGGGCGGAGAGGTACGGCGCGGATTGATAAACCGTTCAAAATACAGATCGAGTTCAATAGGGTCGACATCCGTAATGCGGAGGCAGTAAGCCACAATGCTGTTGGCTCCGCTGCCCCGGCCCACATGATAGAACCCCCGGCTCATCGAATACCGGATGATATCCCAGGTAATAAGAAAGTAGGAGGAAAAACCGAGCTGGTCAATTACCTCCAGTTCGTGTCGGACCCGTTTCAACGCTTCTTTGTTTCCTGAACCGTACCGGTATTTCAGGCCGTCCATGGCAAGCTTCTCCAGAAGAAGTTTGTCATCGTAACGGCTCGCCGTAAATACCTGTTTGTTTTTCACCGTTTCAAAATCAAAGCGAATGGAACAGGAAGCCAACAACTGCAGGGTGTTTTCAACCAGCTGAGGGAACAAGGCATACTTCTTCCGTACCTCTTCCGGCGAAACAAGGTACTCATCTTCACCGGCAGTCTGACTATCAGTAAGTTTTGACAGCAGGGTATTCAGATCAATGGCCCTCAGGTTTTTATGCAGAAAGAAATCACCGGGGCCGGAGAGTGTAACAGGAAGCCGGGCTACCAAACGTGAAAGCATCTTTCCTGTTACCGGCCATACCAGGCGGGTTACCTCGCAAGGTGTGACTCCGATAAACTCATTTTCGCGGAGATTGTCATGAAAAGACGACAGGGGATATATTATGTATACATCATCCCGTAACGATGGACGTTCGGGAAAAGGTTCTCCGGAAGCATTGTGGCGGCTCAGAAAATCGTTCAGTACACGATATCCGTTATTATTACGAGCCATACCTATATATAACAGCCGGTGCTGCTGATCACGGAACTCAATGCCTGCCACCGGATGAATGCCATGATTGCTGCAGGCCTTCACAAAATCAACCATTCCTGTGGTATTGTTGATATCGGTAAGCGCAAGACGATCAATACCCAGCCGGGCAGCCTGCTCCACCAGGCTTTCTACCGGCATGGTACCATACCGCAGGCTGTACCAGGAATGACAGTTCATGAACATACCGCACCTCCCAACATTGTAAATTGTAAACAGTCAGTCCACCCAGATTTATGCACAGATTTTTTCTTCAGTGCAGGGTATCAGGGATCCGGCAGACGGCATAACCAACGGTTCACCGGAAAGATTTTCCGATACTAGAAAAGGTTTCGGATTCTCCGTTACAAGGAATCCCTTGTATCCGCAACGTTTCATTTCTCCGGCAGCCCAGTTGACAAGGGAATCATAACTGCATTCTGCCAGCGGGGCAGGCACAGTACACTGGAACCAGCCCCGGCCTTCGAGAGAGAAAAAGACATATACAGCATTCATTCTGATTAAATTTTAATCATTTTGATGATTATAATTTAATCAGAATAATTTAAAAAAGCAAACAAGGGTACGTTTAAACTCAGATTCCGCATTTACCATGCGGAATCTACCCTGCGGGCTGCTTTCACTTCGTCCCAGCGGGGTTAACCCGAATCCTAACCCTCATGCTTACTCGCTACGCATTAGTTCATTGCATTCGTAATGCGTAATTCGGGTTAAAATGATTCCAGCCATTTCCAGGCCGGGACAACCATGATTTTTCTGTCGCCAACAGAAAACTTGTCTTCCTGGTTAAGGGTAACAATGAATCCTTCCCTGTGATTGATAAAATCCATGGCCTCGAGTAATCCGTTGATTTCACGGTCTTTATTATCGGGATTCAGATCATAACACACCTGCAAAACCATTGCAGGCGCAGCAGGCTGATGAACAATGAAATCGCATTCATATTTCTGCCTGAAATAGCTGATTGTTCTTCCATAACGGCACAGATGCAAAAAGATACTGTTTTCAAACAGGCGACCCGTGTCATTGGAAAAACTTAATGAATTGGAGCGGGCAAAAGCCGTATCGATTGTATAAATCTTTCTGGGACTGACCATTACACTGCGGGCTGACCAGCTGAAACGGGGAACGGAAAAAAACAAATAACTGTCTTCAAACCAGTTCACATAATCAGAAACCGAATTGGCTGAACCAACGCCGAAAATCTTTCTGATTCTGTTCAGGGAGTATTCTTTCCCGGTATTGGAAATAAGAAACAAGGCTATTTCAACCAGAGGCTTCACATTTCTTATCCCATAACGGACAGCTATGTCGCGATAAATTATATCCTTAAACAATTGCTGCAATATTTCAACCGATTCCTGCTCCAGAAATTCCGGAAAGCCACCCTTTTCAAGATATTGCTGAAACGCCTCAACCGAGCTATTCAACCCTTTGAATAAAAGAAATTCCCTGTATGAAAAAGGGAACAATTCGCTATTCAGGTATCTTCCTGTGAGGCGTGTTCCCAGTTCCCTGCTCAGCAAAGAAGCATTCGACCCGGTAATAAACACCTTCTTTTTCTGATCATGGAGGTTTCTGATAAAAATTTCCCATCCGGGAACATTTTGTATTTCATCAAAAAAGAATGTATGGGCATCCGGTACGGAAACCTGGAGCAACTTTGGAAAATCATTTACTTCAAATCCGAATACCCGTGAATCTTCAAAATTGAAATAAATATATTTCTCATTTGTCTTATCGGCTATTTGTTTCAGAAGAGTGCTTTTGCCGCATCGGCGAACCCCTGTGATTACCTCAATATGAGTGCCTATGCCAGGTGGCCGTATCAATTGCCTCGGAATGCCCAGATTTTTCTGCAGCAATTGCTCCTGCTGACTTTCGTAAGCATGCCGTATCTGTGATAAAAGCAGCATAAAACAGATTTTTTTATTTTACAAATATAAATTTTTTTATTTTATAAATATAAACTTTTATATATTACTAAAATATATTTATTGTTTTTTTGAACGTGAACCAATTATATGGGGGATTGGCAAAACAGCCGGCCCGGGTAGGTGTGAACGCCGGAATGCATAGAATTACGGCAGAGCATGCAGGATTTCTGTTTTGCCTTGATTTTCCTTGCTTTCTTTCTTTCATCAAGGAAAGAAAGAAACTCAGGATTTTAGGGGCTGTCTCAAAAGTATCAATCTATTTTTTACATGAAGGCTCAGGATTTTTAATTAATTTGGTCATACCGGCAGCCCTTCTTACGGAGTGGCTTCCGAATCGGTTCCGCATGCGGTCAACCGCCAGGTAAAGGCGGGTAATTTCGGGACGGTCATCGAACAGATCGAGCTGCTGTACTCCGTTCACCAGGTTGCTGAAACGGACACCGACAAGCCGGATCAGCATACGGCGCTGGTAAAGCTTACTGAACAATTGCTTCACCACGGGAATTAACTGATGATCAAATACAGTATAGGGTATCTTTTGCTGGATGGTATGGGTGTCGAAATTGGAATACCGTATTTTTACCGTTACACAGGAGGCAAGTTTCTGCTGCTGCCGCAGTTCGTAGCAGAGTTTTTCGGTCATGTTTACCAGCAGGTTGTTGATATACGAGATATCGGTAGTGTCCTGATCAAAGGTATGTTCGGTACTGATGGATTTTCTTTCGCTCCAGGGTTCAACCGGAGTGGTATCAATACCGTTGGCCCTTTCCCAGATAACGATTCCGTTTTTGCCCAGGACCTTTCCGAGCATTTCGGGCGGGATCCGGCTGAGGGTTCCGATGGTGGCAATGCCCATGGAACGAAGGATATGAAATGTTTTTTCGCCGATCATCGGCATTTTCTGTATGGGCAGAGGGTTCAGAAAAGGCTGTATACGGGGTTTGGGCACTTCCAGTTCGCCGTTAGGTTTGGCTTCGCCCGTGGCTATTTTCGAAACGGTTTTATTGAGCGATAACCCGAGGGAAATAGGGAGACCCGTTTCGCGGATAATCCGCTGGCGTAGTTCGTGCACCCACTTCATGCAGCCAAAGAAGCGATCCATCCCGGTAAGGTCGAGATAATGTTCGTCGATGGAAGCTTTTTCGTATACCGGAGCCGATTCGGCAATAATTTCGGTCACCATATCGGAATAGCGGCTGTAAAGTTCCATGTCGCCCCTGATGAATATAGCATCGGGGCAAAGTACCCGGGCCATTTTCATAGGCATGGCCGATCGCACACCGTACCGGCGGGCTTCATAACTGCAGCTGGCAACCACACTGCGGCCGGATGTTCCTCCAATAATAACCGGTTTACCTGCCAGCCGGCTGTTCTGAAGCCGTTCCACCGATACAAAGAAGGTATCCAGATC
>JAKPTE010000030.1 GCA_029571215.1 Bacteroidota bacterium
TGGTTTGCGGGGGCAGCAGGATTGCATATCCTGTCATCCGTGAAAAAAGGTAGCGGGGTGTTGGTGGTGGCAGTATGCAAATAATGTCCGGAGAGCGATCTTGACGTTTCGCTGTCATGAAGGTCTTGCAGACCATCATAATTCAATGATTGCCTCTACCCTGCCCATATAATATTCCTAAAGCGTTCAGCGTTTAGTCTTAAGCGTCCAACGTTCTGCACCCTCATGCACTTTCACCTTTCGCCCTTTGCCTTTCGCCCTCGACACTTGCGGTGATGTTCTCTCCCGAGTTCTCGGGATCATGTTTCCCTTTTTTTCCCTTCTCCCTTTTTTAACTGCCCAAATCACTGCTTTACCAGTTCCACCCTGCGGTTGAGTGCTTTCCCTTCTTCCGTATTGTTTGTAGCCATAGGGGAGGTTGGACGGTTACCACATGCCCTGAGGCTGGCTGCATTGATGCCATAATGTGACACAAGGGCATTAACTATACCGCATTGGCCCTGTCGAGAACGAGTTTCTTATTGGTATCGAAACTGCCTGTGTTATTGGTATGTCCAACAACATTTAGTTTAAATGAGCCGTCGGATTTCATGAGTTTAGCAATCTCCTGCAAGGTCGGTGCTGATTCGGTTTTAATAGCCTGTTAAAAAAAGTCGCTTATTATTTCCTTTGCCTCTTTCACATAGATGCCTTTTTTCACAAGCTCTTTCAGATCATTGATTGCACCCTGTCGCACACTCACGGATATTTCATTGAACCTGAATTTTAATCTGGCATACTTTTCCCTGGCTTCCTTGATATTTCCAGAGCGCAGAAGTGAAAGGGCGATATTGTAATGAGCGTACCACAGATTAGGGTTCATCGAAACAGCTTTCGTCGAAAATTCAAGGCATTTCTGAACATCGTCGTTCAAGTAATAGGCCCATCCCAGATTGCCGTACCATTTGGGATTCCGGTTATCTGCTTTAATGGCCTGGCTGTAAAGCGAAATGGCTTCATTGATTTTGTTCGCATCGAGCATTAGATCGGCCAGACTTCCTAAAAGATCAGCATTGGAAGAATCGGCAGCAACCAGCAGGTTAATATCGTTCATGGCTTCGTCGCTTTTCCCTGATAACATTAAAATAAATACTTTGGTTCTCAGACAGGGAATGCTGGATGGGTTCTTTCTTAAACCTTCTTCAATTTCATCAAGAGCATCTTTAACGTTTTTGTCGGCAAAATAAAGGGTTGCTTTCAAAGCTCGTGCCGCATCAAATTCTGGATCGGTAAGAAGCGCACTGGTGAGGTTCATCCTTGCCACAGCCCGGTTGTTTATGGCTGTATAGCATTGGGCCAGGAAATAATGCGCGTATTTATTATCAGGCTCCTTCCCGAGAACTTCCTTAAGTCTTTTTATTGCTTCATTAATCTGATTGTTCTTATAATAGGCCATGGCACTTGCCATCAAAGCATAAACATTATTCGGATCCTCAGCCAGCATCTTATCGCATTCCGCAATTGTGTGAGCTGGATTTTCCTGCTCGGTAAGCGCAGGAATATATACCAAAGGATCAATAAACTGTACGTTCCAGCCGGAAACCTGACGTAATGTTCTCAGCGACTGCAAATAAGAACTGTAATCCTCCCTGTCAACATTGTTCCCGTTTAATAGCAGACTGAAGTTGGCTGTAAAATAAGTTGGGTTATGAGAAAATCCCTGCTGGAAATTAAACCATTTGTTTACAACGGAGTCCTTTGGGGGTATTGTTATGCACATGAGATCCCTGGCGGGCAGAATAAATTTTTCTCGACCGGTAATGATCTGAGGATATTTGATAACGATGTCATTATATCTCTTGTTCGGATAATTCTTCGTATCAATATTCATTAACAATGACAGAAACAATTCTGTATGACTTCCCAATCCTACCGCACCCTGTTCTGCATTCCAGATGCTGTCGATATGAAATATCAAATGGGCGCTGAACGGCACCTGAGGATCCGAAAGGTCAGACAAAATCAAGGTATCAAATACAGCGGTTTCAGAAACTGAACGGGATATCCATTTAAAGAAATCATCCACGGAAACATTCGCAGTATTGCTGAATGTCTGCTTTAGGAATTCATTGATCGTTCCTTTGGCATCAATCTTGAAATTAACAATGGCAGTTCCCTTCCGGAACATTATTTCCATATTGAAATTGGCAAGGTTATTTTCAGGTTTTGCTTCAGGGGTTCTTAATAATTTCCCTCCCTCACCATTGATGATAAATACCTTTCTGTCCTGGTCCGGACCAGTCAATTCCGGAAAGGGACAATACGGTGCTGTTGGATCCAGAAAAAGAGGTTTTCCGTCAAGTTCGAGATAGGTGATCAAATGGGAAAAATCAATATTAGGCAGATCCGGAAACTCATCCTGGGGAAACGGGTTGATCAAAGCCGGCCATGCTTTAATATTCGCCGCTTTCAGCATCGATATGAGCAAAATAGTCTGGTCTTTGCAATCTCCGTATTTTGAACGGAATACTTCATCTGCGTAATGAGGTTCATAACCGCCTCTTTCCAGATCGGTATACAGATAGTTAATGCTCTTCCTGATGTAATCGAAAATGGATGCGACCTTTTCCAAGTCATTTCTTTTCCCTGCAACCAAATTCTGTACTCTGAAAGCTATTTCATTATTTACTCTAATTTTTTTAAGAAACTTCTTGGCAGCCCACCTGTCAACCTGCTCCCAGTCTTTCAGCGAAGTCAGATAAATTACCGGAGCAATCCTGCTGATTGGTGGCATTCCGTACTCCATTTGAATCACAGGCAGATCGGTTACCGTCCAGGTATATTCTGTTGTTTTACCTAAACTCTTCATTTCAGGATCAGGCAATGGCAAGGATGATTTCCAATTGAACTGTCTTGAGGAAGGAAGCACGAGAGTATATACTGATTTCAGGCAAGGGTCGGTTCTGGGTTTATAAGGTGGCGCCAGCATCCTCAGATAGAAAGAAAAAAGTTGTGTATAAGACCACTCATTTTCAATTACCGGCATTTTATCAGTTATAGTGACCTTGTATTCGAATGCTGTACCAGGTTCAAGACCTGTTAATGCAAAGGAAAGATACCGGGTATCCGTAAACTGAAGCCCTTCCATTTCCGGCAGGTTCTTAATCTGAATTCCATCCTTCCTCACATCTTTAATAGTGCCATCCTTATAAATCACCCTGGCAAAATTGAGTACCGGCTCCTCATAGAATGAATTGTACCTGAGAGGTATCTGCGCATAATCAGCAACCGCTTCCCTTTTATAAACCTTACCTACGAGGTGTATTTCGAGCCGTTTCAGATTTTTTTCACCAACAGTGAGTCGCACGTCCTTAAGCAAAATCAGTGCTCCTGTTTCAGATCCTTTATCATCGGGGGCTGAGGAAATCATTTTCAGAATTTCCTGTCCGGGTCTGTCATCAGAAACCTGCGCCAGGCTATAAACTGCCTGTGATAAAATAATTACATTCAGGAAAAACTTTTTAAGGTAAGCTAACGGTTGCATATTCAACTTCAATTATATCACATAAATTTAAAAATATTCCCAAAATGAAATACGGAAGCAACTAAGTAATTTGTTACTGGAGAATGAACATTGGCTACAGATATTACTGTTTATAGGCAAATGCATACAAATATTATTCCCTTCAAAATCATCCTCTCCTCTGGCAATCCTAACGTTTTTATCGGTCATGCAGCTTTTTGGAGCAAATTTTATTTATCCAGATGCGTATATTGGTGTTTCACCGGCAGAAATTTTTATTCTACCGAAATCTCAATTGCATGCGGAACTATTGACTATATTTTTGATTGGATTTAATTACGATTCCATGGAAAAAACGCACCTCTGCCCGGTATGGGTTGCTTATACCTTTCTCCTGCCGGTACGTAAATTACAGCACAATCCTGACGAAATACTGGGTCCATACATAAAACCCGGGATGAAGATAATGGACTACGGTTGCGCAATGGGCTATTTCAGCATCCCACTTGCCAGAATGACTGGCCCGCAAGGGACGGTCTACTGTGTGGATATTCAGGAAAAAATGCTGGAAAAGCTTGAGAAAAGAGCAGTGAAATACAAGGTTGACAAAATAATTAAACCATTACTTGTAGACAGAAATTATCATCCGGAAGAATTTTCGGAACAACTTGATTTCATCCTGCTTTTTAATGTCGTGCATGAGGTGCCTGATAAGAAACAGCTCTTTTATGATCTTTCCAGGATGATGAAAAAAGATGGTAAAATTCTGTTTTCGGAACCGAAAGGGCATGTCAGACCGGAGCGTTTTGAAAGGTCGGTTCAGATTGCGCGGGAAGCCGGTTTGTCTGTTACCGGAGAAAAGCCCGTAAAGAACGGAATATCAGCAGTACTTATCAGGGGATGATATGGATTGTAGCCCCACCAGGAATCGAACCTGGATTTAAAGTTTAGGAAACTTCCGTTCTATCCGTTGAACTATGGGGCCTAAATACAAGCCTTCCGTCTTTGGGACAGGCTCAGAGGCAGCTGCGTGCTGACACCTTTTGCCTGAAAAGCGGCACAAAAATACGATTTTTCATTAAAAATCATAAACTTTTGGATCTGTGAAATCAGGACAAAAGGAAGCTTTGTATTCCGTTCATCATGTTCTGCCTTCCAGCTAATTGTTTCGTATTCAGTATTATGCATTCGTGGTGGGCAACGGTTAGAATACCAATAGGATTGCCTGATTCAGAACAAACGCCTTTGCCGCCAAAATCTTCAACTCTGAGTATTTTTAGGGAAATTTTCTCTTATTTTACAAACCGAAATAAACCAGAAACGCATGAAACTTTACCTCCTGATCATACTGGCCGGTTGCTTTCCATTCTCATCAATTGCCCAGGATGCCACTGAAATAATCCGCAAAGCCGACAACAAGTTTCAGGGCGAAAAATCAAGTATCAGTACCATGACGATGATTGTAAAGCGCCCGAAATGGGATCGTACTATCGTATTCAAAACCTGGACCCGAGGAAGAGATTATGCCCTTACACTGATTCTTGAACCAGCAAAGGAAAAAGGACAGTCTTTTTTAAAGGTTAAAAATGAAATGTGGAACTGGAATCCCACCATCAGCCGAATGATCAAACTACCGCCTTCCATGCTCTCGCAGGGCTGGATGGGTTCAGACTATACCAACGACGACTTGCTGCGGGAATCTTCCCTGGTAAATGATTATACACATAAAATTATCGGTTCGGAAACCATCGGAGGAACCGACTGCTGGAAAATCGAACTGCTCCCGAAAGAAAATGCTGCCGTTGTCTGGGGCAAAATAATCAAATGGATCAGCAGGGATGACTTCGACCAGCTTCGGACAGAATATTATGATGAAGATGGTGTGCTGATGCGAACGGAAATCGCCTCTGATATCAAATCCATGGACAACCGGCTTATTCCTACCCGGTTTGAGATCATTCCGGCCGATAAACCCGACAACCGGACGATCGTAATTCTGAATGAAATACGCTTTAACGTGCCGATACAGGAAAGTTTCTTTACCCAGCAGAATATGAAACAAGTCAAGTAGCCCGCCCATGAAGGAATACCTAAAAATGGCCTGGCGCAACCTGGGTCGTAACCGGAGAAGAACTGCCATCACAACAGCCTCTGTTTTGTTTGCCGTTTTTTTTGCCACCGTCGAACAGAGCTTCCACCTTGGAATCTGGCATAATCTGCTGGAAAACGTGCTTCACTCCTACACCGGATATCTTCAGATCCATGCATCGGGCTACCAGGAAAATAAAAATTTTGATTACACTTTCCCATGGAATGAGGACACCGAAAAAGCCCTTCATGTCAGCAAGGACATTAAAGCCCTGATACCGCGACTTGAATCATTCGCCCTGGCCTCTTCAGGTGAGCGCACCAAGCCTGTTATCGTAGCCGGAATTGATCCGGGAAAAGAATATGGTTTTTCGCACCTTCCGGAAAAACTGGCCCAGGGAAAAATGCTTGAACCCGAAGATCAGGGAGCGCTCCTTTCACGCCGGCTGGCAGAATATCTAAAGCTTAAGGTAGGAGACACTCTTCTCATGATCAGCCAGGGATATGCCGGCACTTCAGCAGCAGGAATATTCCCCGTGCGTGGCATTGTCAGGCTGCCAGCACCGGAATGGGATAACCAGATGGTCTATCTGACGCTTCCCACAGCGCGGCAATTCTATTCAGCCGAAAATATGCTCACCACACTCGTGGTTGACCTGCGAAATCCTTCGACACTCGAAAAAACAGCCGGCAAACTTTCCCATACCCTGGGAAGCCATTTTGAGGTTCTTACCTGGAAGCAGATGCTTACCGAACTTTACCAGCAGTATATCTCCGATGTTGGCAGCGGATATATTCTGCTTGGCCTTCTTTACCTGATCATCGGTTTCGGAATCTTTGGCACGCTCATGATGATGCTCAACGAACGACGGTATGAACTGGGGGTGATGACAGCCGTTGGTATGAAAAAACGGAAGATAGCTGTTCTTATTTCCACCGAAGTCGTCCTTCTGGCCTTTCTGGGCATCTTGCTTGGAATTGCGGCAGCCTTGCCTGTTATGTTATGGTTTCATCATCATCCTGTGACGCTCTCGGGAACCATGGCAAAAACAATGGAAATCTATGGCATGGAGCCGGAAATTCCTGCCCTTCTGGAACCGGGATTTATCTTCAAACAGGGAATCGCGGTCCTGTTGCTGACCTTTATGGCACTGGTATGGCCTGTCATTTCCGTATTTCGTCTCTCACCTGTCAAAGCCCTGCGCAGATAAAAAATCAACCTGTATGATTCTGTCACTTGCCTGGAAAAATATCTGGAGAAACAAACCCCGCAGTCTGATAGTGGTTTTTGCAGTAGCCGTGGGTCTTTTCGGCGGACTGTTTTCATCGGCTATTTTCATTGGAATGGTTGACCAGCGGCTGAGCGATGCCATCCGAAACGAAGTTTCCAACCTGCAAATTCATCATCCGGGTTTTCTTAGCAACAGAGAAATTGCCGACACTATACCTGGTGCACAAAATGTGCTTCGCCAGCTCAGAAAAGATCCCCGTATAAAAGCTGTCTCCGAACGCATAAAAATTATTGCCATGGCATCAACTGCCTCGGGAGGAGCCGGGGTTAAAATCAATGGTGTACGTCCCGAAAATGAAATGAAGGTAACTGCCCTTCAGATGAAGATTGCCGATACCTCCGGTTCATGGTTCACATCAGGACGAAAGAATACCATTGTGGTTGGCCAAAAACTGGCTGAAAAACTGAAACTGAAACTTCGCTCCAGGGTTATCCTTTCCTTTCAATCGGTCAACGGTGACATTGTTTATGGTGCTTTCCGTGTGGAAGGTATCTATAAAACCTACAACACTTCTTTCGATGAAACCAATGTTTTTGTAAGGAATGATGATCTGGCAGCCCTGGCAGGTCTTCAAAGTCAACAGTTTCATGAAATCCTTGTTTCGCTGTACAACGATAATACAACTGACCAGGTAGTAGACTCCGTCAGAAACACGTTTCCTCATCTGGAGACCATGGGGTGGAAGGAACTGATGCCCGATCTGGGCCTGATGGCCGAATATACCAATGCCTGGCTGTATATTATCCTGGTCATCATTCTCCTGGCCCTCAGCTTCGGTATCATCAACACCATGATGATGGCCGTGTTGGAACGTACCCGCGAAATCGGGATGCTCAGGGCTGTCGGAATGTCAGGTAAAAAGGTATTTCTTATGATTATGTCGGAGACCACTTTTCTTTCGCTCACCGGAACCCTGGCGGGCATCATCATCACTGTGCCTGTTGTGCATTATTTTCAGCTGCACGGACTGAATGTTCTGATGTTTGCAAAAGGATTCGAGGACATCGGCTTTGCCGCGATGATATATCCCCGGCTGGATGCTGACAGCTATGCCGGTCTTATTGCTCTTGTGATGCTGGCAGCCCTTCTTTCTTCTGTCGGACCTTCCCGGAGGGCATTGCGCCTCCGGCCTGTTGAAGCCATACGCACCCTGTAAAAAACCGTAAAAACTGAACCACACATGGAAATAATTTCCCTGAAAAATCTTACAAAAACCTACCGTGAAGACTCAATCGAAGTAACAGCTGTTTCGGATATCACTCTCAGCTTCGCAGAGGGAGAGTTTACAGCCATTGTCGGTCCCTCCGGCAGCGGTAAAACAACCCTCCTGAATTTGATAGGTGGCCTCGATGCACCAACTTCGGGTGAAATTGTTGTCAACGGAACGAACCTGGCCCGGCTTTCTTCTTCGCAGCTCACCGACTTCCGCCTCTGGAACGTGGGATTTGTTTTTCAGGCCTACAACCTGATTCCGGTTCTTACAGCCCGTGAAAATATTGAATTTATAATGCATCTTCAAAACAAACCGGTACACGAGCGCCGCAAAAGAGCTTCCGAACTGCTTCAGGCGGTTGGTCTTGCCGATCGCGCCAAAAGCCGTCCATCCAAACTTTCAGGCGGCCAGCAGCAAAGAGTGGCAGTTGCACGTGCTCTTGCTCCCCGGCCACGTTTTATCCTCGCCGATGAACCTACAGCAAACCTGGACTCCCATTCAGCCGAAAATCTCCTGGAGATGATGGAAAAACTGAACAGAGAGGAAAATATCACCTTCATCTTTTCAACCCACGATCCCCGGGTTATGAAAAAAGCCCGCCGCATCATTACCCTGGAAGACGGGAAAGTGCTTCGTGATGAACAGATGCATAAATGATGAGAAAGGTTTTCCTGGTTTCTGTTTGCATTCTTTTTTCTTTTCGCATTAGCGCGCAGAATGATTCCTGCCGGCAGGGCATTCCTGCTCCCTCTCTTTCGGGATATTTTTCCGACCGCACCTCATTGATGCTGCTGCAGAAACCACACGATGCCATCTGGGACCATGAACTGCAAAACCGCGTGAAGATGGCATGGCAGCCTTTGTCATGGATCAGCTCGGAATTACAGATCAGAAACCGCTTTTCATTTGGAGAATCCTTTGCCCTGAACCCCATGCTGGCCACTTCGGCCGGTAATGACCGGGGTGTGGCTGATCTGTCTTTTACCCTGGCCCAGGGAAAACGATATGCCGTGACCAGTATGATTGACAGAGCCTTTCTGCAGCTTACCTTTAAAAAACTGGAATTGGCCCTGGGAAGGCAGCGCATCAACTGGAGCCAGACCCTCGTCTGGAACCCCAATGACCTGTTCAACACCTATTCCTTCTTTGACTTTGATTATCCTGAAAGACCCGGAAGTGATGCCATACGGTGCACATGGTTCTATTCTGCTACGGGAAGGGCTGAAATGGCAGTAAAAGCTGACAGCTCCGGAAAGATTACCGCAGGAGGACTTTTTCGCTGGAACATGTGGAGCTCTGATTTCCAAATCCTTGCAGCTGTTCTTCCCCACCATGAACTGGTTCTGGGTGGAGGCTGGTCAACCAACTTCGGAAAATACGGCTTCAGAGGAGAAGTGTCCTGGTTTCACCCCGGAATTGATTCCCTGAAAGGTTCCGATATGATCCTCTCCTCCGTATCCCTTGATGTTATGTTCTATAAGTCATGGTATTTGATCGCTGAGGTGTTGTACCGGTGGGAACAAAAGCCTGCACCGGAAAAAACACTGATGGACTATTACTATGCTCCCGCAACGGTTAAAGACCTTGCCTTTGCCGATGTCTCCGCCCTGGTGCAACTCAACGTGCCGGTCACGCCCCTGTTCACTGTATCATTGGCGGCAATGGGCCTGCCGGGAAAGGGTTTTTATCTCGGCCCTTCCTTTTCCTTCTCTTTGAGCAATAACCTGGAAGCTTCCCTTATCAGTCAGATTTTCAGCGGCCGTTTCAGTGAGTATGCCGGAGGACCGGAGATCAGACAAACATTTTACCTGAATTTTCTCCGGCTCAAATGGAACTTCTGATATTCATCCGGATTCCTTACTTTTACAATCTGATATGAGGTTGTGATGATCCGTCCTGAACGCATTCTTTTTATTGCAGCATTATGTGCCTCTCTGGCTATCTCCGGAATTTCACAGACCGGAAGTACTTCCTGCCTTGGATCGCTTTTCTCTTCTGACACTTCAGTTGTCAACTCCTACCTCCGCACCCATGGTGTTAATAGTATCTGTCCCCAGTCGAATCATACCCTGTTGGTTACGGCCATTCTGAACAATTCACCCCGTCTTGCCAAGTATCTGCTGGAAAAAGGAGCTTCACCTGATTGGCCAAGCCAGGGAAAAACTCCGCTCATGCATGCCTCTTATAAAGGAAATCTTCAGATTCCGCGCATGCTGATGCAGGCAGGGGCTGATCCGAATGCTACCGATTCGGCCGGAAATACGGCATTGTTCTATGCCGCACAGAATAACAACACACGCCTTGCCCGCTATTTGCTACGGCACGGTGCCTGGCTGAACTATACCAATTACGACCATCTTTCAGCAATTGATATCGCCAATTACAATCTGTACAGCCGAACTTCCGAATTCCTTGCCAATTACTACCGGCAACACCTTCCCAACTGGACCGACGGCCCCTATATCCGGTTTCAGGGAAAGAAAAAGATGGTCATGTACTATCTTGTGAACGATTCCCTTACCTGCAAATCCTATCTTCGCGAAAAAACCATCCCCTTTTCCAATCTACCCATGAAAATAAAAGGAATTGGCAATGATACCAACACCTACACCATCTACCCGCCTCCTGAACCTCAGGCCGATTCATTTTCCCGGGTAAAAAAGATCTTTGTAATGGGAGATGTTCACGGAGGGTATTCCGGAATGATTTCCCTGCTGAAAGCAAACGGTATCATCACCAACAACCTGAACTGGAATTTTGGTGAAGGACACCTTGTATTTCTTGGCGATATCTTTGATCGGGGCGACAAGGTAACTGAATCGTTGTGGTTTATTTACCATCTTACCCGACAAGCGGCAGAAGCAGGCGGCAAAGTACATTACCTTCTGGGAAACCACGAAATCATGGTGCTCCGGAAAGACTACCGCTACCTGCCCTCCAAATACTACTACCTCAACGATAAGCTGCGAAAAGACTATTCTTCCCATTTCGGAAAAAACACTCTTTTTGGAAAATGGATTCGCTCATTGAATTCAGTTGTCATTATCGACAGGTATATGTTCGTTCATGCAGGCATCTCCCCTGAAGTCTTCTCCCAGAGACTAACGCCCTCTGAAATGAACAGCATTGTAAAAACGTACATTGCCAAAAAACCTGAGAAAAAAGACCACAACCTGGAAAAACTCCTGACGGGAAACATGGGTATCTTCTGGTACCGGGGGTTAGTTGAAAAGAACCATGCCTACCCGATGGCCGACCCTCCTTTTGTTGACAGCCTCACGAATTTTTACCATGTAGAAACCATTTTTGTCGGCCATACCAATGTTCCAGTGATTACTCCCCTCTTTAACGGAAAAGTCATCGCAACGGATGTTCCTTATTACACTTTCAAAGCCAAACCTGAAGCTGTGCTGATCGAGAAAAACGAGATTTTCAGGGTTTCTGCCGATGGCCGCCGGATACCGCTCACTCAGGAGGAACCCGAAACTATACTCCATTGAGCCGGAAGGACCTCATTCAAATGCCCGGTTGACATCAAAATTCATTCCTGAGTTTATAGCTCAGGCAAAAAAACAATTCTATCTCTAAAGGTTTTACTACCAATGCCTTATGATTCGCGGTTTACATGCTGACAATCGAATCATGTCTCTTCATTTTTACATTATTCATCGGTTAATAAATGATTCCAATTATTAGAATCAATGATATAAATCATTTGTTTAATTTTCGCTGTTAACACTTTCACATGTATATTTACTCGCTTGATGCAAAACTGTTTATCAATTGATTTCTTCAGATTTGCACCAGCAAATTGATTTCTTATGCCGTTCAGTATAATACCACTTTTGCGTAATAAATTCAAATCTGTGCTGAACTCTGCCAGGGAGGACCGTTGCAAAAAAAAGATACCATTTTTGACCGAAGATCTTTTCCATTGCATCGAAAACCAGACGTTGTTTGGCACTATTGTGTTTGTTTCCGGTAGGATTGTATTTCTTAATAAAACGGCGGCAGCTCTGACGAAACTGGATGCCGGGGTGCTCTTATTATACAAACTTCAGGATTTCTCTGGCAGGTTACATACTGAAGACAGACATCGTTTTTTAAAGCAATTTGAAACTTCTTCCTCAGTTGACACAACGAATGAAAGAACTATTGAAATCCGGTTTTACGACGGACAGGGAGTCTGCAGGTATTGGAAGGCTTTTGTAAATCCTGTTCATTATGAAGACAGTGTGGGCCACATGCTGATATTTACTGACATAACATCTTACAGAGAAACGGAAAATGCCTTAAAGGAATCGGAAGAAAAATACAGAAGACTGCTGCAAACCTCTCCGGATGCTATTGTTGTTTCAGATAAAGAAGGCAAACTACTTTTTGTATCTGATAAAACATTCTCCTTGTTTGGCTATGAACCCGGTTTCTCCTATCAGGGAATTCCTCTTTACGAATTCGTGACTCCGGAATACAAAAACACTATTAAAAAAGCATTGAAGGAATTAAGGGACAATAGCGGCACCTATAAGGGAGGTCAATATACCCTTCTGCGGAAGGACGGGAGTGTTTTTTTTGCAGAAATCAATTCTGCCATCTTAAATGGTAATAATGGTGAAGCAAATGGTATCATTTCCGTCATCCGTGATATAACCGAAAGAAAGATCATTGAACAGGAACTGATTCGTTCGAAAAACAAAGCGGAAGAAGCCGATCGCCTTAAGACTGCTTTCCTCTCCAACATGTCGCACGAAATCCGTACTCCGATGAATGCCATCGTTGGTTTTGCCGAACTGTTGAGTGATCCTGATCTCACCGAAGATAAAAAACTGGAATACATTGGTATTATTAAGTCGAATGGCGATGCGTTGCTGCACCTTCTGGATGACATTCTCGATCTGGCCAGAATAGAGGCCGGACAACTTAAAATAAGAAAAACCATCTGTGATCCTGCGGAAATTGTCAGGGAAGTTTCCGCGGCTTTTCAGGAGCAACTTTATTCTCTTGGAAAAGCAAACATTGAACTGCGCACTAAATTTCATCCCTCATGTCCGGAAACTCTTATAACCGACCCGGCAAGGCTTCGCCAGGTACTGAACAATCTTCTGAGCAATGCCGTAAAATTTACACGGGAAGGCTTTGTTGAAGTTGGTTTATATATTCAAACAATTAATAATCAAAAATTTGCCGTTTTTTATGTTGAGGATTCGGGAATCGGTATGGAACCTGAGAAAATCCCTCTGATTTTTGACCGGTTTACCCAGCTTGATGATTCCAATGCCAGACTCTACCCTGGCACCGGACTGGGTCTTGCCATAACCAAAAACCTTGTGCAGCTGCTGGGAGGATTCATCAATGTCGATTCTCAGAAGAATATCGGTACCCGCTTTTCTGTTTTCCTGCCCCACGAACAGAGTAACCAAAACAAC
>JAKPTE010000044.1 GCA_029571215.1 Bacteroidota bacterium
ATCAGATTCATTTAGATTTGCCGATTGCCCCAACCAGAGTCGGGTCAGGGTCGGGATGATTTTAATCAGAAAAAAAGCCATCTGAACGACAAACCCCAAACTCTAAACTTTTTAAAAGAATGGCGTTACCGCACCTTATTAAGTACATATATACCCATGGAACAGATGAAGTGATCCGTCGTGGAAAAAAAATCCATGCGATAGGCTTTGTGGAGCTGGTGGAGTATGATGATCTCTTCGGATCTGCTGTCTTCCGCGTCAAGGATGACAGTTATTCCACGTATTACAAAGTATATATCCAGAAATTCAAAGACCCCAAGGGCACTTCACTCCGTTGTGCCTGTCCCTATAACCTGGGCGATATCTGCCGTCATGAAGCAGCAGCCCTTTTCCAGTTGCAGGAACTGATCGACCGTGGCCACCTGCAGGCAGATAATGTGAAATATGATCAGCGTCACACCGTGGCGAAGATGAAGACGATTGACCTGAAGACCCTGCGCCTGCTTTGTTCACCGGAAACATTTATAGATGCGGAAACTTTCCTGCGCACACAGAAAGCCGCTATTGAACATGCCGAGAATGAAACCGTGAAAGCTACCGTGAACCTGGACGGGAAATCCTATAAAGTGATCATCCGCAAAAATGAAGAGCGGAATTTTGATACGAGCTGTGATTATGAAGATGAAAACCATCCGCTCTGCCTGCCCAAGATGATTGTGCTGCTCCAGTTGCTCAATGCGCATGGAGCCAATTATTTTGACAGCATCCGTAACTGGGATAAGGAGAAGAATAAACTGCTGGAAGCCTATGGCTATTCCCTGGAGGATGACCTGAAAGGAAAATTTGAATTTGCCTATAAAGACGGTAAACCCTTTTTACGGGTATTGAACCCTTCCATTAAAAGGGTGGCACCGGTAGCCGCACCCAACCGCCCCGTATTACTTCCACAAAAAGAAAAAGAACGGGAAGAGGTTAAGCCAACGATGGCGGAGGAAGCCGAACCGGAACCTTCACAACGCTTAGGAGTGGTGTTTAACTTCAGTAAGAAGACCTATCCGAAGTTTACCGTGGATGTGGTGATCGGGGAACCCAATGCCAGCCAGGATGGGTTTGCCGGCAAAGTGGAAAAAACAGATATCAGCCGGTATGTAAATACAGATCATCTGCCCGAAGGTGATCGTGAACTCCTGACCATGCTGCGCAAACTGCAGGATGCGGAGATCAATAAATATATCAGCCGGAACTCGCCCTTCTCCGGTATCTGGGAAAATATTATTCACCAGGAAGAAGATGACCTGCCGGATGAAACAAAAGAGCTGATGGCAGAATACCTGCTGCCTAAGCTGAAGAAACTCTTTATCGATTGTACCGGTAATCCCTTTGTGTATTTACTGCCCGGTGGCAAAGCGTTCAAAACAGCGAACCTTGAACCATTGCAGCTGCAATCGGATAACGCGCAACCCCATTTTATTATCCGGAAAAATTCGCATTACAGTATTCAATGCCGGGTGAAA
>JAKPTE010000033.1 GCA_029571215.1 Bacteroidota bacterium
ACCAAACCCACCGCCGACGAGCGCAGCCGGAACAAAGGTCGGGTGCTCTTCCGTCCCCATCCACAGCAAAAGTATGGCATCGACCTGCCCGCTGCGGAGGATCCTCCGGGCAACTACAAAACACGAACCCTTGCCGGGGAAAACATTCTGGTGGGATGGAAGGCAGTTGCCGAAGGACAAACCGACAAAATCACGGCCCTGGGGCAGGATATTACCGATTCGCTGTACTTTTCCATGGCCTCGGGCAATGTGGTGATGAGTCGCCGGCAGGAACAGAACCAGCGGGAAATCCTTCTGGCCGGCAACCCCCACGAACAGGAAGATGCTCTCTATGGCTGGGTAACGGAAGAAAATCCCACAGACAGTGCAAAACGGCGGCGTACCCTCGCAGGGGAAATTACGGTGGTCAGCTATCCGTTAAAGTACCAGGAAGTCATTCTGGTGCCGGTTAATCGTACCAGGGGCATTGACCCCAACAGGGCCGCAGAGTATCTCAACAGCATCTACTCCCAGGCCGCCGTGCAGTTCCGTGTTTTGGCCGTTGACAGTTTTTCCGTATCTTTAAATGACAAAAGCGGCCGGCTGGACAACACCGACCGCAACAACCGCATGGATTATTCCGACGAAATGAAGCTGGTCATCCGGAGTTGGAAAAAGAATGTTCTCTACGACCCGCAGGCCTGTTACATGTTCCTACTGGGCGGGTCGGTGGATCCCACCGAAGCCGGGTACATGCCCCTGGGCAGAAGGTTTGGATTTCTGTTCCGCAACAATCAGAGCGAGGAAGAACTGCTGCACACCCTGGCCCATGAACTGGGGCACGGACTGTTCACCCTGCGCCACACCTTCAGCACCAGCAACCGCTTTTACCAGCCAACGTCTGTTACCACCAACCTCATGTCGTACGGACCACCCTCCTCCACACGCCTTTACAAGTACCAGTGGGATCAGATCCAGAACCCCTCCCTCGCCCTCTTCTCCTGGATGGAAAAGGAGGAGGAGGGGGAATTGAGTTTGCCGTGTAAAGGATGGTTTGACGATTGCGATAATGTTGTTGGAATTCTGGATACTATCAGGAGTGCTCGAATCCAGGGAAAAAAAGTCAGGGTCAGAGGAAAGGTAAATGAGGTGCCCGTTACGCTGACAGCAAAATTCACCAGGATTGGAGAAACCGATTATAAGCAAATACGTTTAATTACGCATAAAAAGAAACCGGAATATGTTTACAATCCTTCAGATTATGAGGAATATAACCAGCAGATCCTTAATTCAGACGGAACTATTGATTGGCAAAAAGGATTTGTTTATCGAGAAGATGGTTTTGAAGTTTTCAAAATAATTGTGGATGACGAAGTTTCAAAAATTGGGAAGTTGAAGGATTATTTATTTAGCAATGTTTCAGAAAATGATGAACAGGGTTATAAAGAAGAAGTTGATACGAAGCAGATCCTTGAAGATGCTAAAACTGCAACAAAGATAGCTTCGAAATTTACAAGTGGCACCGCTTGTAATATATGTGTAAGAAGTGCTTTATACATCATAAAAAAAGATTCTGCACTATTTCCAGAAACCGGTAGTGGTTATAATGACCCAAACAATAGCTTTGTCTTAAGAATAATTAAAGGTTACATTACCCCCGATGGAAGGGCCATAGACATTAAATCAGATTTCGATAAATTATCTGTTAAGCCAAAATTAAATGAACGTTTTGTTGAAATTTGTAAAACTGAGCATGAAGATTGGGTAATGTATTTTCAAAGATTGCAAAATGAAGCGGACAACGGAAAAATTATAATTGGAGTGATGTTAAACTCAAATGGAACTGTAGGTCATATTATGATAATTACACCAGGTGGTTTAAAAAAAATAAATGAACATGAACAGACTTGGGGTTATTCTTTTGTTTCTCGAGGAATCGAAAAAGTACCAAGAGTATTAGAATGTGGGCATACAGACCGCGAAAATGAAGCTCCTTTATGCAGGAATGTAGATAGAAGAGGTGCTCTGGAAAGATTGAAATGGTATAAATATACAAAATAAAATACAAAAAATTATGAAAGAATTAAAGTATATATTAACATGTATGAGTATTGTGATACTGAAGATTAGTGCTGTCAATGCACAAAAAGAAAACTACAATATAGAGAAAAGTTCAGAAAAAATTGTACAATATAAATTAAACAATCTACCTATTGACAAACAATATATTTTAGTACCAATCGGTAATATCAATGAATCAATTATCTTCCTGTATAAAAATAAAAACAAGGATATCAGATTTTACTCCTTAAATGAAGATGATTATGCATTCACGCAGATATTTGTTAATTTAAATCTGAATGGAAATTTTTACGATATTACATCAAACGGAACTTTTATTTTTTACAAAAAAGCTCAATTCGTTTCAATGGACGATTATGGCTATTGTACTTTAACCCTTCAATATGGTAGCAAGGCTTATATTTTAGACAGCATTTATAATGCAGATAAAAAAATCCATTCAAGCTTTTCAACGGACGGTAGTTTTCTTCTTGTTAATACATTGAATACTCTTTCTGACTATTATAATCCTGAACAAGATAATCAGATTATAGTTTATTCTTTAAAATACATAAAAGAAGGTATAATAAATAAGGAATACATTCCCTGTACCTTTTGTGCAGACGCATACTTGGTTGGCAATGAATTATTTTTCACTAAATCAAATCAACGAGATGATTTTAGTGGTGGTTTTGCATGGAAGGATATTTATAAAGCACCGTGGAACAATTTGTCAGATTCGGTTAAAATCGCTGCTTTTACAGATATACTTGCAATTAGTCCTGATGCTAGGTATATTTTAGGCATAAGACAGTTTGATTTACCCAATAATCCTTGTGCTATTATAGATGTAAATAACAGGAAATATCAATTACTCTTGGGGAGAGATTATTCGAAAGCGTATGCCTTTTATTCATTTAAGGAAAAAAAATTCACTTTCGATTTTGAAGGTAGGATTGTATATGTTGATTTCCCAAAAGAGTACCCGTTTGATGCATTAAGGAAGGATAACCCCGATATACCCGATTGGAATAATACTGATTTCTACAAACAATTTGAGCATGAGCCATTTAAATAATCTAAACTTTCAATATTTTATGCGTTGTTTTAATGAACCTAAACGTACTAATTGATTAGCCATTTTATTGTCGTTAAGTGATGAACCTCCAATAATTATTTGGTTTTTGTTTTTACTTACTAATTGACCGATTCTTTTCATTTGTTCATTTTTTTTAAACAGGCTCTGGGGTATTTTTGAGATAACTTCTAACCAGACATAACCCTGAAGCCTCAGCCAACACACATAACTAGAATTGAAACACGAACTGACGAATATTGAAAATGGAACACCAAACCAACTTCCGCCTCTCCTGTATTTTCCGGATCCATTGTCTTCAAAATTGAACATAAAAATGTAGCTTTGTATTGAGGATTTCCGTTGGTTAATCATGTCACTGCCCCATCTCTCCCATTCCTGCTATGCACAGTACTTCCACAACCGGCCTACTCTCGTTTCAGACCTTTGAATTGCCTATCCCGTACGAAACATTATGATACTTCAGAAGACCAGAAAATATATCGCCTTTTTCTACCAAAGACTTCCGGCAGCCCTCCTCCTGCTTGTTCCTATATCGCTTATCTGTCTCGGTTTTCAGCTCCGCTCTGCCGGCGGACCTTTCTCTCTCGCCGCCACCGATCCCGAATTCATTTTTCTCTTCAGCGGGGTTGCCCTCACTATGGGACGCCTTGATCTCTTTATCGACCAGCCCGGAACTCCTCTTCAGGTAATGGAAGGCATTGCAGCCCGGATTATTCATTTTTTTCGTCCGGGACAGGATTTTGTAACCGACGTAATGCAACATCCCGACCTGTACCTTCACATTATCAGCGTCTGTATCCTTTTGTTGGTTGCTGCAGGCGTCTTTCTGGCAGGATATATCGTGTACCGCCGTACCGGGAACCTCCCTGCTGCCCTCTTCCTTCAGTTTGCCCCCTTTGTGGCTGAACAGGTCTTTTCTACCCTCGAACGGGTTATGATCGAACCCATTTTTATTCCATTTTTTTCTTTGTTTTTTGCCTACCTGTTGCTTGATAGTTTGGACAAACTGCCGTCTCAGGGTTTCTTCAACAGGAGGGTGCTGGTGTATGCAATCATAACAGGACTTGGTTTATCGTTAAAGTTCAATTTCATTCCCTTTCTGGTCCTTCCCCTCTTCATGCTCCGTAGTTGGAAAGAAAAGGGCAGCTTTGCCCTCCTTACCGCCGGATTCTTCTACCTCTTCACGTTTCCCCTCTTTGTTAAAACCCGTACCTTTTACCGGTGGATCAAAGCCTTGATACTGCACAGCGGAGTTTATGGCACCGGAAAAAACAACGTGCTCGATGTCAGTCAGTTTCTATCCCATCTCAGTACGATGATGCACAGCCAGAAGTTCCTGTTCGCAACTATATTGGCAGGCACACTGCTCCTGATGGCAAGCTATCTGCCTCCCCTGCGCCAGAGACTGAAAGGCAGCACTCTCCCTTCCCTTCTGGCCGGTATGCTGGTTGCCGAAATGCTGGGAATCCTCCTCGTTGCCAAACATTATTCCGAACGATACCTCATTCCCGAACTCCTGTTGGTTGTGCCCTTGCTCTTTATTTGCATTCAGGTTCTTATCCATTTGCTGCCCGAAAGATTCCGGCGGGCCGAATACCTTCTTTATGCGTTGATTGTATTTCTTATTGCCATTCATCCTCAGACATTCCGGCAGCACCGCATGTACCTTCCACTGAAAAGAAAAACCTACGAAGCCAAGCTGGAAAGCATACGGTTTCTCCGGCAGCTTCCTGCACCGGATGCGCTTCTTCTTAGCTCCGACAACTGGAGCATCCGGCCCGAATACGGACTGTTTTTCGGCATGGTTATGACACCCGGTGGAACCAATCTGTTCGGTTCCACACTGAATACGCTCTACCCCAATTCTTACCTTTTCAAGGAATACACAGGAAGCTTCTTCGACTGGTATGACAAACCCCATCCTGCGCAGGAAATCGTGGAGAAATATCCTGCCACCCTTCTGGTTACCAACCGGTATACCAAAGAAGACTTTGCCAGGCTGGAGGGCGTCTTCCGTGCCCTTCCGGATGCCGAAATGCAGCTCCTCTATGAAAATGAGCTGGTGAATCTGAGGATTTACCTGATCAGGAGAAAATAACCCTTTTGGATAAGACTTTTCTGTTCACCGGAACGAACAGGATGCCTGAGAAAAGCTTGTGCCCTAATTGCTATGTGGGTTAGTTCTAATTAAGAGAACCAAAACACGGAATAAGAAGGCCGAAAGGTGGGTTATCTCTGTGTAACAGGCTTCCCCGAAAGATGCATGTCATGTTTCTTTCAGGGGTTGTGAGAGGGGAAAGAACTTCTGAAATATTGAGAACATACGTATCCCCTTTTTCCTTTCCGCAGTATTTTTGTTTTTTTGCGGAGCAATCCGATGTGTATGGAAAATACTGTTCTGAACCAATATGCCGGCCTCATTGCCGGCGAACTGAACCTGAGCAGCCGCGGAGTGGCCAATACCATCAAACTCCTCGACGGAGGTGCCACCATTCCCTTCATCAGCCGCTACCGAAAGGAAATGACAGGCAACCTGGATGAAACCGAAATCCTGGCCATCCGCGATCTTCTCCATCGTTTCATCGAACTCGACAAACGGAAGGAAACCATTCTGAAAAGTATTGATGAACAGGGAAAACTTACCGAGGAACTCCGCCAGCGAATTATAAAGTGCTATCAGCCCGGTGAATTGGAAGACATCTACCTTCCTTACAAGCCCAAACGGCGAACCCGTGCCACCATAGCCAGGGAAAAAGGTCTTGAACCCCTGGCCACCCTCATTATGCAACAACGGGCATCCCGCATTTGTAACAAGGCCGAAGAATTCATCGGTGATCAGGTATCCACGGCTGAGGAAGCACTGGAAGGCGCACGCGATATCCTGGCCGAGATGATCAGCGAGGATGAACGTGCACGAAACATAGCACGCCGGCACTTCAGAAGGTCTGCCCTTATCCGGTCGAAAGTGGTGAAGGGAAAAGAAAGCGATGGTATCAAATACACCGATTACTTCAACTATGAAGAAGAAGCCCGGCGGTGTCCGTCCCACCGCTTCCTTGCCATTCGGCGCGGAGAGCAGGAAGGATTTCTGCGGGTGAGCATTGTTCCTCCTTCTGAACCAGTTATAGAAGAGCTTGAACGGCTTTTTATTCACTCGAGGGGTGAAGCAGCTGAACAGCTTCGTCTGGCCATTGCTGACAGCTACAAACGCCTTATTGAACCCTCCATGGAGAATGAGTTCACTGCCATGCTAAAAGAAAAGGCCGATGAGGAAGCTATCCGCGTATTTGCCGAAAACCTTCGCCAGTTGCTCCTGTCCCCTCCCCTCGGCCAGAAAAGCATACTGGCCATTGATCCGGGGTACCGGACAGGCTGCAAGATTGTTTGCCTCGATCCGCAGGGAAACCTTCTTCACAATGAAACCATCTACCCCCACGAACCTCAGAATGAAACAGCGCGATCGATGGCCAAAATTTCGTCACTGGTGGAAAGTTTCCGAATCGAAGCTATTGCCATAGGAAACGGAACTGCCAGCCGCGAAACGGAAGCCCTTATCAAACGTATCCGCTTCGCACGCGATGTGAAAGTATTTGTGGTGAGCGAAGATGGTGCATCGGTCTATTCTGCCTCTCCGGTAGCCCGTGAAGAATTTCCCGAGTACGACGTTACGGTCAGGGGTGCTATTTCCATTGGCCGGCGTTTGATGGATCCCCTGGCCGAACTGGTGAAAATCGACCCCAAATCCATTGGTGTAGGACAGTACCAGCACGATGTTGATCAGGGAAAACTGAAAGAAAGTCTCGACCAGGTGGTGGAAAGCTGCGTAAACCATGTGGGAGTATACCTGAACACGGCCAGCAAACACTTGCTTGCCTATGTTTCGGGCCTGGGGCCCCAACTGGCTGCCAACATTGTTGAATACCGCAAACAGAACGGTCCGTTCAAAAGCAGGCAGGAACTCAGAAAAGTGCCCCGGCTCGGTGAAAAAGCTTTTGAACAGTGCGCCGGATTTCTGCGGATAGCCGATGCCGCCAACCCCCTTGACAACACGGCTGTGCACCCCGAAAGTTATTCCATTGTGGAACGCATGGCGGCAGACCTCGGTTGCCCGGTAAGCGAGCTTATTGCAAATGAAAAACTACGGGCAACCATCAAACCTGAAAGGTATGTTACCGAAAAGGCAGGCCTGCCAACCCTGCACGACATTTTACAGGAACTGGCTAAACCCGGCCGCGACCCCAGAAAAGAAATCAAAGTGTTCGAGTTTGCCCCTGGCATTTACAGTATCAATGACCTGAAGCCAGGAATGGTGCTTCCGGGTATTGTAACCAACATCACCAATTTTGGTGTTTTTGTTGATGTAGGGGTAAAACAGGACGGGTTGGTGCATATCTCGCAGCTTGCTGATCGTTTTGTGTCCAATCCCCTCGATGTGGTCAAACTAAACCAGCATGTAATGGTCAGAGTTCTGGATGTAGATTTGACACGCAAACGCATTCAGCTTTCGCTCAGGGGTACGACGCAGAAATAGAAGAGAATTTATCCCCGCACTCCAACAAAAACATATCCGATGCAAGCAGTATCCGCCATTCTGTTTTTTCATTAACTTTAGAACCAGTTTAAACCAAAAACCAACCGCCTATGAAACTTACACGACGTTCTTTTGTGCAGCAATCGGCAGCCGCTGCAGCTGGTTTGTCTGTTTTTCCCCTTGCAGGATGGACCAAAAGAGCTGCACCTTCCGACACACTGCGTGTTGGCCTTATCGGATGCCGCAACATGGGGTTCGGCATTCTGGAACACCATCTGAAAAACAGGGATGTAGTTTGTGCCGCCCTCTGCGATGTAGACGAAAATGTACTGAACGACAGAGCCGCCACGGTGGAAAAAAATTTCAGCCAGAAGCCAAAGCTTTTCCGTGACTTCCGCAAACTGCTCGAACAGAAAGATATCGACGCGGTTATTATCGGTACACCCGACCACTGGCATTGTCTGCAGACGGTCTATGCCCTTCAGGCTGGCAAGGACGTGTACGTTGAAAAACCAATGTCCAACAGCATTGAAGAATGCAATATCATGGTTCGGGCAGCGAAACGTTACAACAGGATTGTGCAGATAGGCCAGCAGCAGCGAAGCGGATTCGTTTTCAACAAAGCCATGGAACTTATCAAATCAGGTAAAATAGGAAATCTGCGGAAGGTCAATATCTGGGCCAATTTTGCCTACGGAGTAGGACCGGTAATTGTACCCGATGAACCCGTTCCGGCAGGGGTTGATTACGACATGTGGCTGGGTCCGGCTCCAGAACGGCCCTTTAATCGCAACCGGTTTCATGGTACCTGGCGCCACTTCTGGGACTATGGCGGAGGCCTGATGTCCGACTGGGGCGTACACCTCCTCGACATGGGCCTATGGGCAAAAGACCTGGTGAAAGCCCCCGAAAAAGTTCTGGTGTATGCCGCCAATACCTATTCGCAGCCCCGTGCCAGAGAAACCTTTGATACCATGACAGTCTGTTTCCCTAAAGATGATTTCGTGATCAACTTCGACCTTACAGCCGGTATCCAGCGCGGACCGTACGATATGCTATACGGTATTGCCTTTATTGGCGACCTTGGTACCATCGTTACTGACCGGTCGAAGGTGGTACTGTATCCCGAATGGGACAATGAACAGAAGAAATTCATGGGCGAGGAATATAGCTATACTGAAGGTAAGGAATCGCATGGAGAACATGTACGCAATTTCATTGATTGTGTGAAGTCGCGCAACCAGCCGGCATGTCCCCCGGAAATTGGTCGCGCTGCTGCCCTGCATGCCCACTTTCCCAACATCGCCGCACGTTCGGGCGAAAGTATACTCATCTGGGATGATGCTACCGGACGTTTTACTAATAGCCAAAAAGCCAATGAGCTTATTACCCCGGTGTACAGAAAACCATGGGAACTTCCGAAAGTCTAACTGTCATTAACTATTTACATCGATGGAAACACGAAGAAATTTCATTTATAAAGCAGCCTTATCGGCCGCTGCTCTGACAACCATGCCTTCCTTCCTTAGGGCTTCCGCGGGAAAAAGTTGCCTGAAAAAATTCGGATTTATTTCCGGTATCGTTGGGAAAGAACTGAAAGCTGACTGGCAGGGCACTCTCCGCAAGGCATCGGAATATGGATTTTCCGAAATTGAAATCGGTAGGTATCTTGGAAATTCTCCGGCTGAATTCCTGTCTTTCTGCAGTTCGGTAGGAATCCTGCCCGTAGCTGGCGGAGTTGCCATAACGGAAAACCAGAAAGACCTGCCAGCTTTACTGCAGCCCCTGCTCGACCTGAAGCTGACGTATGCCGTTGTTTATTGGCCCTGGCTTACCGGAGGTCCTTTCAGCCTGGACGATTGCAAAAAGAGTGCTGACCTCCTGAACAAAATGGGAGAAACATGCCGGAAATCAGGACTTCATCTTTGCTGGCACAACCATAACAAAGAATTTATTCCCATGGAGGAGGGCTTACCCTTTGATTACCTTATGCAATACACCGACCCCGCACTGGTGTCGTGCGAGATGGACATATACTGGGTGCGAAAAGGCGGTGCCGACCCACTTACTATGATGAAACGCTATCCGGGGCGTATCAAAATACTGCATGTGAAGGATATGGCCCCCGGTGATGACATGGATTTTGCCTGCCCGGGTGACGGCATCATCAATTTTGCCACCTTGTTCAAGGAAGCCCAAAACCAGGGCATCGAGTATTATTTCGTGGAACGCGACAACGTACAGGATGGACTGGAATGCCTCCGTACCAGCGGTGCCTTTCTCAGAAACCTGAACTTCTGAAAAAACATATAACTAGTGCAAACTATCTGAAAGGAGAAAAGGCAAATAGACAAAATTTATCCAGAGTTCAAACCTTTTTACCAATTCCACATTGTTCCGTCATCTCTCCGGTTAATAGGAAGATAAGCCGGTCGGTAAGGATATTTGCCAGCCAGCTGACGGTTAATGTCCACTCCAAGACCCGGAGCATCGCCCGGATACAAATAGCCCCCGGCAAAGAAGTATGCATGGGGAAAAACTTCATCCACCAGAGGCTCATGCGGCATGTGCTCCTGAATACCAAAATTGTGAAGTGACAGATCAAGATGGAGGGAGGCGGCCATGGTCACAGGTGAAAGATCTGTGGCGCCGTGAAATCCGGTCCGCACATTGTATATTTCAGCCAGGTGAGCTGTTTTGAGAATGTGGGTTATTCCTCCTCCGTGCAGAACCGTCATACGCAGGTAATCAATCAGTTGTTCGGTAATCAGCAGGTGACAATCGAATACCGAACTGAATATTTCACCAACGGCAATGGGTGTGGTTGTATGCCGGCGCAGTAGCCGAAAGGATTCCTGAAGTTCTTCCGAAACAGGGTCTTCGAGCCAGAAAAGGTGGTATGGTTCCAGTTCCCTTCCCAACCGTGCTGCCTCAATCGGGGTAAGTCGGTGATGGGCATCGTGCAGGAGCAAAATTTCCTCTCCAATCTTATTCCTTATCATTTCAAAAAGACGGGGTACAAACGAAAGATACTTTTCGGTGTTCCATTCGTACTGCTGGGGAAGTCCGGGAGTTGCTGGTTCGTATTTTTCTCCCTTTTTTGCCACACCATAAGTCCCGCGCATGCCGGGAATTCCTGATTGCACTCTGATGGCTTTGTACCCCATTTCGATGTGTTTTTCCACCTCTTCCAGTGTATGGTGCGGATCAGTTCCGTTGGCGTGGCAGTAAACAAGCACCTTTTCACGGCTTTTACCGCCAAGAAGCTGGTAGAGAGGGACATTCAGTGCTTTGGCCTTTATATCCCAGAGGGCCATGTCAACAGCTGCTATGGACGTCATGGTTACCGGACCGCGTTTCCAATAAGCTCCTTTGTATAGAAACTGCCACGTATCTTCCGTATTGAAAGGATCTTTCCCGGTAAGGCAGGGTATTACATGTTCCTGCAGGTAAGAAACCACTGCCATCTCCCTTCCGTTCAGTGTAGCATCGCCCAATCCATATATTCCCTCATCGGTATGCACCACAAGTGTAACAAAGTTGCGTGTGGGGGAACACACAATGATTTCAGCATGTGTAATTTTCATATGCTTTGATTAGAATCCAATTGAATTTCCGCCGTCAACACAGAGAATGGTCCCGGTCAGATAAGAAGCTTCGTCGGAAGCAAGGAAGAAAGCTGCATTGGCTACATCCTCAGGATGCCCGAGCTTACCCATTGGAGTTCGTGAAAGCACTTTTCTCTCTCTTTCAGGGTCATTTCGGAAAGCATTTTCTGACATGGAGGTTTTGATAAAACCGGGAGCAATGCAGTTTACCCGTATACCGTGCGGAGAAAGTTCCACAGCCATGGCCCTTGTCATGCCTTCAACTGCCGACTTGGCTGCCGTGTAAGCTATCACTTCAGGTATTCCATACCGTGCTGCCATGGAACTGATGTTGATGATGCATCCTGAGTTCTGTCGTATCATAATACGAGCCACTTCGCGTGAAAGGGCAAATATCACCGTTTCATTAGTATGAATTACCTTCATGAATTCCTCATCCGTCACTTTCAGAAGCGGCTTTTTTAAATGAACCCCTGCATTGTTGATCAGAACATCGATCCTTCCGAACTTTTCAGTAATTTCTTTTACCAGACCGGGTAATTTGTCCAGTTCAGTAAGGTCGCACAGAATACTTTCAGATCCGGGACCAAGTTCCTTTACTGCTGCAGCGGCCTTGGTTTTGTTTCTGTCAACAATCACAGTTTTGTAGTGGTTTTTGACAAATTTTCCGGCCATGGCAAAGCCCAACCCTGTGGCCCCTCCGGTTATTACAACGACTTTTCGGTTGCTGTTTTCCATAAGTGTATATTACCATTTTTAATTCCCCGGCACATAAAAAAAGCGAAGGTTTTCATAATACTCAAGTGAATGCTCAGGCGGGGGACAAAATGAAGGAAGCGGCTGTTGCGAAAAGGTTTGAAAATAAAGAAGGCACGCATCCCTCCACCAAACGGCTTCCCGAAACTGAATATCCAGAAGCATTTTTACCGACGTAAAACGTTCGTGATCAATATATTTTCCAACAGAATCCCAGGTATTCAGCATCTGCTGTACGGAATCAACTCCCCGGCAATAGTGCAAACAAAGTTCTTCCCAGAGGGTTCGGCCGGAAGCCAACTTTTTGTTCCAGGGAACATGGTGAAACCAGAGAAGAAATTTCTCCGGACAACGGTCAGGGTCGGCAAATTCCTCCCTTAGAGGGGAAAGATATTGACTTACTGCATTGCTCCCATTGGGACTCCTGTCAAAACCAAGACCGATAGAATCGGCCCTATGGTAATAAACGGATGTCCAGTCATAACGGGGTGCATCCTTTATCCATGGAGCCGGACCGTAATGATGGCTGTAACCCATGATATGATGCAGGCCAAGGGGTGTCATATAATCCACAACCGCTTCGCGGGATGTAATCATCATTTTTTTAACGGGTTCAACAAATTCATCACGGTTTGAGAATGTCATCCGCAGCCATTCCTCAGCCACAGCTTCGGCAGTAATACGGGGATTCCAGGCAAAACGACCATAGGCATACCAATTGGCCTGTGCAAAAGGATGACCGCACCAGTTAATGTCTGTTCCGGTGTTGGCCACTCCGGCTATACCGGTCAAGGATTGATTACCGCACTTCCCTTCAAGGATGTCAGCAACAGAAGATCCTTTGCCACAAGCATAAGTTTCCGAGCTCAGCACCTCTTCGAAAAGAGGTCCAAGATACACCAGATGCGTTCCCTGCCCAAGATATTCTTGTGTAATCTGAAATTCCATCATCAGGGAAGTATTGGGCATTGCTCCGAAAAGCGGATGAAACGGTTCACGCGGTTGAAAGTCAATCGGGCCGTTCTTTACCTGTACCAAAACGTTCTTCCGGAAAGTGCCGTCCAGTGGCTTAAATTCAATGTATGCCTGTTTGGCCCTGTCGTTGGCGCTCCTGTTGTCATAAACAAATGCTCTCCACATCACCACCCCTCCGTAAGGAGCCAGAACATCAGCCAGCATGTTAGCTCCGTCGGCATGGGTGCGACCATAATCCTGCGGACCAGGCTGTCCCTCCGAGTTCGCCTTCACCAGGAACCCGCCAAAATCAGGAATCAGCCGGTAAATTTCATCGGCTTTCTGTTTCCACCATTCCTTTACCTGATGATCCAGAGGATCGGCGGTCGACAGCCCTCCCAGCTCAACAGGTGCACTGAACCTGACGGAAAGAAATACCCTGATTCCATAAGGGCGAAAAACGTCGGCCAGGGCTTTTACCTTCAATAGATACAGAGAGGTAAGAAAAATACTGTTCGCATTCACATTGTTCAGAACCGTCCCGTTGATACCGATGGAAGCGTTAGCCCGGGCATAATCGATATATCGCTGGTCAATATATCCCGGAAGCCTGTGCCAATCCCAAAGCGAAAAACCCGCATACCCTCGTTCCACACGGCGATCAGGATTGTCCCAATGGTTTAATACCCGCAGCTGAAGGGCAGGTGCAGAGAAGATATTCAGGGCCGAAATATCCTGGTGGGTCTGCAAAAGCCGGAGAAAGTGAAATACTCCGTATAAAACACCTGTCTCTGAATTGGCCGCAATCAGAATACATTTTTTCCCATTCACTTCCCCGGTTCGTATCAGGTAGCCCTCTTTCCCAAGGGATTCGGCAGTTTGGACAGAAACATTGCGGGCGATCTCCGGATCAGAGGAAATTGTACCGGCAAGAATGGCTCCGTTTTTATGTACCTTATCCGACAATGGGACCGTAAAGCCCAACAGCCCTGATAATCCCTGTTCCAGTTCGCTGAAAGCAACCTTGCACGTTTCAGTGGTTTGAGGAAAAACAATATATCGGACTGCAGAGGCATATTTATTTCTCAGTACGGGGTTTTCTATCAGGTCATACCGCAACCAGAGCCGGTATCCGTTTTCAGCCTTTACCTGAAAAGAATACAGATGAGCCGTGAAAGCAAGGATCGCCAGAAATACTAGAAAGTATTTCCTTTTAGTGACCCGACACCACAAGACAGAGAAAACATCCATGCTTTTCCTTTTTCCGCTCCAAAAGTAGATAATAACCGGGAATATTGCAACCGATTGCATTTAATGTTTCTTTTTTATTAATTATTAAACATATTTATGCCTCATTGTTAATATTTTCATAATTGCAATTGATTGCATTTATAAAATATTTCGTATCTTTACCTGGACTGGTACAACAACATTGCACCGGGAAAGTGCACTCAGGTTAGTTTTAGTTAGGTTGGCTAGGCTGTTTCAGGTTGGTAAAGCTGTCTGATGTATTTCAGACAGCTTTTTTCAGTTCTTTCTTATCTCTGCCACATAACCACCGTCTGGTGCAAAGGGAATGATTAGGGTATCGCGTTGGGTGACAGTTCGAATAAGAATCCTATAATCACCTGCATGACGGTGAGCATTTATGCCATCCTGATAGATATAAGCCGTATAATCTCCTTTCTCAAGAAAGGAAAGAGGAAGGGAAAAAGTTCGTGCAGGCCCATTATTGATGCCACCAACATACCATGTCTCTCCTTTTCTTCTTGCTATTAAAACGTACTCATTTACCCTGGCAAAGGGAACAATGGTTTCATCCCAGGTTGTTGGAATCCGGCTGATCATTCGTATGCAGGCAACATCTTTATCCAATTCAACCGGAGAACCCGAAATTACCTGAAATGGAGACGCATAGACAATATATTTGGCTATATCTGCACAGCGGGTTCCCATTGACATGGGATGGGAACCAATCACCCGGAATGATTCTCTTGTTGCATTGGGAAGAACTAACGGTTCATAATCAAAAGGACCCGATAATCCCCTGATGAATGCAATCATGAGATTATGATCCGGGGTGCACCAATTGCTCCATTTATTGTATTCCGAACCGAGCACTGCTTCGCGGGTAAGTACATTTGGCCAGGTACGTTCAAAACCTGATGAGGGGAAAACGCCGTGAAACATCAGCATCAACTTATGCTTGGCAGCAGAAGCAGCAATTTCTTCTAATTCGTTGACCGTAAGCTGGTCGTTTCGGTTAAAGAAATCCACCATCAAACCTGCTGCACCCCAGCGCTGAAATGAATCGAGCACCGCTTCCCGGTTCCGACTCAATGCAAGGGCCTCGGTCCATAACCATAAACCGACATTTTTTAACCGTGCATATGCAAATAGCTCCTTCATATTCACTGCTGGTATGGGGGTCAGAATGTTACGCATGGCATTCCATTCCGGCTCTACCATGATGTATTCTATCCCGTATTTTGCAGCGAAATCAATATAGTATTTGTAGCTTTCGGTATTGTTGCCCGAAACAAAATCCACTCC
>JAKPTE010000011.1 GCA_029571215.1 Bacteroidota bacterium
CTGAAAAAGATATTGCTTTTTATGATGTAAAAGAGGCAGAGCATTATAAAGCTGCGGCTGACCGTCTTTTCATCCTGTTTCCCGATGATCTTCATCAGCCCGGGGTAATGACCCGAATGCCGGAACCGGTGAAAAAAGTGGTGATCAAAGTGAAATTGGAGACGGAGAGATTAGCAATGAACAATTAGCAATTAACAAGTTGAACCTTTGAACGCCAAGGCGAAGCCGCAGGCTTTGAACGGCACGCAGTGCCATTGAACGGCGCAGCCTTTGAACCTTTGAACAATTGTTGAACCTTTGAACGGCGCAGTGCAATATTAGCCCTTTGCCTTCACTTATTTCTTTCGCTCTGTAATGTAGTTCATCAGTGCAATGAGCGATGTCCGGGCTTCATTCTGTGGAAATTCCATCAGGGCATGAATTGCTTTTTCCCTGAAATAGTTCATTTGTTGTGCGGCATATTCAACGCCGCCTTTTTCAACTACCAGGTCAATCAGTTCTCTGACTGCATCGGAATTTGTGTTTTTCCGTTTAATAAGGCGTAAAATTCTGAGCCGTTCTCCCCTTGTTGAATGGTTCAACAGGTAAAGCAGAGGAAGTGTGATTTTCTTTTCTTTGATATCGTTTCCGGTGGGTTTGCCTATGATTCCCTTTTCCTGGTAATCGAAGATGTCATCCTTGATCTGGAAGGCGATGCCGGCATCCTGTCCGATGAGGTACATTTTTTCGATGATCTGTGGGTCGGAAGTAACGGAGGCGGCGCCTATTGCCAGGCTGGTAGCGATTAGCGATGCTGTCTTTTTCCGGATGATGTTGTAGTAGGTTTCTGTATCGATATTGAGCAGGCGGCTCTTTTTGATCTGCAGGATTTCCCCTTCAGCCATATCCTGAACTGCCCTGGAGATGAGGTTGAGGTACCCGTATTGTTTATGTTTCAGTTGCAAGAGAAGGCCCTGGGCCAGAATGAAGTCGCCAACCAGTACGGCCAGTTTATTACGCCAAAGGGCATTTACCGAAAACACACCCCGCCGTTCGTACGATTCATCCACTACATCGTCATGGACCAGCGTGGCTGTGTGAAGGAGCTCAACCGAACAGGCTGCCACCTGGGTCAATTCGTTGGTTTTTCCCAGCATCGCTGCCGACAGGAATACAAACATGGGACGAACCTGCTTTCCCTTTGTCCGGTACATGAAATTGAGTATGGTCGCTAACAGGGGAACGTCACTCTTGAGTGTATCTCTGAAATGGGATTCAAAATCCGACAAATCCCGGCTTATAGGAGCTTTTATCTGATCCAGCAAATTCATTCTGATTGGTTTTCAATTTCACTTTGCCGGTATTTGGTGACTTACTTTCCCCGTGGGTAATTCCTGAACCGGGCCGATATGAAAAAATAATCCTCAAAATGAAATTTTGGAGCCAATTTAGCAAAAAACGGCTGTAAAGCAATTATTTTGCACAAAAGAAGGTTTTCTATAAATCAGGTTCAATTTTCAACTTAGGTACGCGTAACCTGATTAGTCCACAAAGTAAGCAGCTTGCCTGCATTGTTCAATCAGGCCAAAGGGGGTATCTTCCTGGGATCCATCCATCGTATCGGGTTTCCTGGGATTCTTCACACTTAAGAAAATGTTTCCGGATGATCCCGGAAAATAATCAGGTTGCTCCTGTCGAAACCTTTTTTGCAGGGATGTAGGGCCATGCAGGAGTGCTGAACCTTAGCGCAGCACGAAAACATATAATATTTATATATTTGTATTTATTTAAACGGGATCATGGCTGAAATAAACAAACTGAATATCGAAAAGCTTGAAATCGCTGCAGGAATGCTTAAATCGTTGGCTCATCCCATGAGAATTGCCATCCTTAACCTGCTGGAAGGCGGAAAAGAAATGACGGTCACCGAAATTCATGAATTACTGGGGAT
>JAKPTE010000038.1 GCA_029571215.1 Bacteroidota bacterium
AAATTGCGGAGGAAGGATGGTACGATGAGTTCAGGTTGATTATGGAAGACGAAGTTGTTTCGGTTTTGTCAGAACACTTTTATAAAGGAATAAAAGAGAAGCTTCTTTTCAAACTATCTGCCACACCTTTGACAATTGAAAGCAGAGTTTTGAGTTCAGAAGGTTCCATTGTAGGATGGTCGTTTGAGGACAAAATACCTGTAGAGAACCACATCTTTTATCTTGGCAAGGCAGTGCGAACTCCGTTCAGAAACATTTTCATAGCGGGCAAATGGGTGTATAGTCCTGCCGGTATACCAACAGCCATAATGACCGGGCGGATTGCAGCAAAAGCCATCCTAAAAGATTCGTAAAATGAAACAAATCGTTGTTGTTGGCGGAGGGATATCGGGTTTAACCTGTGCCGCATATCTTGCACGTGCAGGACACAAGACAATCCTTATTGAAAAGAATCATGAATTCGGTGGGCTGGTCAATAGTTTCGAACACAATGGCTTTACCTTCGAAGGAGGTGTAAGGGCTCTTGTTAATGCCGGAATCATTCTGCCCATGCTCAATGATCTGGGAATTCAGCTTGAAATGGTTCCCAATAAGGTGTCAATTGGCATTGAGGATAAAATTATTCATGTTGATAGCAAAGAGGATTTAATAAAATACGGGGAATTGCTAAGTGATCTTTATCCCGGCAGCAGGAATGAAATATCTGGTTTCATCCGAAAGATGCAAAAGATTACTGGTTATGTTGATACCATGTATCAGATTGATAACCCGGTTTTCAGAAATGTGAGAAAGGACAGGGAGTTTTTACTGAAAAAATTGCTGCCATGGCTGCCCCGATTCCTTTTTACGTTGCAGAAAATCAACATCTTAAATGAAGCAGCTGATCAGTATGTTGCAAGGTTTATCAGCGATCCCTCTATTCGCGATATTATCACACAACACTTTTTTAGATCAACACCTTCTTTTTTTGCTTTAGGCTATTTCGCCATTTACAACGAGTATTTTTATCCAATAGGAGGAGTGGGCAGGTTGGCAGAAGCGGTTCAGGAAAAGGCTCTGGAGCTAAAAGCTGAACTAAAGTCTGGCAAACTCATCAAGGAAGTAAACGCTATCGAACAATTTGTTGTTGACCAGCAAGGATCAAAATACAAATACGACTTTCTTGTTTGGGCTGCCGATTTACCTACCTTTTATGACGTTGTCAATCTCGACGGTTTACCCTCAAATATTAAAAACAAGGTTCTTAACCAGAAAGCAAAATTCAGAAAGGCCAGAAGCAGCGAATCGGTATTCTCATTATACCTTGAGGCTGATTTGCCACTTGAATATTTTGAAAAAATATCACAAGGCCATTTTTTCTATACTCCATTGAAAAAAGGGCTAGGTACTCTTCATACTTCGGAACTTGATTCCCTGATCGATAATTTTGCAGATATAAAAAAGGATGCACTACTTTCCTGGCTGAATCGCTTTCTGGAACAAAACACTTTTGAAATTTCCATCCCGGGATTGAGAGACAGGAATCTTGTTCCTCAAGGTAAGACCGGCCTTATTGTCAGTTTCCTGACTAATTTCTGGTTGTTTGAAAAAGTCAAACAGGCCGGATGGTACGAAGAATTTACACGTATTATTGAGAACAAAATCATTGATATTCTCTCAAGTACAATTTATAAAGAACTGAAAGGAAAAATTGAACATCGATTTTCCTTCACACCTCTGAGCATTAGGAATAGAATTGCTTCAACCAATGGAGCCATTGTCGGTTGGTCATTTGAAAAGGATACTCCTGCGGTCAGGAATATGCTAAAGGTTGGCCAGTCGGTTTTAACACCGGTACCCCATGTCTTTCAGGCCGGGCAATGGACATACAGTCCCGCGGGTGTTCCAATGGCAATATTGACCGGTAAGCTGGCCGCTGATAAACTCCTGAAGTATACGTGATTTTTACAAGGTGTTTCCCGGCTCCCGCCGGGAAGCACCTTATGCCAAAACAAACTTACTCAATTACAAACGGATCTCCTGTAATACTGACACTTGCCTGAACAAATCCGGCAGGTAATTCACCGGCCCCAGGGGCATAGCTGCCCGCAATAATCTGGAGGGTACCCGGTAGCTCCTTTCGCAGGTCGTCATTGTCAATCACTGCCATCTGGCGCGGCGTCAGGGTAAATTCAACTTCCTTCTTCTCTCCCGCCTTCAGGAATATTCTGCGGAAACCCTGTAAGGAGGAAAGAGGCACCGGTACACTGGCATCAGGATGTTTCACGTACAGTTGTACTACTTCCTCCCCGTCGGATGCACCGGTATTTTCTAAGGTCAGGGTCACCTTCAAGGGTACACCGGTTTTTTCTTCCGGTTGCACTTTCAGATCGCCGTAACGGAACGAGGTGTAGCTCAATCCGTAGCCAAACGGATAGAGAGGCTTTCCTGTAAAATATTTGTAGGTACGCCCCGCCATGTTGTAATCCTCAAAGGGGGGCAGATCGTTCACCGAACGGTAGAAAGTCACAGGGAGACGTCCGGCCGGGTTGTAATCGCCAAAAAGTACGTCAGCAATGGCATTCCCACCTTCCTCGCCCGGATACCAGGCCTGCAGGATAGCAGGGATATTTTCAGCCGCCCAGTTAAAGGCTACAGCGGAACCACTCATATTGACAAATACCACTGGTTTGCCGGTCTTATAAAGCTGCTTCAGAAGGTTCTCCTGGACAGCAGGCAGGGCTATGTCGGTACGATCTCCACCGCTAAAGCCAGATATTTTTACGGGCATTTCCTCACCCTCGAGCGAAGGAGAAAGTCCGCCGAAAAACAG
>JAKPTE010000007.1 GCA_029571215.1 Bacteroidota bacterium
TTTCTTTCGGTAGTTTTTTCTGAAGTTTTTCCACCCATAGTTTATCCATTTCCAGGAGCCGGTTTTTTCGCAGGTTCTCCCGAACAATCCATTGGATATGGGGATTGGTATTAGCCGCCAGTTTTTCAAATTCGGGTCTTCCTTCAACCGGAGATGCAGCAATCAATACACTCCAGGCATATCCGAGGGTTTTTCGCAGGGTTTCCTGTTCACCGGTCAGCTTGCCGTTGATGAGCAGAAACTTCATGGTAATTTTTTTGACAATGCGGAAGATTCTCCTTATGTCTTCTCCATTTTTGAGAAGTTTTGGCTCACAAAGGGCTGCAACCACAGCACGGTTTTCATAATACGTTCCGTTGACCCATGGCTCTAAGATATCCATAATCTCAGGAAGATTATTATCAACCATTTCCTGGATTCCCATAGCCACTGCTTCGCGGATGCGCCAGCCAGGGTGGGAGGCAAAGGGACGTATTTCCGAAAGAACTTCGGCATAGTCTTTCCGTTTCTGGTAACAGTATCCGACAATTCCGCACATCAATACAAATTCGTCCTGGGCATCCTTCTGCTCTTTTGAGTTAACCAGCAGGCATGCATAGATGTCATCCATACTGGCTTTGTGTGCAAAGGAATACATAAGCCCAAGATTGGCCCTTGGCCCTGGTAATCCCGACTTACGCCGGAGGTATTCAATGCTGAATGATTGATTTTCCCGGGAGGAGCGGTTTTCTGTGTTTCGTTCATTACCTTTCATGAGTTCCGACAAGTTAATTGGTGGGAGCAATACGGGCGGCCCATCCCCCTCCGGGGGCAAGATCGAGCGACAATTTATCGTTTCTGGTAACTGTTATTACTTCATGCACATAGTCGTCACCAATTCGGTGGGCATTGGCTCCATCGCGGAATAATTCCATGCGATAGGTTCCTTCACCAAGGAACTGCAGGTCCAGGGTGAGAGATCGTGCCGTCCAGTCGGTCATGGCACCTACCCACCAGGTAGTTCCTTTCCTGCGTGCCATCAGTACGTAATCACTAACCTTTCCATCCAGAGGGAGTGTTTCATCCCATACGGTAGGAGCAGAAGCTAGAAAATGCAGTATGTCGGGTTCCTTTTCATAGCGGGTCGGAGCATCGCTGAGCATCTCAAGCGGAGCATAATAAACAACATACATGGCCAGTTGCTGACAACGGGTACCCTGGCTCATGGGTCGGTCGTTAATAATACGAAAATCTTCCTTATTGGCATTGGTCATGGCCCCTGGCGTATAATCCATGGGTCCGGCCAGCATCCTTATAAACGGAATGGAGACAGCATGCTCTGGTGTGGCCTGATTGGAGAACTTGTTGTACTCCAGTCCCTGCACACCTTCCCTATTGATGACATTCGGATAGGTCCGTTCGAGCCCCGTAGGTTTGTAGGCTCCGTGAAAATTGACCAGCATGTGGCGTTTGGCAGCTTCCCTGGCAACCCGCTCGTAAAAGTTTACCACCAGCTGATCGTCGCGGTCCATGAAATCAACCTTCAGACCGGCAACACCCCACTTTTCGAACTGGGCAAGGGCTTCTTCCAACTGACGATCGAGGGTATGCCATACACACCATAATATAATCCCCACATTTTTTTCCTTTGCATAACGAAACAATTCCGGCATATTAAGATCAGCGCCCAGGGTAGGATTGGTACCAAGCGTTACCGATCCGTCATTAACCTTGAGCAGATCAAACTGATCTGACCATCCTTCATCGAGGTTGATATACTCAATGCCGTTGCGTGCCGCAAAATCAATAAAATACTTATAGGTTTCGGTGTTGAAGCCTGTTTTGAAGGGAACTCCGGTTAAATTATTGGCATTCCACCAGTCCCAGGCAACTTTACCGGGTTTAATCCAGGAGGCATCTCCGATTTTGCTTTCTGAAGCCAGCAGGTAGGGTAAGGTTATGTTCAGCAGGTCCTTGTCTTCCGGAACAATTACCGTGAGCCTCCAGGGGAAGGCCCTGGTTCCGTTGGTTTCTGCTAAATAATCGTAACGTTCCTTTACGCGCAGATTGAAATTTTTTAGTCCTCCCGGCTGAACCGTTTTAGGCACCTGAGGCAAAACCCCCTGGAGTCCTGATTTTCCGTTCCAGGTCAGATAAAGTCCCGGATAATCCAGTAAATCGGCTTCTGTAATAACCATTCTGGCAACTCCTGCATCAACGTAAAGGGGCAGGGAGGCAATGGCTCCTTTGTCCAGCACTGATATGGCATCATGAAGATAGTGTTCTTCAAAAGATGTTTCGAATCCATTTACCCGATGAAAATATCCCTGGTACTTTTCCGGAAAATTCCATACAGCTTCCTCATTCTTCACCTGGATGGTTCCCGGAAAGGAGGTAACCAATCGGTAAGCAACTCCCTTATCGTACACCCGGAAAACAACAGAATATCCTCCGGTAAAGTCCATCAGCAGTTCGTTGTAAACATCAGGATAAACTTCGGCCATACCGTACAATGGCTTCACCTGGCTGTTGACCGAACGCACGGAAGGTGATTTAGCCAGTTTGATGTTCTGGCCAAGCACTTTCCCATCAGAAAGTGTGAGACTGATTGGTGAAGGGTCGAGGAGGATTTTTCCCTGGTAGCTGATACTGTATAGCAGCTTGTTCCCTGTGGTAACGTTCACAACAATTTTCTTGTCAGGCGACGAAATAGTAACATTTTTCTGGGCCAGCAGGGGCGAACATGTTAATAGAATGGTCAGAAGGCTCATCATTTTTTTCATGGTTGGTACATTTGGGGTTAAAGTCTGGATTTATTATTTTTCTGGAGGATACAGTGTAGGAAAGAAGCTGAAGCTATCACCATTTTTTCCTACTCGTATGTATCGACGGCTAATAACGGGTTTTTTCTCTTGATCCTCAGGGTAAAACGTGGTTTTGACAAGGTAGCCTCCCGGCAGAGCAGGCAGATCCAGTTTCACAGGCTGCAGGGTGCTAAGCCAGGCGGGAATGGTAATCGGATACATAGCCGAGTATATGTTGTTCCCTTTGCTGTCAATCAGTTCAAGAATAGTTTTGCCTGACATGGGATGGCCAAGGTCATTAACACCAATAAGGTTAAAGGAGAGTGAGGAACCGGGGGCATGCGGCTCGCCGACTGGCAGGAATCGTTCATCGGGGAGATCAATAAAGACGGCAGCCGGGGCAAAACAATGTCTGAACCAGTAAAGGGCAGGTCCTTTTTTTAATTGGGCAATTTCATCGATGAACCAGTCACCCGTATATCCATAATTATTTGTCAGATAGCAAAAGGCAAGAACGCCGGCAAGGAACCGTTGGGAGCGGAGCCATTCTGTTTCCAACTGGAGCCAGTAAGCCTGGAGCTCTCTTCGTTCATCGGGAGTTGCATTGGGCCCCAAAATGGTATTATACGTGTTAAGGGTGAGTTTGGAGGGGCGTCCGTCACGCCAAAGCCATATCCATCCGTATTCGTTAACCAATTGGGCCGAGCTTGATTCATAAACTTGTAGAAGGTCGGGGTACCATACGGAGAGTTTCCCTAAAGGGTAAGGTTTTTTTCTAAGAAATTCGGCAGGATCCTTTGCTGTCATCAGATCCCATCCGGCTCTGTATGGGTGGGGTTCGTCCATCTCGTCTTCTGCCATTTCAGTGGATGTCATGTATCCGGCATCCCAGATACGTGTTGGATCGAGTTTTTTCAGTTCCGGTATCAGATGATTTCCGATATACGCATCATAGTTTTCATTTATTGCATCCCAGATTACGATAGATGGGTGATTTCCATCGGTCCAAACCCAGTCAGTGTATTCCTTACTTATTTGTTCATCCCATCCGTGATTCTGCCAATAGAGCCATTCGTTCTGCAGCAGAAGACCAGCTTCATCGGCAATATCGTACCAGAAGGAGGGTGCTATCCCGACACAGATCCGCATGGCATTCCATGAAAGGTCTTTGGGTATTTCCTTCAGAAGTCGACGTACCCAGGCGGTGTCCCATGGCAGATTTCCGCATTCAGGGTCTTCAAAGAACCGGTGAAGAGTAATATTGGTCCCCCTGAGGATAATTTTTTCTCCGTTCAGGTAAAAGAATTTTCCCCTTCGTTTGAAATCCCTCATGCCGAACCTTACGGTCATGAGGTCGCTTACATCCCCTTTCAGTGAATGAAGTGAAACATCAGCCGAATACAGGAAAGGATCATCGGGAGACCAGGGATGCGGATCAGGTATATCCAGTGTGATGTCAGAAAAGGTCTGGTTGTCACGTTTGGTTATTACTATTGTTTTTCCTTCTGATACGATTTTCCCGGATTTGGCTTCTGAAATTTTGATATTTACCCCAACAGTGTCAAACATTGGATCTCCATAAAAAATCTGGGCTGGAGAAAAATTGCGTAGCCGAAACCTCACGGTTACTCTTTTCCCGGCAAGATCGGGAAGCACCAGAAGCCGTTCAATCCGGAAGGGACCGGTCCAGTTCAGGTAAACATCGTCCCATATTCCCGGGAGATAATGCTCCTTTTCTTTATCAGTGGATCCTGCTGCCTGCGATGGAAGCCAGATACGTTCCCCAACCCTCACAAGAATTTCGTTAACCTTACCATATTTAAGGTAAGGAGTTATGTGAAAATCAGAAGGAGTATAGCAGGCAATGGAAGTGCCGGCGTCCATCCCATTAATAAAAACCTGGGTAACGTACTGGCTTTTTTTGATGGTCAGAACAGCTTCTTTTCCTTTAAGGGTATCAGGGATAAGAATTCTTTTTCTATACCATGAATAGCGTGGGGGGTAATCCATCTTCCTGAAATCATGCTGGTCGACACCTTCTACTGCTAAGGGTTTGCGGAAGAAGGCATCATAAGCTTCAATTTTTGGGGTGGCAAGATGGATGAGTCCAGGAACTTGAATAGACCGTGTGAATTTTACCGGCGGGAAGGCAGTGCTTGTCTGTTCAAAGTCCCACGTGCCATTCAGCAGAATACGTTCCGGTGCCTGGGCCTGAAGGAAACCAGGAAAAACAAACAAAATACACATGCGGAATACCTTCGGCATTGGGAATAAATTGGAGCTGACGGAAGCGAAAATACAAAATTAAGCGAAATACCGGCAAGGTTGTCTTCCGGTTTATTTTGTTTTATGCGGAAACAACCAGCTTCTGTGCGGCCTGGGTTGGCTGTTTCTTTCCAGTCCCATGTTTTTGATCATTGCATAGGTTATTAGACCGATCAATACCAGGCCAATGGCAAACAATCCGTATGAAATGGGCCAGGGAATATGACTTGTCAGTGCAGTGTATTCCGACATACCTCCCATGCTGGCAATAATGTTCAATGGCATAAACACAATGCTGATGATGGTCAGCTTACGGATCAGCATGTTCATGTTGTTATTGATAATGGAGGATCGTGCATCCATCAATTCGGCCAGAACGGTGGAATAGGTTTCTGCCTGACGCGACAACTGGTTGTTCTCGATCAGAATGTCATCGAGTACTTCCTTGTTTTCTTCGTCAAATCCAAGTTTTATAGCGCTTGCATTGAGTTTTCGGAAAGTCATTTCGTTGGTGTTGATACTTTCGAGATAGTACACCAGACTTTTTTCCAGTTTGAAGAGTTCCAGCAGGTAGCGGTTTTCAATCGAACGGCTGATTTTTTCCTCCAGGCTGTCGCTCAACATGTTGATTAATCGCAAGTTTTCGCTGAATTTATTGATGACACCATAAATTATTTTCATCATAATGTCGTTGACGGTATGCATCTGATTGATTTGCCGGGCATCAAAGAGACGGACAGGACTTTTCGAGACAACGATCAGGCGGTTGGGATAAAGAAAGAGACCGAGCGATACCACAGCAAAATAGTGGCTTTCTTCCAGATTGACATCCATGGGACGCTTGAGAATGAGCGCCATGTGACGTCCTTCGGTATCATACTCAATACGACCCGGTTCTTCGGGGTCAAGGGCAGAGGTCAGGTTGTGTTCATCCAGCTGATAATTCGTAATGAGGTCCTGTTTTTCCTCATCATCAGGATTCAGTATAACAATTACCTGAGGATTCTGTTCTTCATCCTGTAGCCTTACCAGACCGCCGTTTTGCAAAATGTATTTGTATTCCATATTTTTTCATCCCCGTTTGAAGTTGAACATTCATTGACCGGAACCGCATTGCAGAAGAATGCAGAAACGTTTTACTGGGGTGGATGAAAATGGAAATACATAGCATAGCACATAAGCAATGTGCAGGTAATCAATAAACCCTTTTTACTTCGTTTGATTTTGTTCAGCATAACTACTGCCTTTCTGATTCCGAAAGGCAGCGTGAAAAGCCTCTGCTACCTCCCGGAACCGGGGTTTAACATGCTACAATACGCAGGGCCGTCATCCATATAATAGTCCTGATTGATTATCACGGGCAAAGATAGATATTTTTCCAACATAGCATATTCTGAAGAAAAAATTTCTCTTGCTTAGATTAGCTTTGCAATACAAACTCCGGCTTAATGCAGATTGCTCTCTTCCGGAATTGTTTTGCTTTTCTTTTTACAGGCACGTTTTATACCCTTCCCAATGCTTTCAACATGGCGATGACGTTTTCGGGCGGGACATTGGCCTGGATGTTATGAACGGTATTGAAAACAAAGCCTCCGCTCTTACCAAATATTTCGCAGTTTCTTTTTACCTGTTCCTCCACTTCTTTCGGGGTTCCAAAAGGAAGGACTCTCTGTGTGTCCACTCCGCCACCCCAGAAAACGATATCGCTTCCGAATTCCTTTTTCAGTTCAGATGGATTCATCCCGGCGGCATTGATCTGCACCGGATTAAGAATGTCAAATCCGGCGTCGATGAAGCTTTTAATCAGCGGACGCACGGAACCGCATGAATGTTTAAATGTTTTCCAGCTGGTATTGCTGTGAATCCAGTCGTTCATCCGTTTATAATAGGGCAACCATAACGAGCGAAAGGTTTCTACATCACAGAATTGCGATTCCTGGGTTCCGAAATCGGTGCCGCAAAGGAAAACTACATCGATGCTGTTACCAAATACTGAGTGTATTTTCTTCAGGTTTTCGACTGCTATTTCCGTTTGCCGGTCAAAAATGGTCCTTATCAGATCCTGCCGCATGACAGTGGACATATACCATTCCGAAATATCGCGGATCCCTTTCGGGTACTTCATAAAGGGAGCGGGTACAAGAGCAATGTCACCAAGGGCAGTTCCTCCAAAATTGGCTACCACAGCCTTGTCGGTACCGGCAATTTTTTCTTTCTGGCTTTTCCAGTAGTTCATATCCTCGTCAGAAAGGAGCCCGAATTCTTCAAGGTTGGCTTCCGGTGTCAGCTCTTCTTCGCGAATCGGTTCCTGACGGACAATGGTATCGAAGAAATAGCTTTCGCGCGGCATCCGCGCACTGGGTGGTGCATTTTTATCTCCTTCGGGGTAAATCAACAGGGCTCCGTCCTGGTCGGTGGTTGTAACGAATTTTTCAGGTACCAGCACAACCTGTCCCCAGTGAGTACGGAATTCCTTCCAGTTTTCATTCGGAAAACCGAACATGTTGTTTCTCGGGGTCAGTCCAACCGTATCAATACCCAGTATCCGCGCCAGATCCTCATCAATTTCTCCCAGCATCTGATATGGCTCTGAAACCTTGACCGGCTTTTTCTCGAGTCCGAAATAGGTTCTTAATTGTTCAACAATTTTTACGTGAATACCTGTTACCGAAGTTGATCCGAAATCAACCGGGATCCGGCTTGTCTCCCTGTGGAGAAGGGCTTGTTGTATCAGTTCTTTCGACGTCATGATGAAGAAGGTTTAGTCGTGTTTAATGGATGCGGGCTCCAACAGAAAACGATTGTACCATATATGTTGCTGGTAATAAACCCTGATGAAATATAATCCCTGTCGGTAACCTGATAGGTTAACTTCAATCCGCCCGGGCTCAGGTAGCCGGGCAATGGTGCTGTCTTTCACATTACGTCCGAGTACGTCAGTAACAAGCAAACGAACATTTCTTTGGGCGGGCTGAGGGAGAAATATTTCTATGATGTTGCCTTCTGTTGCCTCAACCCGGATGGTAGCGGGTTTATCCTGGGCATATAGCCCATCCGCTTCCCCAAAAAAGGCTATTGCAGGAAACAGAACAATGAAAAGAAATAGTATATGTTTTATTCTCTTGAATTTCAAGGAAGAAGATTTTTTTTGCAACCCCAAAATAGAAAAAAAACCGCACATCAGAAAAGATTTATAAATTGCACACATACCGGGAATGTTTCAAAACCATGGTTTCTGGCATTCCCTGAAGAGGTTTCTCTTATCGATAATCGGAATTTAAGGATAATTGCGCGCAGTACTACATGAGTTCTACTGAAAAAAACAGATATCCTCACTAATTATTACCATGATGAAAAAAATTCTGTTTTTCCTGCTGGCAAATATACCTATGGTTTTGTCAGCACAGATGCCGGCAATGAAGAATATATTGTATGGTGCGGCATTTTATGAAGAGTATATGCCCTACGACAGGCTTGACAGGGATGTGGAACTGATGAAGCAGGCGGGTATTTCGGTTGTCAGGCTTGGCGAATCGACCTGGAGTCTGTTCGAGCCCCGGGAAGGGGAATTTCAGTTTGCCTGGATGGACCGTATCATTGACAGGTTGCATAAGGCGGGTATCAGAGTCATTCTGGGAACGCCCACCTATTCTATCCCGGCCTGGCTTGCCTACAAGTATCCGGAGGTGCTCGCCGACTACCTGGGTGGCGGCAGGGCACATTACGGAATCAGGCAGAACATGGACATAACTAATCCAACCTACCGCTTTTATGCTGAACGCATTATCAGAAAGATGATGGAGCATTATGCAAAGCATCCGGCCATTATCGGGTACCAGGTTGACAATGAAACCACTACGTATGGAGCCAACAACCGCGATTTCTTTCTGGGATTTGTTGACTATATGAAAGACAGATACAAGACCACGGATGCGGTTAATAAGCTCTGGGGCTTGCAATACTGGGGGATGACACTCAACGGATGGGATGAATTTCCAACCCGCGACGGGGTTACAAGTCCTTCCTATAAACTCGAGTGGGAGCGGTACAAAAGGAAAGTCATTGCCGATTACCTGACCTGGCAGGCCGACATTGTGAGAGAATATAAACGTCCGGATCAGTTCATAACCCATTGTTTTATGCCGGCGGTGTTTGATCTGGACCAATTGGCCGCCGGGCGACATCTTGATATTATGTCGATCAATGTTTATCATGGTTCTCAGGATGAGCTTACCGGAGAGGAAATTGCTTTTGCGGGAGACTATTTCCGCAGTGTGAAGCAAGCCAATTACCTCATTACGGAAACCAATGCTCAGACTATCGGCTGGGATTCGAAGTACCAGAAACCACCTTACGACGGGCAACTCAGAATGAACGTGTATGCCCACTTAGGTTCAGGGGCTAATATGGTGGAATACTGGCACTGGCATTCCATCCATTACGGGCAGGAGACCTACTGGAAAGGGGTTCTTTCGCATGACCTGGAACCCAACAGGGCATATGGTGAGGTAAGCAGGACAGCCCACGAACTGGAAAAGGCCGGTAGCCATCTGGTCAATCTGAAAAAGAAGAACAGAATAGCTATTCTCTACAGCCATGATGCAGCATGGGGTCTTCAGTTCATGCCCTTTGCCGATGGAAACAATATCTACCACAACAGGCTGGTGCTTCCAATGCATAAAGCCCTATATAGAATGAATGCCGGAGTGGATTTTATTTTCCCCGAAAAATGCCCGTTCAGCAATTACAGCCTCGTTATCATTCCTTCGCTCTATGTGGCCACTGATTCCCTGCTCATGAAAATTGCCGATTATGTTAAAAATGGTGGTCATGTGATACTGGGCTTCAAAAGTGGTTTCTGCAACGAGTACAATGCAGTGAGACCGGTGATGATGCCCGGTTTGCTGCGGGAGGTCTGTGGATTCCGCTACCAGGAATTCTCCAATATCCCTGCTTTACCACTGAAAGACAACCCGTTTGGGGTTAAGAACGAGGACAATAAAGTTTCTGACTGGTGTGAATTTCTGATACCTGAATCGGCCGAAGTGGTTGCCCTCTATGACCATCCATTCTTTGGCAAGTATCCGGCCATTACAACCAACCGGTTTGGCAAAGGAACACTTACCTACCTGGGAACGAACCTGACCGTACCTCTTTATGAAGCACTTTTCAGACGTGAAATTGAAAATGCCGGTATTTCCGATCCGGCCATGCAGCTGCATTACCCGCTGATTGTAAAATCAGGAACAAATGATCTTGGGAAGCAGGTGCATTATTTCTTCAATTATTCCTCCGAGCCGCATCAGTTTGCCTATCCCTTTGCAAAGGGGAAGGATCTGCTGACAGGTGCCGATTATTCCCGCGGTCAGATGGCAACCCTGGATCCCTGGGATGTTCTTATTACCGAAGAATAAAATCTGCCCCATGTTGAGGAAAATCTTTCTCGGAATATTGCTGATGCCGGTTGCTAGTATATGGGCACAGTCTGTTTATGTACTTCAGCCCGATACCATGAGGGCGGCAGGGTTAAGAATGCTGCCCTACCGATCGGCCGAATTGGGAGATACAGTGCTTTTGCTGGAGCCTGTTGATACAAAAAAAGAGTTGCCCGTCTTTTCAGCAGGAAAGGACATGTCTCTTGCGCAATACAGATACCTGGTTCTGCAGGTGAGACATGAAAACCTGTACAGCGTTATATTTCATCTTCAGTTTTACGCAAAAGGGCAGCCCGATGTTCCCCGGCTGACGGCTAGAATCGGCATCAATCCACGATTGCAGACCAATCTGATCTTCCCTTTGTCGTATCTGGATGCCCAACATGTTTTTCTGCCGCGTTTTCCCCGACAGATGAAGGGTACAGTAAGTGGCCACAGACTCAGTGCTGAGGAGGTGGAGCGGATTACCGTTTCAATTGAACCATTCAGTTCCAATGATTTTGCTCCCATAGTTATGCTTGGCCGGTGCAGTCTGACCAAGGGTCTTCCGGATCCTCTTCCGGGTCCCGGATACTATTATGTGGATTCTCTGGGGCAATGGAACGAAAAACAGTGGCCTGGAAAGTCTTCCGGCTTGGAGGAAACAACGGAAAGGCTCACCGGCCTTGAAAGAGAATTTGCCGGATCTGCATATCCTCCTTCCTGGAGTATTTATGGTGGATGGAAAGAAAAAAAGTTCGAAAAGACGGGTTTCTTCCATACACATAACGACGGGACCCGCTGGTGGCTGGTTGATCCGGATGGATATGCCTTTCTGAGCATTGGAATGGATTGTGTAAATAAGGAGATGTCAACAGTTTACACGGGCAACGAAGAACTTTTTCGCTGGGTTCCCGACCTTACCTCGGGAACAGAGGAGGCTGTCAGTATGTTTAGGGATAAAGTGATGGTCAACTTTCTGAAAGCAAACCTGATACGATGCTGGGGAAAAGAATATGCGGCAAAATGGTCGAAACTGACAGGAAACATGCTGAAAGCATGGAGGTTTAATACCATAGGCAATTGGAGTGACCTGGCATTTGCCCGGACTGTTTCCGTTCCTTATGTGATCCCCATGAGCGGGTTCCCGACTACACCTTTAAAGGTATTCCGTGATTTTCCCGATGTGTATGATACACTTTTTGTGACGGAAGCCCGCAGGTTTGCCTCCCAGCTCTTGCCTTACCGGGATGATCCGTGGATGATCGGTTATTTCCTTGCCAATGAACCCGAATGGGCTTTCGGCAACAACAATATTGCACTGGAAATGCTTGCGGGCGGTGATACCTCTCTTGTTTCACGCAAGGCGCTGGCAGACTGGCTCAGAGAAGAATACCGGGGTTCTGTATCTGAATGGAACAGGCAGTGGAATAGCCATTTCGGATCGTTCGATGAGGTTAGAACCGTTTTCATGAACAAGGCGCCTTCTGAGGAGGCGGAAAAAGATTTGCTGGAATTTTCAGGGATAATGGTTGAACGGCTAATTGGTGTTGTTTGTGAGGAAACCAGGAAAGCCGACCCCCATCACCTGAACCTTGGTTTGCGTTATGCGTGGATCAGTTCCGACCTCTGTTACCGTGCGGCAAAGTATTTCGATGTGTTTTCTGTCAATGGTTACCGGTATCCGGATCCTCCACCGACGGAAGAGATTTACCGGCGCAGCGGAAAACCGGTTTTGATCGGTGAATTCCATTTTGGATCTACTGACAGAGGGCTTCCTGCTACAGGTATAGTCGGTGTGGCAGGACAGGAAGATCGTGGCCGGGCCTACAGTTACTATCTGGAAAACGGTTTTGCCCGCCCCGAAATGGTTGGCATTCACTATTTTCAATGGCTTGATCAGCCGGTCACAGGACGTTTTGATGGTGAAAACTATAATATAGGCTTTCTGGATGTTACTTATCAACCTTACAGAAGTATTGTAAAATATGCTACAGAGAGCAATGAAAGAATATACCGCATAGCTGCAGGGCTGGAACAACCGACGGACACCAAAGCCCTGCAGATACCGGCCATTTTTTACTAATTGTCGTCCGCTTTTCTCAACTGGTTATTTACAGAGCAGTGGGTGTGGATTAAGGCGTGATTTAACAACAGATAGCCACCGACGACCAATATTTTTCAGGGAATTATTCTGTAAGGTTCAGTGCAATAGGTGGTTTTCTGTGCTTTTCAAACCATAGTAAACCACAGAGGATTATTGTATTTTACGGTTAACCAAACAAAACCTAAAAACCCATTCCCACAGCCGATACGAAAACCGGAACACGAAACAATCATTTGGAAACCTGAACAAGAAACAATTAACTGGAACTCGAAAATTCCAGTTAAATAAGGATCCAACGTGCAAGAGAACCTATCTGTCCTCGAATGATTTTACGTCTTTTCTTAGCCAGCGCATGCGCCGGATGCTGGATTCCCCGAAGCGCATGCCAAACATGAGTTCGTGCGAACCGTTCGTATAGCGTTTGATATAGCCTCCTCCAACATCGTATGCATATCCCAGAAAGAAATTCTGCACGTTCAGCCCTCCCATGAAAACAAAGGTATTTCCGGTACGATAAGACATCCCAATCCAGTAATTTCTCTGGTAGGTGCCTGTAAGGTTAAAGTCACATTGAACCTCTTCTCTTGTTGTGCGAAGAAGAAAGGAGGGCTCGATCCGAAAATTGTCCCCTGCATAAAACCTGTATCCGCTCATCAGGTAATAATGCCTGAGTGTACGGTAGTTTTCGAATTTATACCTCCCCAGTTTCAAATAGGATCCCAGGAGGTCAGATATTCCAATGCCTGCATAAAATTGGTCGGTGAGCAGGTAGGTGCCGAAATTGAAATCGGGTACAAAGAAAGAATGCCGGTTATTGCGCAGGAGGGGATCATCGGCATCAAGGATAACCGCATCCTTGTCGTCGAGCTTGAATTGAAATCCGGCTGCTGACAGGCCAAAGGAAAGCTGTGCCTTGTCGTTCCAATTGATATGGTAAGCATAGGTGAGCTGAAAACCAGAACGGCTAATGGCACCATTATGGTCGTTATAAACATTAACACCCAAACCTACCCTTCCCCTGCGCGAAGCCTTTTCTGGATTCTTTTTGGCAGTAAGCAGTCGCATGATGTAACTGTCTTCAAGCACACGGGTTTGTGCGGTAAAAGCAAATGTGCTGGGCGGGTCGGGCAGACCTGACCATTGCTGACGGGCAGTTAGCCCTATGGTAGTGATCCCGTCAACTCCTGCCAGAGCCGGGTTATAAAGAAATTTGTTTAAAGGATACTGGCTAAAAACAGGCTGTTGCTGCCCCTGTGCTATCTGCAGGGTACACAGGATAACCACCGATAAAATTCCGGTGAGAATACCGTATTTTTTCATGGAATTCATCGTACTATTGTTATGGTGCCTTTGACTGGTTCATCTTCCGGTCTGAGCCATATGACATAATGATACGAATCCATAGGGAGTACTTCTCCTTTAGAGGTGCCGTCCCAGGGTACAGAGTATCCTTTGGAGAAAAAGACCCGTTTGCCCCAGCGGTCAAATACTTCAACCGAAACGTCGGGATACATCTCAATTCCCGGTATGACCCATGTATCATTGTATCCATCATGGTTGGGCGTAATAATGGTTGGAATGATGACGCACTGATCATGCTCGGGCGTTAAGGTGACTGAACCGTTCAAGGTACATCCTTTGCTGTCAGTTACGGTGTACTGATAGGTTCCAGTCGCCAGGTTTTCGATCGCTGTTCCCTGCAGGGAGTTGTTCCAGCTTACTGAAAGCTGGCCGGTACCTCCATTGACAGTCAGCGAAATACTTCCGTTGGAAATATCGGAACAATAGGGTTTGACAACAGTCGCTTCTGCCTGGATGGCCGGCGGCTGTGTGAGTTCAACCGTTAGTTCGTCAGAGCATTGCCGGGCGTCGGTCAGCACCAGATGGTATGTTCCTGCACCGCATCCGGCCGGAGCAGGCCCGCTGAGTCCTCCCGTCCATTGGTAGCTGAAGGGAGCTGTTCCACCAGTAACATCAACCGAAATCTGACCGTCATTCCCACCGAAGCAGGTAATGTCCTGTTTCCCGGCCAGGGTAACCGATGGCATCGGAAATACCTCTATGGTAACCGGATCAGAAGGCGGACTCACATGTCCCAGCTGATCGGCAATCCTTAGAGTATAACTTCCGGATGATGTTATGATTATTGTCTGGAAATTCTCTCCTGTTGACCAGATATAGGTATATCCATCAGGCCCGGAGAGTAAGGTGCTGCCTCCTTCACAGAATGAGGTAGCTCCAGTAATACGGATGACAGGCTTTTCAAGGAAAGGTTTTACTGTTACAATAACGGGCTCCGACCATCCGCTCCGGCACCCTTCCGGACTGGTAATCCTTACCGTGTAAGAGCCTTCCTCACTTACTGTGATTTCCCTGGTGTTTTCTCCACCTGGTGACCATTCGTATTGAAAGCCTTCGGAAGAAGAAAGGGTCGTGCTTTCACCTTCGTCGATGGTTATCGGGCCGGAGGGAGTAATAACTGGTGCCGGAGGAGAAGGATAAACTGTCACTGTAACAATATTACTACTCCCTGAACATCCGGTGGCATCGCTGGTGGCAATCACCTTAAACTGATCGTTGTCGGAATAGTCAGAAGTGGAGAATGAAGTCGCTGTACCTTCAAGAATGGTCTCGTTATTGCGCAGGAATACATAATAATCGCCTCCTGCAGCTTGCAAGGTAACAGTTTCTCCTTCGCACACCGGGTTTGGTGACACAGAAAGGGTGGGTGTAGGAACCGGATAAAGTGCTGCAACAGGTTTAGTGTCAAGTTGTGCACTACAGTAATATTCATTGGTTGCCAGTATGTTGTACACTGTAGGCAATTGGGGATTATCGGTCAGGACAATATCCATACCATTTCCGGTAACGGGTGTTCCTACTGGTTCGTTGGTGGCATCATTCCTTAACTGGTAGCGGATTCCTGCTTCTGAGGTATGAATTGTGATGCTGGCAACCGCTCCGGGGCATACAGTATCGCCGCTGACCGCAATTGAGACCAGAGGAACCGGATTCACCACCACGGCAAGGCTGTCGTCTCCGTAATATCCTGTGGACGGAATGCTGTCGCGAACATAAACTTTTCCGTCAATTGCCGAGGGCCAGACGACATTGATTGAACTGGTACCCTGGCCTGACAAAATAGTGCCTCCCGTGACTTTCCACCGGAAGATATGACCCGATGCAGGTGGTGTTGCATACTGGGCCGATGTGCCAGCGCAAATTGTTACAGGCCCTGTAATTTGCGGCTTTGGGACAGCATTTACCGAAACATCCAGGAATGCATAATCAGAACAATTTGTAACAGGATTTGTTTCGGTAAGTTCAACTTTCCCGCTTCCTGCCGTACCCCAGGTAACAGTGATTTGTTTAGTTCCCTGTCCGGCGGTTATGGCTCCTCCTGTTACCATCCAGAGATATATATCTCCCGATGCACCGGGTGTGGAATACACAACGCCGGTTTCGTTCTCGGCAACATTCTGTTTTCCTGACAGGGTAATTTTCGGGGTCTGTTTCACGGTTATGGTTGCTGTTGTTACAAAGTCTCTGTAACCGTAACTCCCGGTCGCATCGGTAACCGAAGTGATTCGTATGGTATAGATTCCCGGACCGCCCAGTGACGTTCCGTTGAACAGCAAATTATAAGGCGACGCTGCGATGTTCTTTACGGCGATTGGTATTCCTCCGTTAATAGTGTATGTAAAGGTCCATGGAGCTGTTCCCGTAAGTCCGATAACAACAGCAGCTTCAGTTCCATCATTGCATATTGCAGTGTTTCCGCTCAAGATCTTTGCCGTTGGCAGTTTTTCAACACCCAAAGTAAAAACATGTTCGTCAAGAGCAACAGGAGTTGTGGTTTCCACAAATCCGTTTTCTATACCGAAGTCAGTAACATGGTTTCCTACACTGGTCCATGCCGGCATCCATTCGGCAATGCGCAGTTTCTGTCGGTCGGCCGCTGTCGGTGGAATAATATTGCTTTGTGCATCCCAGCGCAACCTTACATTGGCCATTCCTCCACCCGGGCCTTTGATGCGCCAGTATTCATTCCCGCTTACCGATTCAAGAGGGAGTACAATCTGCGAGGTGTCGTAGGTTGGATGTGGGTTTTGATTATAGTACTCAGCTTCCCAGATCGAGGGAGAAGCAGCGTTTACATCCAGAATGGTTACTTCGCCAAAGCGTCCGTCCTTACCAATAGGGAAGCGGAACGAGGTATTGCTGAGCATATTTTTTCGGAGGGGGCCATGGATATACGACACAGCCGAACCACCGGATACTGCCTCCTGTGATGTATTCAACAGAGTCAATGAACTTCCGGTTGTAGTTACTATACCCTTTGTGAGATAAAGGGTGTTCTCAATTTCTGCAGAGCCATGAAGAACAATACCGGCGGTGTTATTGACAGACGCATTATAAAACTGGCCTGTTCCTGCCAGGGTAACTGACTGGATGGCTGAGCCTTCGAAAGCCACCAACCCTGTACCTGGCAGGAATCCTGAAGTGGTCTGGTCAGTCCAGTTTCCGAGCAGAGTAATGCCCTGGTTAAAGATGGTATTATCAAGTGTTCCGGATTTAATGAGAAGATTTCCCTGGGCAAGGATTGGAATATCCGGAATCTCTTTGGTACCTGTGCCGGTAAATTCAACGTTCTGATAGACTCTGATAACCGGTAGTATGCCTGCCCCCTGGTATTCAACGGTGCTTTGCGGAGTATTCATAAAGGCAGAAAATTCACCTCCGGGAAAGACGAAAGCAGCATAAGGCGTATTGGCCATGATGATGCGACCGGACCCTGAAACATGGCCCAGACTGTGTCCGTACGTGGCTTTGAGATCAAGTACACCGAGAATGTCAACCGAATAGGCTTTCAGGTAATTGGATGTGGCAGTAATGGTGTGTCCAGCAGCAATTTTAACGGGATGTCCGTTAGGTGATGAGGTAGCGGCAGGTCCGCTATGGCTTACGGTTGACCATGTGGCCGGGTCTTCCCAGTTACCGCTGGTACGGCTGTAATACGTAGGTGTGTTCAGCAGCAAAGCTGGATTTGCTGCCGTATATTCACCGTCAATAAACGTTTTGTTTGCTAACGTGATGGTGTTGGCTGAACTGTTTACGGTTCCCGGCATTCCACCCTCGGGCACCCATTGTTCCTGATAATACCGTCCTGCTGCGTAATTGTTTTCATTTCCGCTAATATCCGACTGGGAATAAAAATAAGTATGTGTCACAATAGGATTGCTGAAACCTGTGGATGAAACGTTCCAGTACCAGGAAAGTGCTTCCGGATTGGAGCCCTGAATACAGGGGATGGTTCCGCTTACAGGTTTGACCGTAATGCTGCCGGCGGCACCGTTTGACATTATCTGAAACCGAACGGGAGTGTATTTCCCTGTAATGCCTATGGGGAAAGTGAAATCGGCGGCACCGGCCGGAAAAAGTTTCTTTACACCGGCATCACTGAGGACTCCGTTTGTATGAACCGACCTCACTGCGTCAATTGTTCCGGCTATCGCCGATGCATTTCCGAATATGAGCAGATGGTCATCAATATAGAACGATCCGGCAAGGAAAGTCAAGGTGTCGTTTATGGTGAGGTTTGTTCTCAGAACGATACCTTCGGGATTATTGATATCAAGGTTTCCGAAAACACCCTGCCCGTTTCCGCTGATAGTCTGGGTTGCGTTACCCTGAAGCACTATTCTTCCGCTTCCACTGCTGGTATGGGTGCTTTGCACCAGAATATGTCCCTTTGCAATCAGTTTTCTTCCATTATCGTTGAATGATCCCTGAAGAAGGCGCAGGGTGTCAGTTACAATTGGGTCAACTGTTCCGGAGAGTCGTAATGTGCCATTGACAGCGACATGCAGATGTGCAAAACTTACGGAAGCATTCAGTTCCATGGTCTGGTCTGAGTCGCCTTCAAAAACCGTATGGTTGCCAGAGGGGGTATAAATGCCTGCCTGGTAGAAATTTCCCTTGATGTGAACGTCCAGTCCGTTAGCTTTCAGCTCAGATCCCGTTGAAGCGATGGTCAGGTTTCCCTGAACATTCAGGGGATGGACAAACAGGGAAACAGTGGCTGCATTGGATGGGGATCCGTTGACGGTTACATGGAACACCGGGCATTGGGCATCGAAAAGATAATTCTGAGGCTGGCCGATAGGAGGGGTAAATTCGATGGTACCACCGCTGACGGAAGCTATATCAGGCCGCAGGTACAGATCGCCATATGTTGTGCCTCCACCCCGGCGGATTACTATCCTGCCACCGCTCATCATAAAGGTGCTTCCGTTGTTTTCAATTTCCAGTTTGCCACGTGAGGCCTGCTGGTTCAACCCTCTTATGATGGTTGTTCCTCCTGTTTGTTTGTAGACGAGCGATCCCAGTGTGGTCTCGGTTCCGCGTCTGATTTGTCCGTTGACGGCAAGAAGGCCTCCCTGAACCCTAATTTCGGGGAATCCGGCATTGGCATATATAATGTCGGTATTGACATTCTGGGTGCTGTCACCAATCAGTAAAGCACCAGAAAGCACTTCGATGGTTCCGGCCAGAATCAGGTCGGCTGTGTCACGGTTTCCGTAACCCAAACGGATAGTTCCACCGTTTACGGAAAGACCTGCCGTACCAGGAATGATGAAACTGTTGATTTGCGTTAAGGTAACCGTTACCGGTGCGGATAAACGGAAGGTTCCGTTCCTGAGAATCAGCGCAGGATCAGCTGCACTCATCGAAAATCCGCTGGTCTGCACGTCCAGAACCGGCGTGGCGTTTTCACCTTTGTCAACGGTCAAAGTATAAAATCCGGAAGAACCGTTGCCGGATACGGTGGTGTTCCCTGAACCAATAAAGCGAACATGGGCAATCCTCCCTCCTCCGGCATTCATGGTAAAAACACCGTTGTTGATGAGGTTTCCTGAAAGAATCAGTGCATTCTGTACCGGAGTTCCGCTTCCTGAAACAAGAAAGGAAGCACCATTTTCAATCAGCAGGTTGCCTGAAAGGGTTATCTGCCGGGCTGTTGAATTTGGAAACACCAATACCCCGTTTCTGATCTCCATATTTCCTTTTACCGAAATATCGCCCTGCGATGTGTTGCTTAAAATTACCTGCCCGGAAAAAGCAGAAGACCGTCCAATGATAAGATTGCCTATTATTTCCAGGGATTTGCCGGGGAATCGTATAGTGTCACCGGCTTTTGCACTCAGCACAAGATGGTTGTAATGATCAAGGTTGAACCCGGAAGCAGATATCTGCGGCAGGGTGAAACTGTTCCCTGTGGAATAATACTCAACCGTGCCACCGGACGCCGAAAGAAAATTTCCGAAATCGCTTCCGGGAAACACAGCAACAGGAGTGGACGAGGAAATTCGTAATGTTCCGCTTCCTCCTATTTTTAGTTCAGGCAAGACGTCGAAAATATGACCAGTGGTTGTTCCCATGTCGAGAACACTGCCGGAATTGATCTGAAGGCTCCCGGATCTTCGGTTGTCAGACGTAATTGCTACTGTGTCGAAATGGGTACTGCCGTCACCGATGACAACCTGATTGGACGGGCCGGGAATCCCTGATGCAGCGGGACCGTCCCATTTCAGCAACGTGTCGGTTGACCACGTTGCAGGATCATCCCAGTTGCCGCTTTTCCGGCTGTAAAACACCGTGATGGGACCGAATGCAGAGGGTTCGCCGGCAGTATAGTCTCCGGAAAGCCTGGTGATGTTTCTGAAGGCAATTTCATTCATCGGGTCATTCACTTCAAAAACGTCGGGAATAGTTTTCCAGTCAGGATGGAAATAGCAGGCAGGTATATAGAGAGATTCATTTCCTTCAATGGCAGCATCGGGATAATAAAGTTTCAATGTCAACGTTCCAGGAAGGGTTGATTCCATGTTGCGCGATTGGATTTTCCAGTAGTATTTCAGCGCATTGTTGGTTCCTGATGCAAAAGGATGCCGGTTGTTTACCGGTTTAACAGTGACTTCAGATGAATCGGAAATCGGTGCAGCAATACTTACGCTCACCGGTGTATAGCCTGCAGCAGTACCTACAGGATAAAACCAGAAACCATCTGATGAAAGCTTGCGGGTAACCCCTCCGTCTGACATGTTTCCGGCAGAACGGATCATTTTTGACGAACTGAAAATGGTGTCAGTGGTCGTCAATGAACTGTAGATCTTTGCCTGTGCTCCCAGAATCAATTGTTTTTGTCCGATGTCAAGGATAGAGGCGGTGCCAGCCAGGCGAAGATTGCCATTGACTGTTCCATCAGAAAGCCATTTTACGGTACCTGCATTTTTATTCAATGTCAGGTTGCCGAAAATGCCAGTTCCCCCTGCATCAATTACCTGGTTTGCACTTCCGGCAAGAAGAATGCTGCCGTTAAGACTGCTCTGATGCAGGCCCAAATGGAGCAAATCTCCCTGGACGTTTATGGTGCGGCCACCATCGTTCACCACACATTCTTTTTCAGTGATAAGCCTGTTGCGAATGGTCAGATTGTTGGTGATAAGAACATTGGCTCTGTTTTCAATAGTAAAATTGTATAATCCTGATGGAATAGTGCCGGCATTTTCAAACCGGTGCCCTCTGTTCCCAGTGATGGTAGTAGTGTTGTTGCGCGGGTTGTAGGTGGCAGACGTATATAGCCGGAAATCTCCGCCAATAGTGAGTGTATAATTGGCCGTAGTGGCATCCAGGTATCCGGTTTCGATGTTCAGTGAATCAAGGACGGTAAGTGGCATCTGAAGCCTGCAGGTGGCATTTGCTGCACGGCGCTGTATGGACAGGTTTCCCAGAGGAGCCGTTGAGGCAATATCATGATAATCGTTGTTGCTGGTAATGATCCGGAATGATCCTCCTGTAACATGTATGTTTTTGATGTCGGAAAGAATCTGAATGGCCAGATAACTGGCTGTTCCACAGATATCGTGTATGGTGATGTGTCCTTTTGCCATGGAAAAGTGGTTGGCCGTGCTGGCCAGATTGAACGTTCCGCGGGAACCCTGCAACATGCCTGAACTGGTAGCATTGTAATCAATCGGAACTGTCCTGAGATCAGCCAGGGAAGTAACATTAGTGACATTCTGGTCATAACGGCCCCGGAGTACCATGGTTCCTCCGTTCATGACGAAGGAAGCTATTCCTGTTCCGGTATGGGCTGAACGGAACTGCTTGGCATCCAGGTAACCTCCGTTGACAATAAACTCGCCGCTGGCAAGCGACCAGAAAATAAACCCGCCTGATTTCCGGCACGACATATATCCGTCATTGATCTGGAATTTTCCGTAAATAGAGAAGGAAGAAATGGCCCCGGAATTGTCCACATGAAAGGTGTTACCGGATTCATGAAATCCCCAGGCCACGTTCACTTCGCGGTAGTCATCGGCAGTTCCGAGTACCAGAACATCCGGTCCGTCAATAATGAAGGCTGCCGTGGTAGGAACATAGAAATCGGCGTTGGGTGTGTCGGTCCCGTCAATACCTTCGGAAAGACTTGCAATTGTTGTATGCCCTGTCAGACGCAGCGTACCGTTCTTAATCCACAATGCTTTCCGTAGTTCGGGGGTTCCGTTTCCTGAGGCCGTGCCGCCTTTTTGTCCACGAAGATCATTGCGTCCGAAAAGCCTGAAATAAGTGTGCTCGGCAGCGTTGATAACCAGTTCATACGTTTGGTCAACTCCTTTGTCAACAATAAGATTATAAAAATCGGTAGGCCCGTTGCACACCAGCCGTGCGTCGTTGCTTCCATAGAACCTCACTGTGGCGGCACCATACTGGGTCAGGGTCGTAAAGTCGGGTATGGTTACCTGACTACCCACAAACCGGACAATTCCGTTGTTGATCAAACTTCCGCCAATGTAGACCTTATGGTAAATATCGTAGTATCTTGTAACCAGAGCTCCGGGCATGTAACCCGAATTCATGGTGTCAGCTCCGGAAGTGTAGGGGGGTGAACCTCCGAAGCCGGCCGGAAGATTTACAGTGTTGGTCGGGGAATTTCCTACTGTGATCCGACCTTCACTCTGAACCAGAATGTCTCCTTTCACGTCAATGATAAGCCGATTATCGGATGCAGGAGCCATGTTTTCATCACATATCCGGAACGTACCTTTGCGAACTTCCAGTCTTCCATTGACCGTCAGATTGGTCATGGTCCAGGCAATGCTGCCGGGGCTGTCAAGATTGATTACCAGGTTGTTATAAGTTTGCTGGCTTGATGGGAGCTGAAAATTTCCAGTAGTATAATATTCAACGGTTCCACCGCCCTGGGCTACAAAGGAAGAAGGGATACCGGCAGGGAAAGACGAGGAAGCAATACGCAATCTTCCTGAACCGGAGAAAATGCCAAAATTATGGCCTGTTGTTGTACCCAGATCAAGAACAGCACCGGCCGAAAGATCCAGGGCTGCAACGGTGCGGGATACCGTGGTAAATATCCTTCGTCCGTTGAGAATAACAACTGTGTCCGTAATACCCGGCAGACCTTCGTTCTCAAGCAGAGTCCCTGAAGGATCCGTGGTCCATGTGGAAGGATTTCCCCAGTCACCCGATTGATAACTGTAATAGGTCTTTTGTGCATATAGGCCGGAATGGCCTAACAAACCTGCCAGGAGAATTATCCGCAACAAACGATTCATAATGAAAATATTACAGATTTATTCTGTTCTTAGGTTCAACACTGTCCACTAAAAGGCTAATTTAATGAATACTTTGATGTGAAGTTCTTCAATTCCACAAACGTTCCTATTTTATAGAGTAACGGCAAGCCTTTTTCAACAAAAAACGGTTTCTCAGACCGCTTTCAAACTGGATTTTACGTATCTTGCAATGGAATTTTTGCAAAGATTATGACCTGCGGCAGAATTCTGAAAAGATTTATACTTTCCGAGGTGTTACTGATTCTTTTTGTCTTTTGTTCTGCAGCACAAACGAACAATTCTGCCGGGATGGATACAAGCTGGTTTACATCCGACCAAAATTATAACCTGATTCTGGCTGCCGAGAAAGGCGATTCAACATCAGTAGCTTTCCTTGTTGGCAGGAAGGCAGATGTGAATGCCGAGACGTGGGAAGGCGTTACTCCGCTGATTTATGCCAGCCAGAACGGATATCTGCCGGTGGTGAAAATACTTGTCGAAGCCGGGGCGAATCTGAATCACAGGGCAGATGACGGAGGAACGGCGCTTTCAGCTGCCATAAAGTTTAATCATGGACACATTGCCGACTACCTGCTTCTGCATGGCGCTGACCCTGATATCCCTGATTCTTACGGAGTGACTCCCTTGATGTATGCCGCAGCATATAACCTTCATGAAATGGCCGATATCCTGTTATATTATGGTGCTCATGTTTCATTGAAAGACAATTACGGAAATGCGGCACTCCATGTGGCAGCCCTGGTGGGTTCACTGGAAACGGCTTCTCTTCTGGCTGAAATAAAAGACAGTATTGATATTAAAGACAACCAGGGGTTTACTCCGCTTATGACGGCCGCATCCGTGGGTGATTCGGCCATGTGTGCTCTGTTGCTGATAAAAGGGGCGAGCCTTGCTGCTCTGAACAATAAAGGATACGATCCTCTGTCGGTTGCCCTGATAAATGGCCAGTTCCATCTGGTAACCATGTTTGTTGAACATGGCAGTGACGTCAATCAATGGATTTCAGTAAGTCGTAAAACCATTGATCTGGTCCCACGTCACTCAGCTGTTTGGGAATATCTTTACGCTGCAGGGGCACGCCCTGCCTTTCTTCCTTCCTTTGGCTTCTTCTCCACCGGAGTTGGATTCGCAGTCAATTCCAATGATATTTTGCCGGCTGTTTTTCTTGGGGTAAAGGACCGTCGTTACGGACTGGAACTTCAGACGGCTCTGTACCTGCGTCCCTGGCTATTACCGGTTCTTACAGAGCCTAGGGATAACATTACCTACCAGTTCAATGAGCGTCGTTTCATTTGGACCGGCACAGTTGGAAAAAACTTTAATATTGTCAGGAAGCCGGTTTATACGGCCGGAATTTTCGTTTCAGCGGGTATGGGATATACATGGGGCCGGTATGCAGGGGTTTCCCGAAAACCACTCAACAAATATTTTGTTAATTACTCAGCTGGCATTGTTGTTAAAAAAAGAAACTGGGAAGTAAAAGGCGGGTATTCGTACCTTCCTTTACCGGTACAAACTATTGCACCAGCAAGACTGGAAGTCGCTGCCCGCTATTCATTTTCCCTTGCGTCTGAAAAAAAAGGCAGAAGAATTATTCCCTGGCTTTATGACTAAGTATTTGCGTTTATTCGTGGTATTTTTGATCCTTCTGATGCCTGGTATTGGTTGTGACCGGCCCCTTTTTGTCAATTGTGACGAATGTTATACCGATGAACCGTCCGAAGCAGAACTGTTGGTAAAAATTACCATCAACAATGAAAATCCCAAAGTGCCACTTGCAATTTATCAGGGCACCTTCGATACGGGCGAGGAAATTGCGCAGGATACCGTTACCACCGAATCATTTTATATTTTTGTTAAAACCAAGAAAATGTATACTGTTGTAGCTGAATACCACAAAAACGGTAAAATTATCAGGGTTGTGAATGGTCATAAAATCAAAACTTATCTGGATAATGAATCCTGTGACAGTCCCTGTTATGTTGTGACAGGAACCACCTTGGATGCACGATTAAAATTCTGAGCGTATGGAAAGTTTTCTTGAACTGGCAAAATCACGTTATTCGTGCCGGAATTTTCAGCCCCGCCCAGTTGATGAGAAGGATCTGATGAAGGTTCTGGAAGCAGGCCGGATAGCACCCTCTGCAGCCAATTTACAGCCCTGGTATTTTGTTGTTGTCAGGGAGCAGGAACAACTCAAAAAGGTAAAATCTTGTTATCACAGAAACTGGATTGATTCTGCCCCCTGCGTTATTGTTATTTGTGGCGATCACAGCCGCTCGTGGAAACGCGATGACGGCAAGGATCATTGTGATATTGATGTAGCCATTGCTGTTGATCACATGACGCTTGCTGCTGCCGATGCCGGTCTTGGAACCTGCTGGGTTTGCAAGTTCGACGCCGTGCGTTGTGCCGGTATCCTTTCCCTTCCTGCTCACATTGAGCCTGTAGTGCTTCTGCCGCTGGGATATCCGGCCGATAAAGCTGATCCGGAGCGACATGCAACAGCCCGGAAAAAACTTGCCGATATAGTACGGTTTGAGAAATTTTGATAAAACTTGTTTCTAAATTTATGAGATTATCGTTGGTCAGGGTTCTATTTTCTCTGTTTCTCCTTCTCACATTATGCAATTCATGCAGGGGTGGCAGGAATGCTTCAAACGATCTGTTGTTTACCGACAGCCTTTTTTCAGCTTTTTCGGAAGAGTACGGATCGAATGAAGCCTTTGCCCGTTTTGCCCATCCGGATGTTATCCTGCTGCGGCAGAAACAAAAACCTATCTCCGGAAGGGAGGATCTGATGAAATTTCTGGCCGGGAACCCTGATACCTGCTGCAATCTCATCTGGAAGCCGGAACATGCTATGGCAGCTTCATCAAAGGATCTTGGGTATACTTTGGGGAGGTACTGGTTGATTTCCAGGCACTTTCCTCCTGATACCGTTCGTCAGGGATACTATGTGACTATCTGGAGGAAGATGTCCGACGGAAGCTGGAAGTTCATTTTTGATACCGGGGTGGAGGGACCTGAAACTTCTCGCGGGAAGTAGTTCCTCTTCATTTGACCCCCATCTGCCGGAGAATGATTTCCTGTTCCCGGATTCGCTTTTCGAGCAACTGCAGGTATTTTTGTGCTTCGGTCATCCGGCTTTCTCTCCATAGCTTTTCTGCCTTATCTTTTGCGCCAACCAGATTGCCGTTTATTTCTTCCATGATAATGCGGTTGTACGCTGCATGGTAGGCGATACCTCTGTTACGCATGTTTTCAAGAATACTCCAGATGGAATCGGCTTTTGCAAATTCACCAGAGGAGATGAATCCGGCTGCAGTCCGCATGTCTTTTGACCCGCCACTGAAATAATACCGGGTGGCCGCCTGCCATATAGGGGAAATGGTTGAAGCAATGGCAAAACCGGTTTCACGTGCAGTCTGGCTGATAATGTCTTCCGGAGGAGGAAGTTCATCGAAAGCTTCGTCAGGTGTTGGGAGCCAATTTGTTACCTGGCGTGTGTGGATCGTTGTATCTTGTTCTTCCAACATTCTCTTTTCGCGGTCGTACAAAGTCCACCGGACATAAATTTCTGTCTCGGCAATGACCGAATAATATACATCAAGAGAATAAAAGGAGGAAGATTGTTCTGTATAGGCTTCATTAACGGCAATACACTGATCAATTGTCAGCACCGTTGAGCATGTATCCGGTGCTGCCAGTGCATCAATCTGCTCCCATGTCAGTTTTTTTGCCGGGGCCGGTATTCGGTCAGGAGGCAGAGCAACAGGAACGAGCGAAGGCGAATCCCCCAGCCTTTCAATCACTCCGTCGGTAATCACGAAAAGCGTTTCCTGGCTTAAGTTTCTGAAAGAAGTATCTTCTGAACCATTCACGTAAACGCGGGTCTCGGCTTTGTTTCCAGGAAAAACAAGAATCTTTCCGGGTGTGGGAATAAACACACCGGATGCCGGAAGTAAAACCTCAATCGTAAGGGGCTGAACCGAAGTGTTTTCGAAATAGACGGGAAACTGGCAGGAGGCAAGGATACAAACTATAAGGAATACCGGAATTCTTTTCACACAGCAAAATTTGCTGCTAAAATAGAAAATTAGTACATCTTATTGATGAGTCGTGTCCAGTCACTCACATTTCCCATTGTAAACCTTACGGTATTACCGTCTTTAAGAACAACTTCCAATCCTTTTGAGGTAAAAATACCGGTGTGGTAAGGGAGAACTTCCTGGATGCAATTGGGGAAAATACTGAGAAGTATCTGTGCGTTTTCAGAATCAGTGAAAAGGATGCGCTGGTTGGTGAGAATTAGTTTTCCCATCACAGCATCCTTCCCTTTATGGTGCTTACTCTCTGAGGCTTTGACCACTGTTTCGTTCGGCAGAAGATGGATTCGCATGGCATTATTTTTATCCGTTTTCATCCTATATGACGATTTAAAATCAGATTCGTTACAATATTTTTTTGAAAACGGAAGGGTATACTCTATCCTTACTGAATGATGTTCTGATAACTGCAGAACGGAAGATGCAGTTACAAGTGTTTGTTAATGACAGATTCTAATAGTCGGGAGGTGTTGAAAGCAGTCTGACGCATTCGAGGTGTTTGACTATATTTGTTGGTGGGGACTGTAAACTGATTGTAGAACTTTATGGATTTGACGTGGTTTTTACCCTGGTTCGGGCTCATGTTTCCGCTTGCCTTCAGTGCCGGCCCGAACAACCTGATGTGTGCTTCCTGCGGGGCAGCATATGGTTTTCGCAGAACACTGCCACTGATTCTGGGCATCAATACCATAATAGCCCTCTATAGTGTACTGGCCGGTACCGGAATAGGAGAACTTTTTATTCACACCCCCTGGTTGATGCAATATTTTCGTATTGCCGGCTGCATCTATATTCTATGGCTGGCTTACAGCTTCTTTCGGGCCGGAATACAGAGAAACAATCCTGTTTCAGTTCAGTCTGCGGGGTATTTCACCGGAGTGGTTGTCAGTGCGCTAAACCCTAAACTCATTTTAGCACTGATTCTTATGTATTCACAGTTTTTCAATCCATCTGGCAAACTTGTACCCCAGATCATAGTTCTTACAACAGCTGTAGTTCTTTTATCTGCTTCAGCACATGTAGTATGGACCATGGCCGGAAATTTTCTTTCCCTGCTGTTGCGAAACGAACGATGGCAGAAAATCCAGTATTTTTTCTTCGGATGCATGTCGGTGGTTGTTGCTGTATGGCTGGTTCGGTCTTAAATTTTTAATATATGAAAGTACATATTGTTGAACATGTTCCATTTGAAGGCCCCGGTCTCATTCTTAAATGGGCGGAAGACAGGAAAGCAGCGATTGGTTTTACCCGACTTTATAATGACGAAGCTTTTCCTGCGGTCGGATCCTTTGACCTGCTGGTCCTGATGGGCGGTCCGATGAGTGTAAACGATGAAGAGAAATATCTGTGGCTTGCTAAGGAAAAAAGTTTCATTCAAAACGCCATTACAGGAAACAGGAAGGTTATTGGTATTTGCCTCGGAGCACAATTGATTGCTGCTGCGCTCGGAAAAGGTGTTTTCCGGAACAAGGAAAGGGAAATCGGCTGGTTTCCGGTAACATTCACGCCCGAGATCCGAAATACATATCTTTTTGATCATTTTCCTGATTCCGCCGTAGTTTTTCACTGGCACGGAGAGACATTTGATTTACCCGATGGAGCAATACCACTGGGTTCATCAGAAGCATGCTTACATCAGGGATTTCTTTATGGTTCAAATGTGGTGGCTCTTCAGTTTCATCTTGAAGAAACGGGAGATTCACTTCAAATAATAACAAAGGAACTGTTATCTGAACTGATTCCGGGAAAATGGGTGCAGTCGCCGGAAGAGATCGAAAAAGGTATAGCTCATATTCCGTTTGCAAAGGAAATGTTGTTCCATTTGCTTGACAAACTCATGCATTGACCCCGGATAATGCATCAAGACTAAAAAAACGAACGCATTCTGAGTGAATTGTATTACAGGACAGGTTATTCCTTTCTAAAATCAAAGTGGAAGAAATGAACCAATGCAGCCAGAATCAGGATAACATAAGACCAGCCGGCAGCAATGAAAGGCTTGTAAAGATTTATAAGGTATTGAAGGCTCGCTTTAATTGATTTTTATATATATTTGAAAACTATTGCCTTTATCCAAACGCCTGGATCGTGAGCGAATACAGTCATGCAGAACTTCTTGAAGGGGTACGGGCACGGAATGCAGCTGTGTTAACCTTTATTTACCGTAGTTATTTCCCTATGATTCAGGCATATATTCTGAAAAACGGCGGAAACGATGAGGATGCCAAGGATGTTTTCCAGGAAGCCCTCATTATCATGTACCGTTACATGAAAATGAATCCCCCGCCGGCAATAAAGGATTTTCGTCAATATCTTTTTGGGGTATGTAAAAATTTATGGTTAAAATTACTGGAAAGGAGAAAGCCAGTAAATCCGCTGCCACACGAATATAACTATGAAATTGAACCCTCGCCCGATTCGGTCGAAGTGGATGCTAGTCTTAGGTATTCCATTATACAGAAATATTTTCTCACCCTTGATTCCGATTCACAAAAAGTTCTGAAGCTTTATATGGAAAATGTTTCCTACCAGGAAATAGCTAAGATCATGGGTTATAAGGATGAAAATTATGCACGCCGCAAGAAATATCTGGCGCAAAAGGAACTGATGGAAAAAGTAAAATGTGATCCCAATTATCAGGATTATTTTGATTGAAACCAAACATCAGGAATAAGAGCAGGCAATTAACCGTTAATATCCGATGTTATATATTCCGCAATCCCTGTTGGCTGAATGAAAAGGGATGCAGATTTTATTTCCGGATTTGGTTCAGGACAGAATTTGAGCAGAACTATCATGTCGGGGATGAAAAAGCCTTCTTTTTCTTGAGTTTTCTCCTGTGATACACTCCGATAGCCAAAAGGATTGAAATAAAAACCAGGGCAATGAGAATGGTTAAAATCCTTTCAATAGTCGGGTAGGCTAAGGGCTGATCATCACCAATAAATACAAAACCGCCCCAGAAATAGGGATGGGCCATTAACGGGTCTGCTTCAGCAAGGTATTTGGTTTTGGAAAGCCTGAGAGCATCCGATTTCGTTTTTCCTTTCCAGAGATACTTATAGAAGTATCCCATTAACCCTACACTGGTTTTATCTTCAACTTCCCATAAGGACATGACAATGCTGGGGCATCCTGCATAGATGAAGGCTCTGGCCAGGCTCATTACACCCTCACCGCGAAGCATTTTCCCTTTCCCTGTATTACAGGAACTGAGTACGGCAAGCTGGCATTTAAGTCTGAGGTTGTAAATTTCATAGGTATTTAGCAATCCGTCTTCCGCACTGTCAGAACCCCTTGTAAAAGCTAGTTTCGAAAACATCGGGTCGGCATCATCAATAATGGTATGCATTGAAAGGTGGAGCAAATCGTATTTCCCGGCCAGCCGCTTGAAGTTTTCTTCTGAGGCTTCCCTGTCTATGAGCAGCTTTCCGTGAAAAATCCTCTGGGCTTCTACTGCTTCCTCCCTGGCACCAGGTATGGGATACAGATTGTCTATATATTGCCGTGTCCGTTCAGGAGTCGGAATATTCCTGGCAGTAATGGCATACTGCGGAGCAACGGCAAGAAGGGTGTTCCTGGCTTTAATCCGGAAATGCCCTGCTGTCTGGGAAAGCAGGGTGGCCGAATAGGTGTAGCTTACTGTATATTTCCTTACCATGTAAGGAAGTTTACGGTAATTGATTTCAGCGGGACAGGAGTCGGTTAAAAGTGCTTCAAAAGGCAGGTAGGCAAGTTGTTCATTAGGTACAACAATAATCTTCCGGTCTTTGATCCATGGAATATATGGCTCAATCAATTTTCCGAAAAGATATCTTCCTGACTTAGTATATCGTTTAAAACGAAATTCCTGGTCACCGGTAAAATCACCAAAGGAAACTTCCTGCAGAAAATCATGCAATGACCTTGTGAAAACGGAATCAGACGGAATACGTGTAAAAACCACCGTGTCGTAACTCACCATAAGGGTGTACAGAACAGAATCGGAAAGGGAATATTGGAGCATGGCATGCGACTGTTTCAATCTGCGCCGGCAGGCATCCAGGCCAAGAACGGTATTATCAAATTTTAAGGTATAATAGTTTGGATATTGTTGTTCAAAGGTTCTTACCAGGGAATCGTATCGTTGGTTAAGGCGGAAGAGAATTTGTTCCCAGGTTGTAATCTTCTGCTGGTCAGGATTGCGTGATCGTTTTTCTTCATAAATGTTTTCCTGATAAAAGCTGATTTCTCGTTTGAGCCGTCGTTCCAGCTGACTGAGTTCAGCAGGAATTCCTCCGAATTCAGAAGCTTCAATATTCCTTATGGAGCTCAGAAGTGTGGAAGCTTTGCTTCGTTCCATGGTCTCGAATGCCAATTGAAGATAGGTATAGTCACCGGTCAGCTTCCACAAGGAAAATGTATTGTCAATGATGTGTTCGTAAATCTCGGCTTCTTTCGAAACAAGAGAAACTTTGCTTTGCTCGGAGCTGTATCCCTGCCGGATCTTTTCCATAACGGATTCGGCCAGCAGAAAGGTATTCAGGCTTGAAACAAGGTCCTGCTTCCTGTGCAAGGAATGATAGATGGTATTCAAAACCAGGCCTTTGTGTTTCAGTGTCTCAATCAGGTTAAGTCCCGGCCTGATATTCTCAATCTTAGGATTCCGGTCAGGATCTTCTGCATCAAAACCGTCACTGTAAGAAATAATCGCCTTCTGATAAAATTTCAATGCTTCAGGGTAATCTTGCATCGCTTCGTAAGCCAGTCCCAGATCATGGTAACACATGGC
>JAKPTE010000041.1 GCA_029571215.1 Bacteroidota bacterium
GGATGAGCAAAATGTGACGGTCGGTGACCGTAAAGGTAATCCCTGCCTCATCAAAGAGCTGGTGGAGTGTTTCCTGAATGCTCTTCTTTGCGACACTTACCGTGACCCGGCGATTCAGGTCAATGTATTCGGAACTGTAGGCAAAACGGAATTCTGTCTGCCCCTCAATCTCTTCGAGTACGTCAACCACCCGGGCATTCCGCATGTCGAGGGTCAGTTTGGTGTTCTGACTGTACACACTCGCCGAGAGCTGCAAAAAGCCCGCCAGCAGAAATAAAATCGTCAGTTTCATAACTCTAATCCATTTGTTTCTGAAAGGAGGATTCCCCCTCCCTTTGCAAAATAAATTTTTCATAATTTTACATGATTTGATTATCAATCTATTTATCATCTGCAGATGGTAAATAAACCACCGGATGGTGTGGCAGCACTGTCCGGTTTTTTTTTACTTATCCATACTGCCTGCAACTTTTCCTGCTGATTTGAATTTAATCAGGGTTCCATGCTGTTCTGCTTTTACAGGTGTAATTTTTTCAATAAGTCCAATGATCTCGGCTAAAGATTCATTTTTGATGGTAAAGGTATAGTGGTAATTTTTCACCTCGTCTGAAATTTCAAATTTCTGGTTGTATCGTGTGGTCAGTCTCGCGGCTACTTCCGTGAGGGTTTGGTCGTACAGGTGGATGATGCCTTCTTTCCACGAGGTGTACCGGTGAGTGTTGATGGCGCTGACAGTCAGCTTACGGGTGGAAAGGTCGAAGAATGCCAATTCTCCGGGATTCATCCGGTAAAGGAATGCGGAATTGTCCTTCCTGAAAAGTTCAACACTTCCTTCTTCCAGTACAATGCTGACGTGATTTTCTTTGGGAAATGCATTCACATTGAATTTTGTGCCTGTTACCCTCATGTTCAACTCCTCACAGTGAACGACCAGGGGTATCTTGTCTGACTTCCTGACGTCGAAGAAAGCTTCTCCCTTAAGCTGTAATTCCCTGTTTTTTAATCCGAAAAATTGGTCGTACGAAATTGCGGAACCTGAATTGACCCATGCCAGCGAACCATCCGGTAGCTCAACCCTGGAAATCTGTCCGTTATCAGCCATGATGGTGGTTAAACGCCGGTCGGCCTTAACCGTTCTCAGGGTGACCAGCCAGGTGACCACGCCAAGGGTAGTCAGAAAAAAGAAGATGGCAGCGTATCTCAGAATTTGTTGCGCTTTCCTTGATTTCTGCCATTCTCCGAAGCTTCTCTCTAATAAACCTGACTGGATCCTGTTCCATGTTTCTTCTCCACCTGCGGGGAACCATGTTTTGTCCAATCCACTCTTCCAACTATACCTGTGAAACACGAAATGTCTGCGGTTTTCCTTCTGTCTCAGCCAATGCAACAACTCCCGCTTTTCAGCTTCTGTCGCTGAATCGTCGAGGTATTTTTTTACGATATCTTCCATAATCAAATTCTGAAAGGAGTACAGCAGGGAGTGGCAAAACCCTACCCTGGATTGTCAAAAAAAATGAGGTTTTTTTAATGGAAGTAGAATGCCCAATGCACATGGAACAATACTCAATTCCCATCTTTGAAGGATGTGCTTTTGTTATTTATTAACTCAGCCAAAGCGAAATAAGTACGGTCAGCAAGGGATATTGCTTTGTCAGCCGGTTGGAAATGTGCTGTTTGGCTGAAGCTATGTGCTTTTCAACGGCTTTTTGAGTGATTCCCAACTCCTCGGCCACTTCCTTCTGTTTGCGTCCTTC
>JAKPTE010000010.1 GCA_029571215.1 Bacteroidota bacterium
GTCAGATGGGAGATCCAGTAGGCCAGAGAACTTTCGGCCCCCTGATTCCTGTTGAGGCCCTGCACTTCCAATCCATCACAACATCCTTTTGTTTCGTGGTCAAAAAGCGGCAGACGGAGGGAATTTTCTCCCAAAAACCAGAGATAACAGGTAAAAAGTTTTTCGATATATTTTCGGTCACGGGTAACTTGAAAGACCTGATAATAAAGCAGTACCATCGCCATTACATCGACAGATTGCTGGTCAAATTCGGGGACATTTCCTCCCCTGGTATACCAATCCTTATTCCCAACCGGTGCAAAATATCCATGTCGGAATGTTACTGATTCGAGGAACCGGGTTGCTTCCATTGCTGCATCCAGCATTTCCTGGTCGCCGCAGATTTCATAGGAGCAAAACAAAGCCATGGGGAGGATGGCATTATCATACGTCATTGTTTCTTCAAACCAGTGCCAATCATTTTTTCTATTCTGATGATAGAGGTCGGTTAACCGGTTTGCCAGACGCCGCATGATGTGTATCATGCCTTCGTCATTAGGTGCATCCTTCAGATAATAGGAAATTCCAATAAGGGTGTTGGCCATCCCTCTGGGCGAGTTCAGTTTATCAAAATGCTGAACCGAACGGAAGAAAATTTCGCGTCCCATTTGCTTAAAGGCATCGTTTGGGGCAAAGCGAATGAGGTATCCCAATGCCCAGATGGTACGCCCAAATGAATCTTCCGAACCATATTCATCGAGGAACTGCCGGCTGAAGCTGAGCAGATTCCTGAAGTTGCCGTCTTCACGCTGCATGTAATTGATAAAGCTCAGGTAGACAGGCATCAGTTCCAGGGCATCCCTGTCGCGGTTCTGCCTCCATGCCATCAATGCCATCAGCAGGGCTCTAGCATTGTCGTCGAGGCAGTAACCTTCTTTCAGATTGGGAATACCGTATTTTGCATGCTGCACTATTCCCGTATCGTCGGTTAGCCGTTTAATGTGGCTGATATCATAATCGGGCAGCAGGGGAAGGTCGATAGGCTGTACTTCCGTTTCAGGTACCTTCTGCCAGTTGTCGAAAACATATTCGGCCAGGTACAGATATTGTTTGGCAATACGGGGCCAACGTAGTTTCTTACCATATTCATAGGCTTTCTCGCGCAGGGTAACCAGTTTTTCATCATCCTGAAGCAGTTCCAGAAGAATGGAACTTAACTGTTGGGAGTTTCGGAATTCAAATAGCTTTCCGCGTCCTTCATCCAGCAGTTCTTTGGCGTGCCAGTAAGGGGTTGATACCACTGCACAGCCAGCGCCGATGGCATAGGTAAGTGTGCCGCTGGTAATCTGGGCTTCGGATAGATAAGGTGTAATGTAAATGTCGGCAGCAGAAAGGTATTCGAAGAGTTTTTCCTCACTTACAAATTCGTTGACAAAGTAAACATGGTTTTCAAGATTATACTGCTTTACCAGTCTCTGCAAGGAGTTTCGGTACTCCTCCCCGCTGTGCTTCAATACATTGGGATGGGTAGCTCCCAGAACGATATAGAGAAAGTTGCCGTATTTTTTCTGAACTTCAGGCAGACTGTGCAGTACAGTCTCTATACCCTTGTTCCGGCTCAGAAGCCCGAAGGTGAGGAGTACTTTCTTTCCGTCAAGTCCGAAACGGGATTTGGCTTTCCGGTGGGAAATCCCCTCCATTTCAGGCACACCATGCTCAATAACCATGATTTTTTCGCGGGGTATCCGATAGATCTCTGTGAGAAAATTAACGGCGAGGCGGCTCATAACGACAATTCTGGCCGCTTTTCTGCTGATTTCTTCAACAATCAGCTTTTGGGTGTAGGAAGGATCTTTGAGTACCGTGTGGAAGGTTACGATAAGAGGAATTTTCAGTCTGTGCAGTAATGGTAGAATATAAACTCCGTCATCGCCTCCGAAAATGCCGAATTCATGCTCCAGAATGCAGATGTCCGCATCGGAAAAGTTGATGGAATTGGCCGCCCTGATATAATCGTTCTGCTGATTTTGTCTGATGATGATCTGTACCTCTTCGGGGTATTCATATTCTGCATCATCTTCGGTTACAGCCGCAATCATTATCCGGTCGGCAATATTCCTGTCGTTGGTATTTTGAATGATGGCCTTCGCCAGGTTGTGAGTAAATGTTCCTATCCCGCATCGCCGTGGAGGATAGGTTCCGATTATAGCAATTTTCATGGTCAAATGGTATTTGAACATGTTCCACTTTGCTCTTTGCTAAGTCTGCGCAGATGCATGATGCGGCAACTGACATCATGCCGTAGTATCCGGCATTTTCATCAGCCATTAATGGCGGTGCATTTTGTGCTGATGAATTTGCCTGAGCTTTTGGAAAAGTGCTGTTTCTTCTTCTGTAAGGTTAGTAGGAATCATGACTTTAAGTTTTACATACAAATCGCCATACTGTCCTGGATGGCCATACACGGGCATTCCTTTTCCTGCCAGCCGTAGCATTTTACCATTTTGGGATCCCCTGGGAATTGTTATGTTCAGTTTACCAGCCACTGTATCCAATTCAACCTTTCCGCCCAGAACGGCTGTATAGAGGTCAATTTTAGCCTCGGTAATCAGGTCATGTCCTTTTAACTCGTACATTGGATCAGGTTTCACCCTGATGGTAACATAAATATCGCCGCCGTGGTATCCGGGCTGATTCACTGAACTTCCTTTGATCCGCAATACCTGACCGTCATAAGCTCCTGGTTTTGTAGTAATCCTCAGTTTTTTCCCATCCACATTGAGAATGCGCGATGTACCATGGTAGGCCTCCTGGAGGGTGATTTCCATCTCAGCCTGCATGTTGTGAGCTGCTGTCTTTTTTCTTTGTTTTTCAAATGATTCAGCAAACCCTCCGAAGCCTCCGAAGAAGGCTTTGAAGAAGTCGGAAAATCCGCCGCGCGAGCCTCCGAACAAATCGCCGAGGTCACCTTCAAAATAATAGGTATGGCCTCCCGGTTCACTTCCCATGAACTGACTCCAGTCAAAATCTCCTGCTCCTGCATGCTGATACTGCTGCCAGCGAGCTCCAAGCTGATCGTATTTCTTCCTTTTTTCCGGGTCTCCCAGCACCTCGTATGCCTCGCTGATTTCCTTAAATTTTTCTTCAGCCTGTTTGTTTCCCGGATTCTTATCAGGATGATACTTCACGGCCAGCTTCCTGTATGCTTTTTTTATTTCGTCCTGGGTCGCTGATTTATCAACCCCCAGAATGGTATAATAATCTTTAAATTCCATATTCTGCAAATTTTCTGATCAACCACATTGCACCTTGTTGAATATATATTGTATCAGCTAGGTGTTCTGACAATTTTTCCGACTGATTTTTCATCAATCGGAATATGAACACCCAAAGGTACTTTATTTTTAGTTGATCAAAGCTTTGTCCTATGTTTGCAAAATATGCGCCAAAGGACGTATTGGCTGCAAGACGGACAAAATGGCAGGTGAAGTGATTATCCAATTTTAAATTCCAGTATACCATTCGTAATTTTCGATCTTGTTTGTATGTCTTCCAGTGAGATCTTCAATCTTTCGATGTAAATCTGGATGATTCAGGAGCATTAAAATCCCATAAAAAATATTTCTAAATTTCGGTAGAAAATCTTTCTTTTTTATTTAATCAGAAATGAATATGGCAAGTAACAGACGTGATTTCATGAAGAAAACCCTTATTGGAATTTCTGGTGCTTTAATGGTATCAAATAGAGCACATGGGGAAAATATTTACTTTGGTTCTAAAGATTTACAGTCAGATTTGCCCTCAAGAATTCTCGGTAAAACTGGTATCCGGATACCGTTAATCAGTTTGGGGACAAGTGGTATAACCAATTCAAATTTTATACGTACCGCATATAATGCTGGAATCCGGGTCTTTTTTTCTGCCACCTATTATGGTGAAGGAAACAATGAAATTCTGGTGGGCCAGGGACTAAGAAATTTCCCTCGAGATTCCTATGTGGTAGCCACTGCAGCACCTGCCGAAGGGTTGGATATGCGTACTGGTGCTCTGACGGAAGAATTTAATGCTGATGTATATCTTAAAAAAGCGGAAGATAGTCTGAAGCGGTTTGGCCTTGATTACATTGACATTTTTGTGTTTCCAGGGGCTGGAAAGAGAGAAACCTTGCTGAACAGAAACCTCTTAGATGCCTTGACGAAACTTAAAAACCAAGGCAAGGTGAAGTTTTTGGGAATCGCATCGCATGCAAATACTGAAGAGGCAATTGATGCAGCACTTGAAGCGGGAATTTTCGATGTAGCTATGATATCATATAATTTTAAGGTGCCCAAGAGAGAATCCCTGGATGCAGTTATCGACAGAGCCGCAAAAGCAGGAATGGGTATAGTTGCTATGAAAACCACAGCTGGCGCCTTCAGAGAAAAAGGAGGATTTCCATTAAATACCAATGCTGCACTCAAATGGGTGCTTCAGAATGAAAATATCTCGTGTATTGTGTCGGGAATGAGAACCATAGAGGAATTGGAGAAAAATCTTAAAATGATTCAGGACTTAAAGATGACAGATCAGGAAATTAATGATCTTCAAGCTTCTCTGATTTCATCAGAAACAGGGCTATACTGCCTGCAATGCCAAAAATGCTTAGAACAGTGTCAGCAGGATATTGATATTCCAACCATTATGCGTAGTTATATGTATGCATACGGTTATAAAGATCCGGAACTGGCCTTGTACACACTTGAAAGTGCAAAACTACATAAAGTCCCTTGCATGGAATGCGATACATGCTCGGTTACCTGCAGTGCTGGTTTCAATATAAAAGAGAAGGTGCTTGATATAATCCGCCTTCAGAAAGTTCCGAGAGAATTTATCGTAAACAGAATTTGATGGACAAGATAAAATCAGGTATGACGAATAATTTCTTCTATCATCTGATTTTTTAATTTAAAACATTCTTATTTCACAACCTGCAATGCCTGTTCAGCAGCTTTCAGGGTAGGTTCAGCCGAGAGCGGACTTCCCACCGCGCCCTTCATCCAGAGTTGCGGAATCAATCTTCCCTGGCTGTAAATTCGTATGATTTCGCTGGCAAAATCTTTTCCTGCCAGATATTGTTCAATCTGAAAATCAATCAGATGCCCAATCGGATAAGCACTCAGGTAGAGCGGGTTCTCGATCATGTGGCTATAGATGGCGAGGATGGGTTCATCCTTGGAACCAAAGACGTCGGCATAGTATTTATTCCATACGTCTCTGGCTATGGAAATAACGGCATCTTTCAGTTCAGCAGCTGAAGCGTCAGGATGGTTATAGAGCCATTTCCATACATTCATGTCCACCAGCGAAACACCCATAATTTCATAACAGGACCATGCATTGTCAAGAGCCATCATGTGCTCCTTCAATGGATTCTTTTCCTGCATGCCTAACAGAATGAGGTCGCGTTTCTGGAAGATAAAGGCCAGGGCTTCCGTAAAGGCTGTGTTGGGAACGCCATAAAGCGGGAAATAATCGACCATTTCGGTGGTTATGGTTTGTTCCACGTTGTGGCCGAACTCGTGGGTGGCAATGTTGTACCCCTTGTAATCCATTCCGTTGGCACCAATGCGGGTACGTAGTAATGAAACATCACCTTTCATTTCGGTTCCCCAGGCATGTCCTGATCCCCGGGCGGGCTCGACTTTAACATGGGAAGCAATGAACAGGGCTTTATCTCTGGGAAATCCAAGTTTCATTAGCCAATCTGGCAGGGCTTTTTCTACGGCCATGGCATCCGGGTACCGTTTTCTGGTGATGGCGGTAAGTTCCGTCTCGGATATACTGCTTCTGGACTTAAATCCGTCGTACCAGATATCAAAAGGCTGAAGCGGGCGTCCCAGCCGCCTGCTGATGAGTTTACCCATTTCCCGAATGACAGGGGAGGAGACAAAATCAACAAAGATTTTTTCTACTTCTTCCTGGGGAATTTCATACTCCTGTTCAAATTTCCTCTGAATGAATGTTGGATAAAAAGGAGTGTAAGGGTCGATTGCTTTCATGGCCAGGAAGTTGTCAAGCAACATCTGGTAGCGCTGTTGCCCCTCAGGGGTGGAGGCAACAGCTTTTCCGTCCTTAAAGAGGGTGTTGGTATAAGGATTCCACTGAAAAGTGTTTTTGTCGATCATTTCAACAGGGATGCTCTGATCGATGATACGTTTCATAACCTGATAAATCATTTGCTGCCGTTTGAGTCCGTTTTCATTGTCGGCGTAATGTGATTTCAGCTCATCCCGGAGACCCCAGTGTGTAATAAGCCGGAGGACGCTCGGGAAAAGGGTTTTCCCTTCGTCGGTGACCAGGTTACCAAGGTAAATATTATAATTGGCAATATAATTCTCTGAGGTGGTGAGTTTAGCGGTGGCATTTTGCTGTACTTCGGCCGGAATCCGGGCAGTAAACATGTCGCCAAGACGTGCATAGGCCCATTCAAGGCGGCTCCATTGCGGACCAAGCTCAGTTTTTTCGCTAAGTGAATAAAAAGGAAAGTTTAGTATGGTAATAAATGCAATTTTATTGGCAAAAAAATCATCAGTAAAATGTGCCGAAGGATTGTAAGCCCCGAAAAGTTCATCGATGGTGCCTGGTTCTTCCTCCGAAATCAGATGCAAAGGTTTAAGAAGTTCCTTATTGATTTTGGAGTTGTATCCGCGCAGAATTTCAAAACCACGGCACAGCTTTCTGAAGAGCTGTTCGCGGGCAGCCGGATCGCCCTGATAGTTGGCCAGGCAAAACGACTGAAATTCGGCTTCTGTTCCGTCTATGGTCATCCATAGGGAGGCAGCCTGCCTCACTCCTTTATCAATGGCAGCTTTTTGATTCATGCCATAACGACCTGTGAGGGAATCGATGGTTGCAAGAATAGTCTTTTCAGTGATGCCGGAACCTGGATGCATGGATGCTGGTTTTTGGGTACATGCCTGAATGCCAATCAGTATGATGGCAGCAATGGCTAAGGGAAAATACTTCATATTCTGAAAATTTGGTGTAAAGTTAATTCGTGCAGTGATAATAAATATGCCGGAAAACATTTGCAGGGAGGATAAAAATTTCCTGATATTCGGGATAAAGAGTGTAAATGGTGGCTCAACTTTACTTTTCAATAAACCTATTTTTCAAGGGGTCTGTTTTTACCCATGTTTCAGCGGGGTTAGCCGGATTTTCCCTTTATGGATTGGTTCGTGTCCCTCCTAATGCATAATTCGGGTTAAAACACATGCAAAATCAGTATTTCTCAGTTTTGTCGGGACATACAACAGAATGCCGGGCAGGTAATTGCGGCTTTTTTTACCGATTATTTTCTGGCCGGTCAGCGGGTTGTAAAAGGTGTATTCGTAACGGCAAGAATCCGGCACAGCAATCCGAAGTTCCGAAAGGTTTTTTCCATAAACAAGAATTGTGCTAAGATCCCTGTCGGCAAGGCACCAGGCTTTATTTCCTGCAAGTCGGTTGGCTGGTTGCAAAGTGTAGAAAGGTAACGACCGGAAAATGTCAAGGGCTGCTTTGGATTGTTTCCATAGGTTTTCTCTTGTGCGCCAGTTTTGGCAATCCAGGTCACCGCACCCTGTTTTGTAGCCGAAATAATATTCCACACCAGCACCGCCTGCCATGAGGTTCCCCCAGAGAACGTTCTGGCGGATCGTGTCGTGCCGGGGGTCGGTTGCATCGGTCCACACACCGGTAGCAAAATACCCCTGTTCGTCATTTGAAACCACCCACGGATGATTTCCTGCGGCTGATTTTTCTATCCAATAGTGTGTCTGGTTGTACACATAATCATTTCCTTTCAATATGCTTTCGAGTTGCAAGGATATACAAGAGAGTGATGGTTCGCCGATGAATTTTGAAAAAAGATTTTCCCTGTGCCCATCGTCGGCGGAGGTATGCATGGCAATGGGTGTGTCCCACGGGTCGAGGCTGTCAATATAACGCATGAATATTCGAAGCTGTTCTGTGCTAAGGGCTTTCCCTCTGCTGGTTTCTTTTTCCTGGTCTTCGGCAATTTCTTCTCCCAAATTAAACGTAATTCCGGGTAGATCGGCAAAACGGGCTATCATTTCGCGATAGAATAGCTTACGACTCAGGGCAAACGTATTGGAACCCTGCAATCCTTCGTCGGTTTCAAAAAGTTGCTCATTTTCTGTTTCGCTAAGAAAAAAATGAATATGTATACCCTTTTTGTTCATGTGTTCAAAAACAATACGCCATTGATCGAGCTTTGAGCAGTCAAAACGGTACCGTTCATCCGGTCCGGTGAAAGGCCATACGTCATTTCCGTCACCATGCAATGTGAGAACAATAAGGTAAACAGAGTTCATTCCCATGGAAGACAGATAATTAATGGCTCCTATTATACCCTTTCCCTTTCCGCCCTGCCATGATGGATCTTCGTTCTGCCAGTCGGCTGTATGGGCTTCCCAGGTTTTTGTATAGTCGGTTTTCCCATTCGAAAAGGTCCCGTCAAAATCACGGTAGGCAAGGAAGTTTTCGGGGCTTCCGGCACCGGCTTTCAGAAAATACTGCCCATTACTGAAACGGTAGTAGCGCTGGCCGGCATAATGAAGCTTCCCCATTGCCCTGAAATCGGGCGGATTTTTATCTGTTTCAGTAACCCGAAAGGAACCGTTTGCTCCGTCAAAAAAGCACGGTTTACCTGATGAAGCATCTTCAAGAGCAACATTTTTCCCTTTACGGAATGAAACAGAATACTGCCAGATACCGGTATCAGGCGGCAGAAAATGAACTTTCCAGATGTTTCCGGCATCTTTTCCGGTTTGAGCAGCGTTCCCGTCGGCTGCATAATATCCCGGAACAACCAGTTTCGTGTTGTTATGCGTGAACGTGACATCAAGCCGGTAATTTAAAAACGGATTGTCCTTATTCTGCTCACTCGTTGCAGGTCCTTTGAAAACAAACACCACAGGATGCCATCTTTTCAATTCTCCTGTAATTTCAACCTGTGATTTCTGATTGCATTGAACTGCAGTTAAAGCAAAAAAGCAGACGGCAAAAATGCCACGAATCCTGTCGGGATTTTTTTTCATACAACTGGATTTAACAGGCTGTAAGTTCAACCAATATACAAATTTTTACACTTGCTTTTGCTGATGGCAGAATATAAAAAGCAAGATTTCAACCAGGATAAATGTTTCAAAAGCTTTGAATGAATTTCCCCATTAATTTATAAAAAACCACTTATGCGTACAAGTTTTATTATCTTTGCATTTAAACCGCGGCATGATGACAGACGTTTTGCTGTACAGAAGACTTTATGAAAAACTGAAAGGAGACATCCTTTCAGGACATTACCGGGAAGGAGATCTTCTTCCGTCTGAAAATATGCTGAAAAATACCTGGCATATCACCCGTTCCACAATCAGGCGCGCATTGCTGGAGCTTGAGAAGGAAGGATATATTATGAGGAAGCAGGGAAAAGGAAGTGTTGTGCTTCCCCTCAGGCGACGTACGCTCGGTTTATTATCGGTTAAAGGTTTCACCCAGGTAGTGGGTGAGCAGAAACAGCCGGTAAGAACGGTCATGATTAAGAAACCAATGATAACATTGTTTCCTGAGCCGTTCTTTTATCCGGTTTCTCCGGCCGAAAAAGAGGCTGGATGTATCTTTCTGAAACGTTTGCGATGTGTGGGTGAAGATCCGGTTATGCTGGAAAGTACGTACATTTCCAATATTGATCTGCCGGATTTTATTCACACCCCTTTCGTAAACGGCTCCTTGTTTGAAACACTTAACAGGGTTTACAGAATTGAAATTACAAAAGTAGAAGAGGATTTAAGGGCTGTTGCAGCTGGCCCATCTGAAAGCCGCTGGCTGGTTGTTCCTCAGGGAAGGCCTCTTCTCCATATTCTTTTGCGGTTTTTTACGAGCCGGAAAGATGTTCTCGTTTATAGTTCATTATTGTGCAATACAGAGAATTATTCAGTAGGAAATATTTTATAGTTAACCATTTTAACATCATCAACATGATTATTGTTTCAGAACTGGCAAAAATGATTGACCATTCCATTCTGCATCCGACCTTTACTGATGCCGATCTGGAAGAGCAATGTAAAATAGCAGCGAAATACCACGTGGCTTCGGTCTGTGTTAAACCCTATGCGGTAAAAAGGGCTGCGGAAATTCTGAAAGGAACGGATGTCAAAACAGGCTGTGTGATCGGATTTCCTCATGGCAACAGTTGCACCGAGGTTAAAGTGTATGAAGCCGAAAAAGCTTGCAAAGACGGAGCCGTGGAGATTGATATGGTAATCAACATTGGCAAAGCCCTTGGAGGAGATTGGGATTATGTGGAAAAAGAAATTAAAGCTGTAACGGATATCTGTCACCAACATAATGCAATTGTGAAGGTCATTTTTGAAACTGATTATATTACCAAAACAGAAGATAAAATACGGCTGTGTGAGATTTGTACCCGGGTGGGTGCTGATTTTGTAAAAACTTCGACGGGATACGGATTCGTAAAACAGGCGGATGGTAATTACAATTACAGAGGAGCTACTGTTGCAGACATTGAACTGATGCGCCGGCACAGTGGTCCTAATGTACAGGTGAAGGCAGCTGGGGGTGTGCGTACGCTCGACGATCTGCTGGCCGTGAAAGCAGCCGGAGCTACCCGGTCAGGCGCTACTGCAACGGCCGCTATTCTGGAGGAAGCCAGGAAGCGTTTTGGAGGGAACTGATACTTTCATGGTTTGAAAATTGAAAAGTAACCATTATTTTCGTTATAGAATCATAATGCGTTCATCATGAATCAGAGGTACCTAATTTCGTTCTTTGTTTTCTTTATCATCTTTCGTACTATAGCTTTGGCACAGTTTTCAGGAGGAAGTGGCACCCAGGCTGACCCCTATCAGATTGGCAGCCTGGATGATTTGAAACTACTTTCCGATTCGTCAGTTTTTTGGAACAAATGCTTTATTCAAATGGCAAATATTGATGCATCTGCTACCATTGGTTGGCATAATGGCCAGGGATTTATTCCCATTGGGAACGACACCCTTCGTTTCACCGGAAGTTATGACGGGGGCAACTTTACGATAAGTAACGTATTTATTAACAGAGACACAACTGATTATGTTGGTTTTTTTGGTTATACGGGTACTCCGGGTGCAATTCAGAATGTTCATATGACCAGTTGTTCTGTTACCGGCCGATCATATGTCGGAGGACTGGTGGGCAGAAATTTATATGCCATCATCAGCAATTGCAGTACTGATGGTGACATTTATGGCAAAGATGTTATGTATTCGCGAAGCGGTGGTCTGATCGGGGTGAACGCGGGTACCGTTACCAATTGTTATTCTTCAGCGAATGTACATGCGACAGGGAAAATTGCCGGTGGTCTTGCCGGAATGCATTCAGGCTTGATGGAAAAATGCTATGCAAACGGGGATGTTAGCGGTGAGGGCACGGTTGGCGGACTGGTTGGTTCCACGACAGGTACAATAAAGGAAAGTTTTTCAACAGGGCAGGTTACAGGAAATAACAGAACCGGGGGCTTTGCAGGTGAGGTTGGAATCAACGCAACAATAACCGATTGCTATTCAATGAGCAATCTGATAAATCAAAGTTATGCCGGGGGATTTGCAGGATATGTGAGCGGAAACAATGCTTTGGTGAGCAATTGTTATTCTGTTGGATCGTTTTCAACAACAACAGGTTATGCCCAGATTGGGGGATTTGCCGGAGCCGCTAATGCTTCAGCTCATATCGATAGTTCATTCTGGGATACAGATGTTTCTGGAATTACCGTGAGCGCAGGAGGAACTGGAAAAACAACGGCCGAACTTAAGGATATTGGGACAATCAATATAGGAGGATGGGATGTGGTTTGTGAAACAGCTAATGGCACCAAGGATATTTGGGCAATTGCCCCTGACCAAAACAACGGGTATCCTTTTCTGGTTTGGCAGGGGCTTGTGTATGAGACAGAAGCACCTGTTATATTGACATTTCCATCTGATGTTGTAACGCATGTTCAATCAGATTGTCAGGCAGTTTTAGCTGATTACAGAACCAGTGTATCAGCCGTCGATAATTGTACCCAGCCCAATAAGCTGGTGATTCTTCAAAGTCCGGAACCAGGAAGTTTGCTTGGATTGGGAGAAAACCAGGTTGTTATTATTGTAAAAGATCTGGCAGGTAATATGGTAATGAAATCCCTCAAAATAGAAGTTACGGATGTAACGAAACCGGCACTTGTATGCCCTGAAAATCAGGAAAGAATTCTGGCTTCTGGTGAAAGTGCTTATACCGTTATTGGTGAAGAGTTTGATCCTGTATCAGTTACGGATAATTGCACGCTTGAAACAGTAATCAACAGTGTTAACAGCATTTCATCCCTGGCGGGTGCAGAACTGGGGCAGGGGAAAACAAACATTACCTGGACCGCCATTGACGGAAGCGGAAATACTTCGGTCTGTTCCTTTGATGTTCAGGTGAGTCGGCCTATGACAATTCAAACAGTTGCCGGTTCATCTGTTAAGGTTTATCCAAATCCTGTTACTACGACCCTGTTTGTGGAGGCGTCTGCAGCGGATCGGTTTTATGTGGAGCTGATTGATGCCAGCGGAAGGAGAGTATATCAAGAATGTTTTGTTGGTGCTATCAATATTCCTGTCGGGGAATTGAAAAACGGAATATACCTTTTACGGATCGGTAAGAATGATCAGTATTCCAGCTGGAGTATTGTCAAGACAGATTAGTCTTGTTCGTGCTGGCATGCAACGGGATTTTTACTCCTGTTGCATGCCGTTGCATAATCGTTGCATAAAAGTAGGAAAAAATGTCGTTTTTTGGTCAAAAAATGCGATACCTGCCAAAACGACAGAAGCCCGCTTTTTGCATTTAGCGGGCTTCTGGTGAATTTTGATTTATTTTAAGGAAAAAAGTTCGTCGGGGTGAGTGGACTCGAACCACCGGCCTCTACGTCCCGAACGTAGCGCGCTAACCAACTGCGCCACACCCCGAAAATGTTTTTTGGTCTGCAAAGATACAAAAGTTCACTAAAAATCAGGATTTATTTCACAAAATCCAGCTGAAGGCTTTCCTGCAGCAGTTGTTCACGATCAACAGGAACCACCCCGACCTTTTCGCACACAATTCCTCCAGCAAGATTCACAATTTCGGCTGTTACCAGAGGAGAAAGTCCTGACGCAAAACAAAGGGCTGCAACACTGATTACCGTATCTCCCGCTCCCGAAACATCGGCAATGTCTCTTACGTGCGCAGGAATATGGTGCGATTCCCGTCCGTCACTCATAAAGACGCCCTGTTCCGACAAAGTGAGCAGCAAATATTTATGTCCTGTTTTTTGCAGAAAAGCTGATGCTTCCCTTGTGATTCCCTCCTTGTCATTCCGTGAAATGTCCGCTTTTACTCCTTCGGCAAATTCTCTGAAATTCGGTTTAAAAACGGTAGCATTCCTGTAAAGATTAAAATTTCGCTTTTTGGGATCAACCAGTACCGGAATGCCGGCTTCCTGGAAGAGTTTCGATGTTTCTTCAATGATGCGCGGGGTTATTACTCCCTTGTCGTAATCCTGAAAGATTACGGCATCAATTTTAATCCGTGAAATCAGTCCGCGCACTGCTTCAAGAAGCATGGTTTCGGTATGGGGTTGCAAATAATGAGTATCTTCCTCATCTACCCGAAGCAGGTGTTGGTTGCTGCTGATAATACGGGTTTTTTGGGTGGTTTTACGGGCGGGATCATACAAAATCCCTGCTGTTTCCATTTTATTTTGTTTTAGCAGCTTAATGAAGGTTTTTCCTGCTGTGTCGTTTCCTATTACCGAACACAGGAGGGCAGAAGCACCCAGGCTGCGGATATTCAGGGCTACGTTGGCAGCACCTCCCAGTCGGTCTTCCCTGTTGGTGCAGGTCACGATAGGAACAGGTGCTTCAGGTGATATGCGTTCCACCTTACCCCAAAGGTAAGAATCGACCATTACATCACCGATTATCATTATGCGAAGGCGAGAAAAACCTTCAAAAGCTTCCTTAACTGAACGAGCTGTCACAATCCAAAATTTTAGGAGGCCAAAGATAGTAATTTGACGATTAATATTGCTTCAGGTCAGTACGGATCAACATCCGGCACAATTTCAATGCTTTTTAGAAGGGGATCCTGCTTGGATTGTTCAATTACAGCAGCAACCTTTTTCCTGTCAATTTCCAGATTTTTTCCTCGTTCCAGCTTAATGAGGATATTTCTCAGGTATTTGTTCTGAATTCGCCCCACTACAGGAAGATCCGGCCCTGTTACTCTTCCTGGGAAAGTTGCATGGAACATTTCCGCCAAATGGAGAGCTGCCCGGGTGGTCTTCTCTTCGGAACTGTGCCTGACGGTGATGCGTATCAGCCTTGAAAAGGGAGGATACTGGAAAATTTTGCGTTCGCGCAGTTCTTCTTTGAGCATGGTATGAAAATCGTGGTTCATTACCGCCCGGATAATTCTGTGCTCGGGCTGGGAAGTTTGAATAATTACTTTTCCCTGCCGGTCTCTTCTCCCGGCCCGGCCACTTACCTGTTCCATCAGCTGAAATGCGCGTTCAAACGAACGGAAGTCAGGGAAATTGAGAAGGTTGTCGGCATTGATAATGCCCACAACCTGAACGCGGTCAAAGTCAAGGCCTTTGGTTATCATTTGCGTTCCCACCAGGATATTGGTGGTTCCTTGTTCAAATTCATTCAATATTCTTTCGTACGATGTGCGGGAGCGCGTAGAATCGAGATCCATTCTGGCAACCTTTGCCCCGGGAAAAAGGATGGAAATTTCCTCTTCAATTTTTTCAGTACCTGATCCCATGGTACGAAGGTCGGTGCTGCCACATTGCCGGCACTGCATAGAGCCTGGATACACAGTACCACAATAATGACAGACAAGTTGATTGAGCTGTTTGTGATATACCAGGCTGACATCGCAATGCTTGCACACGGGTACCCAGCCGCATTCATGGCATTGAAGGTAGGGAGCAAAACCACGTCGATTCTGGAAAAGAATAACTTGTTCTTTTTGCTGGAGAACCTGCTTGATTTCTTCAGAAAGACGGTCGGAGAACAATATCCTGGGAGGCCTCTTTTTTCGCTCGATGCGCATATCAACCACCTCAATTGCAGGTAGTTTAATATTTCCATACCGCTCTTTCAATTCAGAAAGAGCATATTTCCCCGTCTGGCAGTTGAACATGGATTCAACCGAGGGAGTTGCTGATCCCAGCAAAACTTTGGCTCCATGAAGACCGGCCAGGACAATAGCTGCATCACGGGCATGGTAACGGGGTGCAGGGTCAAACTGTTTGTAGGTGTTTTCATGTTCCTCGTCAACAATAACCAGACCAAGATTGGTAAATGGCAGGAATACAGATGAACGTACGCCCAGGACGATGGAAGGCCCCGGTCTCTTAGTCGGCTCAGGCAGAAGTTCTTTCCAGGTTGCTATTCTTTCGGCATCACTAAACCGCGAATGATAAACGTACACGAGGTTGCCGAAAACTTTTTGCAGACGTCTGATAATCTGCGAAGTAAGGGCGATTTCCGGAAGGAGGTACAGTACCTGCTTTCCCTGGCAGAGATACTCGGAGATAAGGTGAATATATATCTCTGTTTTACCACTGGAAGTAACTCCGTGCAAAAGAACAGTCCCTGTCTTTTCAAAGTGATTCTTGATTTCGTCCAGGCATTTTTGCTGAGCATCTTCCAGAATGGTGGTAATAACCGGTTCTGCATGAATTTCTCTTTCCGATACGGACTCCAGATAGTCAATAACAAGAATATCCCTTTCGACAAGGCTTTTTATGATAGTGGGTGTAACTCCTGTCATCTGCATAAAATCTTCACGAGCTATGAGAAATTTATCAGGGAATGGTTCTTTCTCAGCTAGCCGCAGGAAGCTTTGTACTGCCTGGAGTTGCCGGGGCGCTTTCTTGAGTTTTTCGAACAATAAAGTATGTGATGCAGGACTAGTCCATTCGGCATGCAGGTGCAGGTATGCTTTCAGAGGAGGATGGTATCCTTCTTTCAGACTTTCACTGGCTGAAATGGCTCCTTTATCAAGCAGATTTTTCAGGGGATGATAAATGGTACTTTTCTGCAACTGTTTTGCTATATCGTTGATCCGTAGGCCTTTTTTCTTTTGAAGGAGGGAAAATATAGCCAGTTCAGCGGGGGACAGGTCGTCGGCGTTCACAAAATCCTCCCGAACAAACATACGGGTTTCGCTTTCCAGTTTTAACCCGGAAGGGAGTGCGGCTTTGCTTACCTCTCCGAGGGTACACATGTAATATTCAGCAATCCATTGCCAGAATGTAATTTGAAAGGGAACCACCACAGGAGTTTCATCGAGTATATCCGTAAGAGGTTTAATGTTGGGTACTTCAGGAACTTCATCTGTAACTGATGCAACAACTCCACTAAGTATCCTGCGCACGCCAAAGGGAACCAGTGCACGTACACCGGGCTTAATTTTGGCTTCCCATCCGGAGGGAACAGCATAGGTAAATGTTCCCGGGAGGGGTAGAGGCAGGATAACTTCGGCATAAAGCGAATAATTCTGCATAACGGCGGATTGGAATTACAAATATACCCAAACCACCATTCATGATTGGCTTTATGGAAAAAACACCGTTACCGGAATTGGAAAAGCAAGTACAGTGTATGCTTATCCAATCAATATTTCTGCTACTTCCAGTAACTGGGGATCAACGGTTTTATGCAGTTTGATGGTCTTGCTCAGCGGAACATGCACAATCTGATCATTATCAATACCAACCATAATGCTGGTTTGGTCATCGAGAAGAGCCTCCACAGCAGCAACACCCAATCTGCTGGCTGTTACACGGTCGTGGGTGGTTGGGCTTCCTCCTCTCTGAATATGTCCGAGGATGGTTACCCGTATATCGAACTGAGGGAAAGCATCCTGGACTTTTTTGGAAACGGCAATAGCGCCGCCTTCATCTTCTCCTTCGGCCACCAGAATAATACTTGATTTCTTTTGCTGGCCACGCAGGGAAAGGTAATTCATTAATTTATCGATTTGTCCGGGAACCTCAGGGATTAAAATAGCTTCTGCTCCGCAGGCAATTCCGCTCATAAGGGCCAGAAAACCTGCTTCACGGCCCATCACTTCCACGAAGAAAATACGGTTGTGCGAGCTGGCGGTATCTTTGATCTTATCAACAGCTTCCACAACAGTGTTGAGGGCGGTATCGTACCCGATGGTATATTCTGTTCCGTACAGGTCGTTGTCAATGGTTCCGGGTATTCCGATAACCGGAAAATTGTGTTCACGCGAAAAAATGCTGGCCCCGGCGAATGAACCGTCCCCGCCGATTACAATCAGGCTGTCGATGTCATGTTTTTTCAGATTTTCCCTGGCCTGGACACGTCCTTCCGGTGTACGGAATGCCACCGACCTGGCGGTTTGAAGGATAGTTCCCCCTTTCTGAATAATTCCGCTAACATCCGATGAACACATCTTCTTGATTTCTCCGTTGATCAACCCTTCGTATCCCCGCATGATACCATATACTTCAATGTTATGGTGCAATGCTGCACGGGTTACGGCACGGATGGCAGCATTCATTCCCGGTGCATCCCCTCCAGAGGTAAGCACTCCGATTTTTTTCACTTCTCTCATAATCTCAATCTATGTTAAACAAAATCGTTGCAAAGGTATATAACGTTTAAATACAATGTATTAAGCTAATATTATATTTCCATTTCGCGAATTTGCCTTTTGACTTCTTCCAGTAGCCACCGGGGTGTTGAGGTGGCGCCACTGATTCCAACAGAAGAAACTTTTGAAAACCATTCCTTTTTTAGTTCATTGGCATGGGTTACAAAATAGGTCTTTGGATTTTCTTCCTTACAGCAGGAATAAAGAAACTTTCCGTTTGAGCTGTTCGCTCCGCTGACAAAAATAACGACATCAAAGCGGCGGGCAAATTCTCTGATTTTCTCTTCCCTTCCTGAAACGTAATGGCATAGAGTATTATACACTCGGAGCATTTTATCCGGATTCTGGCCGGCCTGGATGAATCTGTTTCTGATTTCGTCAGCAATCATGCTGAATTTGGCTGGTTGCATGGTGGTTTGGGCAAAAAGCCAGAGCGGTTGGTTGTAATTGACAGCATCCAGATCAGTTGGTTCAGAAATGATGATGGCCGTATTTTCAGTTTGTCCACGAAGGCCTATTGTTTCCGGATGACCAGGCTTTCCATAAATGACAATTTGTCCCTGAGCAGCAAGAGATTCTTTATAGGCTTTTTTTATTTTTTTCTGAACGCCGGATACAATAGGGCAGGTGGCATCGATAAGATTCAACCCGCAAAGCCGAGCAGTTTCATATGTTGAGGGAGGTTCACCATGTGCCCGCAGCAAAACAGTCTCATCCTGCATTTTTGGCAATTCGGTATGGGTAACAGATCCGATACCTTTGTTTTTCAGTCTCTGCACTTCTTCGGGATTATGGACAATATCTCCGAGGCTGGCCACGGGACCTTTCTTTGCCGCATCTTCAGCCATCCGGATAGCCCGGGTAACTCCAAAGCAAAATCCTGCATCCGGATCGATGACTATTTCCATTCGCTCATACTTCGAATTAGAGCCTGCAAAGATAATACAATCTGATTACCCTCCGAACCGTTCATGCAGAAACTGTTCGAACCACTCCATTTGTTGCTCCACCGTCATATTCGAATTGTCAAGCAGAATAGCATCCGGAGCCTTTCTCAGGGGGCTTACCGAACGGGTTGAATCAATCCTATCGCGTTCAAGAATATTTTCAAGAACTTCGTTAAATCCCATTTCAATTCCTTTTTCCTTGAGTTCCTTGAAACGCCGCTGAGCTCTAATTTCCGGTGAAGCGGTGAGGAAGATTTTTATGTCAGCGTTGGGAAATACAACAGTGCCAATATCACGACCATCCATAACAATGCCGCCTTTTTCACCCAGATTTCGCTGTATTTCCACCATACGGGAACGTACTTCAGGAATTTTACTGATAATGCTGACTTTTCGGGCCACTTCGGGTTCTCGTATCGCATTTTCCACAAACTCACCGTTGAGAACAATTTCGTTTTCCTGTCGGTTAGGATTGTATTCAAAGGAAATATTGATTTTTGGCAGCAGGCGGAGTAATTTTTCCCTGTCGGGATTTTCGCCTTTAAAAAGATGGTTTTGGATGGAAAACAGAGTGACAGCCCTGTACATCGCTCCGCTGTCAATGTACCTGTAATTAAGCCGTTTCGCAATGGCCCGGGCAAATGTGCTTTTACCGCAGGAGGAATGGCCGTCAATCGCAATGATAAGATGATCGGGGATGGGTTGCATTACCTGATTGCTAGTTGGTTGATTTGTCGAGGAAGCCAAATTCGGAGAAATTAGTGCTGATAGAAAAAAAATTGGTGCCGCCGGCCAGATGCCATGCTGCCCGTCCGTAAGCTATATTGAATTTGCTGATACGAAGCCCGAAACCCCAAGAAAATCCAACCGTACCCGGACGTGTGTCAATCATCATTTCTTTTCTTCTCTGGTAATTATAGCCAAGCCGAAAGTAAAAACTACGGGATGGGACAAACTCCACGCCTAAAATTACATGGCGCATGAACTGATCGGCCAGTTTTTCCGTACGATTCTTCTTGATAGGTTTGCCGGTGATGGGGTCAATATCGGCAGGATTGGCAGGATTGGTATAGGTGAGGTCAAAACGTTGAAGCTGTTGGGCTGTAATAAGGAAACGGAAGGGTGCGTACTGCAGTTTCTGGGCAACTCCTGCCAGGATTTCAAATGGTAGCGGTTCCCCGGAACCGGGATAATATCCCCTGAACTGCAGACCCATGTTTCGCAAGGCAATGCCTGCTGTAAACAAACGATTGGGGGAAGTGTACGATGCACCAAGGTCAGCGGCCAGGCCAAACGCCTGATAGCGCTCGAGCGAAGAATATACCGGTTTGAGGGTAATGCCGGCATTCCAGCAGGTATCGAATGCACGTGAATAGGTAAGATAAAGAGCATATTCTGCAGCCCTGAATTGGCCTGTTATCTGTCCTGTTTCATCAGCAGCGGTGAAGGTACCGTAATTAATATAATGAATTCCTCCGGCAAATATACCGGTTTTTGGAACGGCTCTGGCATAGGAAACATAACCGTAGCTGACACCGGAAAAGAGTGTGGCGTAATTGAGGGCCAGATTGTTGTGCATGTCTTCTGTAAGGAGTGCCGGATTAAAGTATGCCAGATTGAGATCGCCATCAGACAGAGCAACATTTTTACCTCCCAGGGCACCAATTCTGGCCGAACTGGTAAGGTTCAGAAAATTCCATGTGGATGTTCCACCGATCTGGCCAAAGACTTTTCCGGCCAACAGGAATGAGGCAGCAAAGATTATGTAAAGGAATCTATACAACTAAAATTTATTCATTACAACTACTAACGGCAAAAATACAGAAGAAGTATGAATTTTTCTGTGGAATCATAAAAAGTCTTTGGAGCAGCATATTTTACCATTAATTGTGATAATCCATTATTCGTCTACCTTTGTGTGGAAAAGTTGAATCAAATACAAGCAATCTATATGACCGATAAAGGGAAAGAACCAATATTATTTATCATTAACCCGATTGCAGGGATTCGCAGCAAGACCAATCTGGAAAATTCAATCCGAAGGCACCTGGATACAAAACGGTATGAACCGGAATTCAGGTATACAGAATACAAAGGACACGGAACAAAATTGGCACGCAAAGCAATTAAGAGGGGTGTACAGAAGATTATTGCAGTTGGAGGAGATGGAACAGTAAATGAGGTTGGGGCTGCCCTTGTCGGAAAGGATGCTGCGCTTGGTATTATACCTGTCGGGTCGGGTAACGGACTGGCGAGACATCTGCGGATTCCTGTGCGGGTTAAGGAGGCAATCAATGTGATAAACCATGGCAAGGTGGTCAATATAGACTATGGGTTGGTCAACGGCATTCCTTTTTTCTGCACCTGTGGTGTTGGTTTTGATGCTTTTGTAGGAATGCGATTTGCCGAGAGCGAACAAAGAGGATTCATTACTTACGTTAAGACCACGCTTTCAGAATATGTACATTACAAACCAAAAAAATACAGACTAAAAGCCGGAAAAACCAAAGTGGCGAGCAGGGCATTCCTGGTAACTTTTGCCAACGCTGCCCAATGGGGAAACAATGCGTACATTTCTCCCCATGCCGATATCCAGGATGGTAAGCTGGACATTTGTATCCTTGCTCCTTTTCCCAGGTTCCGGGCTTTAAATATCGGTTACCGTTTGTTCAGTAAAAGATTGCATAAAAGTCCTTATCTGAGAGTTCTTCGCACTGATAAGGCCATTCTAAAGAGAAAAAAAGCCGGAGCAGTCCATTACGACGGAGAACCGGCTGTAATGAAGAAAAAAATCACTCTGGAGTCTGTGCATAGGGGTTTGAAAGTTATTGTGCACGAGCATTCAAAATGGAAATAGGATTCGGCTGCTATTCCTGCGACCGGAACACCATCAGAAAACGTGAAATCCTGCCGTGCGACAGCTGTGACATGAAGATTCCTGCCATTACGATAAACATTCCTGTTAGTTTCATCAAACTCAACTGCTCTCCAAGAAGCAGCCACGAAAACAATGCCGTAAAAACCGGGATAGCATTAGTAAAGATATTGGCTTTTGAAGCTCCTATCGAGGCAACAGCGTTAACAAAGAAAATAAAGGCAAGAACGGAAGCAAAAAAAGTTAGATAGATAACCGGTAGCATGTTTTTCCAGGTAATAGAGCTGACGTCAAGCCTTGGAAATTCAAATAACAAAAATAAGGGAAGGAAGAGGATGGCTCCCATGCCATTTTGCCATGCCACAATGGTAAAAGGATTGAACCGTTCGGTCAGTCTTTTTACCATCAGCGAATATCCGACCGCAGAAAAAACGGCCAGAAAAATAAGCAGAATACCGGGGAGGGAAGAGTTGCCGCTGGAAGTGTTTGCATCCACCACAATAAGGACCCCGGCAAGGGAAACAATGATGCCGGCAATGTTGAGAACCGATATTCTTTCTTTAAAAAAAAAGTAAGCTGCGACAGGAGTGAAAAGAGGGATAGTGGCAATGATAATGGACGCAAGGGTTGATGAAACATATTGCATTCCTAAACTTTCACCGATAAAATACAGAAACGGTTCGAACAAGGCTATCAAAAAAAGCAGTGGCAGATCTTTTCGGGATACATGTTGCAGCTTTCTCATGGTTGCAGCAAGCAGGAATAAAAATGCCGATGACAGGAAAAGCCTGAAAAACACCACGGTAAGAGGGAGAAAATGCTGGTAGGCCATTTTATACCACACAAAGGAAAAGCCCCAGAACAGCATGGCTGCAAGCAGCAATATATACATCAGAACTCTGCGTGACACCCTGAAAAAATTTCCGGCAAAAGTAATGAATTTAAAAGGAGTTCAAATGATTTATCGCAGGTATTGTTGTTTCCCAAACCAATCGGCAAACCGATTCATTTTATCCGGATTTTTGGTAAACCAGGCTTCTGCTTCTTCTGGCCTGGCCCCACGGCTTATATAGTAACTGAAGGCTTGAGCATTGCCGGAGGTATAGACTTCGGAGAGGAAAGGAATGTATAAATTCCACCACAAGCTGTTGATGTTCTTTTTTATTTCACTGAGAACCGAAAAGAATGTGCTGTTTCGTTCAGCAAAACGCCCGAGTTCTGTGCTGTCGGTTTTTCCTGCAATACTTGCGGCCGCAACCATACTTACTGTCATATCAAGTACCCCAAGGCTGTCAGTATCCTCCCTGGAAGGAATGCGGAGACTGATTTTACCAGTCTTTTCCTGGGTCATTCCCTTAACCTGAAGCGATGCAAGCATTTCCCATACGGTTTTTGACCTTTCGGTGCGCGATTCAATCAGGAGGAAAAAATATAGCGGAAGCATCGCTTTTACTCTGTTTCCCAGTTCAGCTTCCGTATAGGCCAGCAGCAGATGACTTCCCGGGTGGCTGGGTCTTAGCAGAACCGAATGGCAAAGGACTGCTTCTGCTTCCCTGAATCGTTTCATACGATAAAGCGTCAGACCTTTGTTATAGGCCAGCAGATGATCGTCAGGGAAATTTTTCATTCCTTCATCAAATACTTTCAGGGCCTTTTCCCTTTGTCCGAGTTCATCAAGCGATGATCCCCACACCGCATAGGATCCGGCATAGGGAACTTTCCCTTTCCTGATACTGTTTTTTGCATATTGCACTGCCCGTTTGTAATCTCCTGTACTCATAAATGTGTAAGCCATTTCGTACATTGCCTCGGCATTGTCAGGTTCTGTTTCAAGCACTTTTTGATAACATTCAAGAGCTTCCCTGTACTTGCCTTCATCATGGAAACGCATTCCCTGCCGCAAAAGCGAATCCGTCTGAGCGAACGAAGCGGGAACCAACAGTGACAGGAGAAACTGCACTGCTGCAAACCGCAGAATCAAACAGTTTATTGACATAACCCTCAATTGATAAATTCCTTCCAAGATACAAATTCCTGGTGGTTAACAAACCAGAGAGTGCCTGATTCATCGGAAAACCAATTCCTTCGAGTATATCCATTTTGTAGGGACAGGATGAATCTTCTGTCAGCTTCAGAAAATTTGCTGCTTCAGTTGAAATGGTTCATAACACGGTACATGGATTCCATCGGAATGACTCCCCGTTTACTGACCAATAAAATTGCTATTTTTGTTACCCGAAAATTGCAACCAACCTAAAACACCAACCAATGTTTCCATTACTTTCATTGCGGCAATCTGTTGTTTTGCCGCTTCTTCTATTGGCTTTTTTGCCGGTAAATGTGCCAGCCAGAGCACAGAGCCTTAGCCGGAATGCGCCTGCCAGCGAATGTTCCGGTGTTTTTCTTCTTTATAGTATGAAAGGAAACTCAGGAATCCCTTCCGGAGTTCCTTATTCTGAAGTAATTCATCCCCTGGATACACTTATGGTTATCTCTTCCATCCCTTGTACATTGAATGTTTATGACGGGGGTGGAAACAATTATGTAACTATGTCAGTTGAAAGAATGGCTTCTTTTGTTGCAGCAGGAAAACCGGGAATGCATAAGGCGGTTCTTTTGGACAGAAAAGGAGACATCCTGCGTTCGTTCACTTTCCGGATGGAAGCTTTTACGAAAGTTACCGATTGGGGGAAATTCGGTGAATTGTTTCAGCTTCTCTATAAAGGAATGTGTGTATACAGCTCTGACGGTACTGAATCCTATCATTTTCGGGGGAAAGAGTACAAGGTATTTGTACCATGGGTATTGGATAACGATCAGACCAACAAGGGAATGCGTTATTTTAGCCCATATGGCTCTGATATGATTGATTTGTTCAGTGAAGTTCAAAGAGAAGACGGAATGATATACAGTTTCGTCAGAAACAGTGAACGACCCGGTTATTATGACCTTGCCTACGGATCCACCAATTTTATTAAAAGATATGATACAGTAATTTTTGTCCGCCAGCCCAATGAAAACCATGTGGAATACCTGTTTGTTGACTTACTGTACCAGTGCTGGAAAGCTACCGGGAACGACCGGTGGATGCGGTCGAAACTGGCTTCGGCTGCTCGTGCTCTTGATTATAATGTTACCGATAGCTTGCGTTGGTCAAAGCGGTTCGGGCTGCTAAAACGTCCTTATACCATTGATTCATGGGACTTTCAGGTGGATGACGAATACACCCCCGGAGACGCTTTGACCCCGACAATGTGCGTGGTTCCGGGAAAAACCAAATTCGGAATTTTCTACGGCGACAATACCGGATATGCCCAGGCATGCGAGTACCTGGCAGAAATGTTTGCCCATACAGGTGATCAGGCTTCAGCTGAAAAATACCGCCAGAGAGCACATGAGATCAGAGAAAGGCTGAATGCTCTTGCATGGAACGGTCACTTCTTTACTCACTTTATTGATGAAGATCCATCTGTCAAGCGTAACCTGGGTGTGGATGAAAAAAGCCAGATTTCCCAGTCAAATGCTTATTCGGTAAACAGGGGGTTGCCGCATGAGCAGAATGCAGCTATCATTGAAACCTATCTTCATCTGAAAAACCATTTACCTCCCGGATCTCCCGGAGAATGGTACTCCATTTATCCGCCCTTCGAAAGGGGTTTCGGGGGACATAATGAAAAGTGGCAATACATGAACGGAGGTGTTGCCGGTCATGCTGCAGGAGAACTGGCCCGAGGGGCCTTTGAAAACGGGTATGAGTCGTACGGCAGCGATATTCTTTTGCGATTACTCGATCTGGGTAATAAGTATGGGAATGGATCGCGCATCTGGTTTTCCTATACGGGAGCATATCCTCCACCTCCGCCTGATCCGGTGTATCAACCACTCGATATTCGTAAAGTAGCCAATATGAGCATTTTTGACCATGCCGGAAAAGGAGCCTTGCCATGGATGAATGAAAGAAAAGGAAACGATATGCGGAACCTTCCTTCCGGAAAACAAACCTTTGGAGGAATTGAATTTGACATTTCTGATCCTTCAGCAAATGAAGGGAAAATTGTAATCGGGCTTTCCAGACAGAAAGGATTTAAGCAGCAGATTTTTCTGCCTGTTGGAAGAAAATCTGGTATGATAGGCCTGCTGCACACTTTAGGGCAGGCCGGTTCGGAAGGAATTGCGGGAAGTGTGGTTTTCCATTATGCTGATGGAACCTCTGCAGCACAATATATTATCAACGGAAAGCATATCACAGGATGGTGGTTCCCTGAACTTCAGGGAAAACTGGCAGGAGTTGCATGGCGTGGCCCAAACGGGGTGAGCAATGATGTGGGTATTTGCTGGGCAGGGATCTCAAATCCTTTCCCCGAAAAGGATATCAGGGAAATTGAGTTCAGGTGCAGCGAGGATAGGGGTATATGGGCAATAATTGCTGTGAGTCTTGCCGATAGAATGAAATATTTGCCGCCTCCCCCTCAGTCGTATGGTGGCCCTGACAACTGGGCTGCTGCACTGGGTATGGCTGCACTCGTGGAAGGGATAGCGGGTATAACGGATTTGGGAACGACGTTTTCCCATCCACGTATTGCCCCAAGATGGACTTCCGCCCGGACAGATTCTGCTCAGGTAATTATTCGTTATGCTGCTTCCGATGGATATGTGGCTTATACCTTTCATCATAATCCGAAAACACGGACAATAAGGCTGAGTTTTACGGGGAGTGGGGAAGAAGCCTCTGTTCATCTGTTGCTTCCTTCTGGAACGGAAACCATTCGTTCCGTAATTGCTGCCGGCCGGAATATTCCTTTCTTCACCAGCCATGTAAGAAATTCAACATACGCTGATTTTTCAGCTCCATTGAAAGGCGTAACAGATTGTGAAATTGTGTATTGATAAGAATCCGGATCGGTAGAGCCAATTCATTCCGGATTAAAAACGGCACAATTTTTGAAATACATTTTAAGGTAAATGATTTTAAAAAAATTTTTTACCTTTGCAGGAGATTTTGTTTGATAATTAAGTACTTAAAAGCATATTTTAAATTATTCTAAGGCAATAACTTGGATGTTACAGAACAGAAAAATTTCTGTAAAATATGTAACATTCGGGTTTTTTTTTCGTATAAAGGCATAATGAAACTGAACAAGAGACGTTTCTTGTTTGTTGGTGTAAGGATAAATAAAAAACTGTGAGGATTTAGCGATGAGACAACTGAAAATTACAAAGTCGATTACCAACCGGGAAAGTGCTTCACTGGAAAAGTACCTGCTTGAAATCGGCAAAGAGGAATTGCTGACTGTTGAAGAGGAAGTGGAGCTGGCCCGGCGTATCCGGAGCGGCGACCGTGCTGCCCTGGAAAGGTTGGTGCGTGCCAATCTGCGTTTTGTGGTGTCGGTGGCCAAACAGTACCAGCATCAGGGGCTTAGCCTGCCTGATCTGATCAATGAGGGGAATCTGGGTCTGATAAAAGCTGCCGAAAAATTTGATGAAACCAAAGGATTCAAGTTTATTTCCTATGCCGTGTGGTGGATACGGCAGAGTATTTTACAGGCCATTGCAGAACAAAGCCGTATTGTAAGGCTTCCTCTGAACAAAATTGGAACCATCAACAAGATCAACAAGGTGTTCAATGCCCTGGAACAGGAGTTCCAGCGTCCTCCTACACCCAAGGAAGTTGCCGAACGGGTTGAATTGCCCGAAGAGAAGGTTGCGAGCACCCTCCGTTTGCAGGGACGTCACCTCTCGGTTGATGCCCCTTTTGGCGAAGAAGAAGACGGTAGCCTGCTGGATGTAATGGAAAATAAGGAATCACCGGTGGCAGATGATGAGCTTATCAAGGAATCGCTCCGGAAGGAAATCAGCCGGACCCTCTCTGTACTCAGCGAAAAGGAACGTTCGGTTATTGAACGTTATTTCGGCATAGGCCATAAGGAAATGTCGCTCGAAGAAATTGGTGCAGAAATTGGCCTTTCAAGGGAAAGAACCCGACAGATCAAGGAAAAAGCTATCCGCAGATTGCAGCGTACCTCAAAAAATAAGCTTCTGCGGTCGTACCTAGGCTGATACATTCCGTTCGGATGATAAATAAGCTGGTTGGCGCGCAGCGCCAACCAGCTTATTTATTAAATTTCTTAATGCGGATGTCGAAAAACGAAGCTTTGAGACATCCTCATTTTTTTTGATCCTCATTAAACCTCGTTCATGATTTTGCATCTAAGAAGCAAACGTTGATGTAAAACCTTAAAAAATCGGAACTATGAGAACACGAAAACATTTATTACTGGTTGCCGGGATTTTGGTATCCGCGGCATTGTTTTTTTCTGCCTGCAGCAAGGATGAAAGTTTCCTGACTAACGACGAGGGGCAGACAGTGCTTGACGATGCCTTGATGGATGCAACTGATCAGGACATAATGACCCTTGCCGATCAGTACGACGACATGCTGGACAACCTGAACCTGAAGAGCGGTGATGCGGTTCTTTCTGACACATGTCCTGTTGTGACCCATAATACATCGGGCGACACGGTGATTCTGACGGTGGATTTTGGTACCGGCTGTACCGATCGTAACGGCAATGCACGTAGCGGCAAAATTATTATAAAACGCATCGGACATTACCGTGATCTGGGTTTCCTGAAAATTGTCGAACTGCAGAACTTCCATGTAAACGGTAATCTGATCGAGGGAACACGCATAATTCAGAATATGGGACTGAATGAAAACGGGCACTATTTCTTTTCGGTAACGCTCCAGAACGGAAAGGTAACAACCAGTGACGGTGTTGTTATGACCCGCGAATACACCCGTACACGTGAGTGGGTGGCCGGTTCCGAAACCCGCACTGTCTGGGACGATGAATACCTTATTACCGGATATGCCACAGGAACAAATTTCAAAGGTTTCAGCTATTCCAGAACTATTGTGGAACCGCTGCACGTAAAAATGTCCTGCAAGTCGATCGTGAGCGGTGTAATCGAAATTAAAATCGGTGATAAGGAGCCTGTTATTATTGATTACGGCAATGGCGAATGCGACAACATAATCACCATCACCAAAGGAAATGAATCGCAGGTAAGGGAAATGAAGATGCACCGATTCCGCTGGCGCAGGTAAATACTCTTAGAAGAATTCAAGAAGGCATGTCGGACTAATTGCGGCATGCCTTTTTTACTTCAGTCGGATGGACCTAACAAAATTGCTGATCTGCCCTGAAAGATCTTCATCATGGCTGATGGCTTCAATAAAGGCAGTGCCTACAATGGCTCCCGCGGCATACCGGCAGGCTTCCTCAAAAGTTTCGCGGCTGCGTATACCAAATCCAATCAGCAGCGGGTGCGCCAGGTTCATTGAGCGGATATGTTCAAAGTAATTTCGATGTGCATCGAATCCGCTTTTTCGCGTTCCGGTTGTGGCCGAGGTGGAAAGCATATAAATGAAGCTGTCACTCAGCCCGTCAATTTTTCTTATCCTGTCATCAGGTGTCTGAGGTGTGATCAGAAAAATATTGGACAGGGAAAACTTTTCAAACAAAGATTTATATTGTTCTTCATATTCTTCGGGCGGAAGGTCCGGAAGGATGATTCCGTCGATACCCAGCCGATGTGCGTCTTCGAGGAATTTTTCGATTCCGTAAGAAAGGACTGGATTAAGGTAACCCATTAGTATGAGGGGCATGGAAACGTGCTGCCTTATACCGGATAGTTGCCGGAAGAGCACTTTAAGCGACATGCCATTCTGCAGGGCAACCTGGCTGCTGTGCTGAATAACAGGACCGTCGGCAAGAGGATCTGAAAAGGGCATGCCAATCTCAGCCAGGTCGACGCCATTCTGTTCCAGTTCCTTCAGGATGAAGGAAGTATCGTTTAGTTTGGGGTATCCGGCCGTAAAAAAAACGGAGAGGATATTGATCTGTTTTTTCTGAAAAAGGGTATGAAGTCGGTTCATTGATTTGGTTTTTCTGTTTCTGTAATATAATCGGTATAGGCGGCAAGGTCTTTATCACCTCGTCCGCTCAAGTTGATTACAACGGTATGGGAAGATTTGAAAGGGATCATGGAAAGAGCTGCCAGTGCGTGTGCTGATTCAAGGGCAGGAATGATCCCTTCGAGCCGTGTAAGCTCGAGAGCAGATTTCAGCGCTTCCGTATCAGTGGCTGACAGGAATTGCACCCTGCCGGTTTCGTAAAGCCAGGAATGCATTGGCCCGATTCCGGGGTAATCCAGCCCGGCTGAAATGGAGTATGGTTCAGTAATTTGTCCGTCTTCATTTTGCATCAGGTAGGTTTTGCTTCCGTGGATAATGCCGGGTCTTCCTTTTTTGATGGTGGCAGCTGTTTCATTTGTATCGAGCCCTTTTCCGGCAGCTTCTATTGCTATCAGATGTACCGCCTGATGACCAAGATAATGATAAAAAATCCCTGCAGCATTACTTCCGCCCCCCACGCAGGCCAAAATATAATCCGGATCGGTATTTCCTGTTTTTTTCCTCAGTTGTTCCCTGAGTTCAAGGCTGATGACAGATTGAAGCCGGGCAACAAGATCGGGATACGGATGCGGCCCAACCACGGATCCGATAATATAGTAAGTGTCTTCCGGATGGTTGATCCAGTCGCGTATGGCTTCATTGGTAGCATCTTTCAGGGTTTTATTGCCTGAAGTCACTGGCACCACTTTTGCTCCGAGCATTTTCATCCGGGCCACATTGGGTGCCTGGCGGGCAATATCGGTCTCACCCATATACACCACACATTCCATCCCCTCCCTTGCGCAAACTGTGGCTGCAGCTACACCGTGCTGTCCTGCCCCCGTTTCAGCAATGATCCGGGTTTTGCCGAGGCGTTTGGCCAGAAGGATCTGACCAAGAGCATTGTTTAGTTTATGCGAACCAGTATGTGCCAGATCTTCTCTTTTCAAATAGATCCGGGTGCCGTATCTTTCTGATAAACGGGATGCATAATACAAGGGAGTAGGCCTGCCTACGAAATCGCGGAGCAATTGCTGCAATTCCCTTTGAAATTCTTCACTTTCAAGAATTTTTCTGTACGACTGCCGTAACTGTGTAATGTTGGGAACCAGCATTTCAGGAATGTAGGCCCCACCGTAAGGTCCGTAAAATCCCTTTTCACTTACTTCGTAGTTCATATCCTTTGCCTGATTATGTGAATGAATTTTTTAAGTTGTGCAATGTCTTTGATTCCCGGCGAAGTCTCAAAACGGCTGTTTACATCAACTCCGGCCAGAAAGGGATGAGAAAATCCGGTGAGTTTCCCTGCATCTTCCGGGCCGATTCCGCCGCTGAGAAAGAAAGGCACGGGCCCTTCATAGTAATCGAGTACGCTCCAGTTGAACTGTTTCCCTGAGCCTCCGTATGTGGAAGTAGGTGTATCAAAAAGGAAAAAGCGACAAAAAGGAGCATATTGTTTGAGAAGCTCAAAACGGAAAGAGCTATTTATCTGAAAAGCTTTAATGACCTGTAGTCCGTTATGAGTGAGGATCCGGCAATCATTCGGTGATTCCTCACCATGAAGCTGAACAAAATCCAGTTCGAGTTTTTTACTTTGAATGAGAACAGCTTCTGGTTCGGTGTTCACAAAAACTCCCGTTTTGCCGATCCCGGAAGGAATTTCCCGGAACAATGCAAAATCAGGGTTCTTTCCGATATACCTTGGTGACTTCGAATAGAAGATAAACCCCAGCAGGTCGGGTTGCAGGGCTACTACCTCCCTGATATTGTCCGGATCTTTCGTTCCGCAAATCTTGATCAGTGAATTCATGGCCTCATTTTGTTCAGAATGTCCTGCCGGAGCTGTCGGAGTGCTAAAGGAGGATCAGGGTGCCGCATGAAATGCTCCCCAATGAGAAAGCCTTTAAATCCGAATTTATGAAGGGTGAGGATGGTATCGGCCGATGAAATCCCACTTTCAGCAATTTTGATAAAATCTGCGGGTATTTTGTCGGCCAGTTTCAGGGAAACATCAATAGAGGTGCTGAACGTATTGAGATTCCTGTTGTTGACACCAACTATGGTAATGCTTTGGTGCAGAGCATCGAGTTCCTGTTCGTTGTGAATTTCAAGAAGGATTTCCAGGTCGAGATCATGGGCCCTTTCTGCCAGCATGCGAAGTTGTTTGCGGTCGAGAGCTGCGGCTACCAGCAGGATGACATCAGCACCGGCTGCTTTTGCCTCCCAGAGTTGATACTGGTCAATGATGAAATCCTTGCACAGAACGGGAAGATCTGTGATTTGCCGGGCCAGGTGAAGGTCATTCCATGAGCCACCGAAAAACTTTTCGTCAGTAAGCACTGAAATGGCGTTTGCCCCGTAAGCCGAATATCCTGTTACCACCGATTGTACAGAGGCTGTTTCATTCAGAACGCCCTTAGACGGACTTCTTCGCTTGAATTCAGCGATAATGGCAGGGGAACTTCCTGACTGCAGGGCATCTTTCAACGATGGTCCGCTATAAGTGCTTTCAGCTTTCTTCATCAGCGAAGAAAATGGCACGCGTTGTTTTCGTTCTTCCACTTCTTTTTTCTTGTGGGCAATTATTTCTTCAAGAATACTGGTCATGGCTGTATTTCAATTAATTTTATGAGGGCATTGTATGCGTTGCCGCTTTCAAGCGACTCGGTGGCCATCTGTATGCAATCCTGCCTGGATTTTTCCGGGTTCAGGCATGCAAGAGCAAGGGCAGCATTGGCAATGACAACATCTTTCCTGGCTGGCGTGTCCTTATTCTGCAGTATATCGAGGAATATTTTCACGCTTTCATCAATCGTCTTTCCGCCTCGGATATCCTCAGGTGCAACCTTTCTGAATCCAAGGCTTTCAGGGGTTTCTATCCGATCCCCTGTGGCATCGGTTATTTTAACCGCTCCGGTTAAAGATATTTCATCATATCCGTCAAGACTATGCAAAATAGCGAAATTTTCCGAGGATTCCTGGTATATGTAGCTATACAATCGCATGAGTTCCAGGCTGTAGACTCCCACCATCTGGTATTTGGGCCGGGAGGGGTTTACCATGGGCCCCAGCATGTTAAAGAACGTCTTCATGCCCAGTTCTTTTCTTACTGGTGCAATGTTTTTCATTGCCGGATTGAACAGAGGTGCATGCAGGAAGCAGATGTTGCATTTTTCGATTTCTCTCCGGAGTTTGGACAGATCGTTGGAGAATTTATACCCGAGAGATTCGAGTACATTGGAAGATCCGCATACAGAAGAAACCCCGTAGTTTCCGTGCTTGGCTACCATTCCTCCGGCTCCGGCCACGACAAAACTGGCGAGGGTTGAAATGTTGAAGGTGTCCTTTTCGTCGCCGCCGGTGCCGCATAAATCAATGGTTTTCAGGTCGGAAAAATCGACGGGTATGCACAGTTCGAGCAGGGCATCCCTGAAACCGCTCAGTTCGTCAACCGTAACGCTTCGCATCAGATAAACCGAGATGAAGGCTGCCATCTGGGAATGATTATAGGCTCCTCCGGCAATATTGGTTAAAACAGAGCGGGCCTCACTTCGCGTGAGTTTTTTGTGGTCAAACAGTTCCCGCAGAATTTCTTTCATATTCGTATTGCTTATGGATTAGTAATTCAGGCATTCAGCCAGTTTTGTATCATTTTTTCGCCCAGGGGGGTAAGCACTGATTCGGGATGAAACTGAACACCCCGCACATCATATTCCCGATGGGAAAGAGCCATGATTTCGTTCTGGTCGTCTATGGCTGTAATTTCGAGGCACTCTGGTAGTTTTTCCCGGTTAACAATCCATGAATGGTAACGCCCTGCCTGGAATAGCGCAGGGATATCCTTAAAGAGCGGATCATCTTTTCTTACAACATGGATACTGGTGGCTACTCCATGGAATACTTTTGAAAGATTCCTGAGATTGCCGCCGAACACTTCAGCAATGGCCTGTAAACCGAGGCAAACGCCCAGAATGCTTTTCGATGGAGCATATTGCTCAATGAGAAGCTTCATAATACCTGCCTCATCAGGAATACCCGGACCGGGTGAAAGGATGATTTTATCGTAGGTATCAACTTTTTCCAAAGGTATTGCATCGTTTCGATAGACGTCAACTTTCTGTCCGGTAATTTTTTGAACAGCGTGTACCAGGTTGTAGGTAAAGGAGTCGTAATTATCAAGAATCATAATGCGTTTCATATCCATGGCTTTTTTGTTCACAATCCAATTTCGCCTGCCATAAGTACGGCACTTTTCAGTGCTGCCAGTTTATTAGTGACTTCCTGAAGTTCATTCTGTTCCACCGAAGCAGCAACTATTCCGGCTCCTGCCTGATAAAACAGCCGGTTGGTTTTGCTCAGGAATGACCGGATCATAATGGCATGGGTCACATCACCGTTAAATCCGAAATAGCCAATACAACCTCCGTAAAATCCCCTGTTTTTCTGCTCATATTTGCGGATCAATTCCATGGCTTTGTATTTGGGTGCTCCTGAGAGCGTGCCGGCGGGAAACGAATCGGTGAGTACTTTAACGCGGTTGGTTTCAGGAAGAATTTTACCCGACACTTTTGAAACCATGTGAATTACATGCGAGTAAAACTGTATTTCGCGGTATGTTTCAACGGTAACGTCAGTGGCATTGCGGCTCAGATCGTTGCGGGCAAGGTCCACCAGCATAATGTGTTCGGCATTTTCTTTCGGATCATTACTGAGACGTCGGGCCAGGTCCTTATCGGCCTCGTCATCGCCGGTGCGCCTGAATGTTCCTGCAATGGGATGAATGTAGGCTGTATTATTTCTGATTTCAAGCTGTGCTTCGGGCGATGATCCAAAAATATGGTAACTACCGAAATCAAAATAGTACAGGTATGGAGAAGGATTAATGGAACGAAGCGCGCGATAGACATTGAAATCATCGCCCGAGAAGGACTGGGAATACTGGCGCGACAGGACAATCTGGAAAACATCGCCCCGGAAACAATGCTCCTTTCCACGTGTCACCATTTCCATATACTGACTGTCGGTGAGGTTGGATGTTTCCTTTTTATCGGGCTGGAAGGGGTACGTGGCAAAGTTTCTGTTAAAGGGCAATGATTCCAGCACAGGAAGCTGGCTATCCTCACCATCGAACAGGTTTTCAATCAAGTACAGGGCGTTCTGGAAGTGATTAATGGCAATAATGTATTTATAGAAACTGTAGGAAACCTCGGGAATTGCATCGGGGGAGTCACCGGTATCAGGAAAAGCAATGTGCTCCGCATACCTGACGGCATCATAGGCCAGGTAGCCAAACAAGCCATTTGCGGGCGTTTCATGGGTGTTTGGCTGAAATGAAAGCCGGTAGCTTTCCAGTATTTCCGGGAGCTGCCCGCTTGCAATTGCCATAGATTCTGACGAACCGTCGGGATAACCAATCTGAACTTTTCCGTCTTTTACCTCAAAGGTTGACAGAGGCTTAAGGCAGATGAACGAATAACTTCCTTTGCTGCCGTGGAAGTCGGAACTTTCGAGCAAAACCGCTCCGGGATAAATATCCCGGAATTTGAGATACAACCCGACCGGGGTGATGGTGTCGGCCAGGATCTTTTTTTGTACCACATTGAAATAAAACCGCTTCACGAGTATGAATTTTACAGGTTAATACAACAAAAAAGGCCCGCCGTGATTCGGCAGGCCTACTATCGTTTATGAACAGGTATGGCTTACCAGCCTCACGGAAACCGGGAGTCACTGAACCACCACCACCATGTTCTCTTTGTACGCATACTATTGCATTGTTCTATGCAAAGAAAAGGAATTTTTTCTTAAATAAAAAAAGCCGTTTAATATTTTTTAATTTCACATGTTTTTTAGGCAGGGTCTGTTGCCAGTGAAGACAAAACAAAAGCCGGTAAATCCATGCACAATTTTTTAAAGAAGCCATATCCTTTTAACGAAGACCTGAAGCACAATGCCAAGGTGATCTTCTTTATCAGCGTGGGTGTTCTGGCTTTCATCCTCGTCTTTCAGCCCATTGAAATCTATTCCCAGCCCAGACGGCTGGTGTTTTTAATTGCCGGTTTTTTTCTGTCCACTTTTGTTACCCTGGCCATTAATCTTCTGGTATTACCGAGCCTGTTTCCGAAACTTTTCCGGAGCGAAAACTGGAATGTGGGAAAGGAAATTCTGTGGGACGTATGGTTACTTCTCAATGTTTCATTTGCTGATTTTCTGATTTATACCAGATTGTTTGAAATAATGAATCTTCATTTTTCAGACATTGGGAAGATACTTCTGATAGCCTGTCTGCCGGTTGCAGTGCTGATCGTCATCAATCAGGAACGTCTTCTCCGCAACCATTTGAAAACGGCACTTCAAATGAACGAACGATTGATGAAAGCTAAGCATCTGAAGGATACACTGATCCATCTGGAATCGGAATATAAGAGCGACAGTATTACCGTCACAGCAGATGCCCTTTTGGTTATCAGGTCGGCCGACAACTATATTGAAGTGTACTATCGGAGTAATGGTAATGTGAAAAAGCAAATGGTGAGGAGTTCCTTAAAAAAGGCAGAAGAGACACTGCGCAATTTTGATTTTATGTTCAAATGCCACCGGTCTTATATTGTCAATATCAATCATATCAAGGAAGTTCGGGGTGATTCACAGGGATATTCTCTGTTTTTTGACCAGATTGATTTTCCTGTACCGGTATCCCAGAATTATATCGAGGAATTTAAAAAACTGTTGTAGCTTTTTGTTGATTCCTTTAGCCCTGTACTGATGATAGTATTCACATAATAAGCTTATTGTTAAATATTTACATGTTTTTCTGTTCTTCATAGTTGTAAAATTCGGGTCTTTTTCGTCCCTGCTATCACCTTTTTCGTCCCTAAAAACTTTCATTCTTCCCTGTTTTAATAACGCAGAGTAGGCAAAGGCTACTTTTGGCGTTGCAATTTTAATTATGGAGAAATGTATTATGAAAACAATGAGTATTGGGAATCTTCATGTTCCGCTGCCGGTAATTCAGGGTGGCATGGGTGTTGGTGTATCCCTGTCAGGGCTGGCGTCGGCTGTGGCAGAGGAAGGAGGTATAGGAGTCATATCAGCAGTAGGCATAGGGATGACTGAACCAGATTACCGCAAAAATTTCAAAGAAGCAAATAAAACCGCCCTGAAGAAAGAAATCAGGAAAGCCAGGGCAAAAACGAAAGGAGTACTGGGCGTTAATATTATGTATGCGGTCACTGATTATGATGATTTGCTGAAGGTTGCACTTGAAGAGGGAATAGATGTTGTGATTACCGGAGCCGGATTGTTACTGAAACTCCCTGCCAATATTGATAGTTCAGTGCTTGAAAGTCGTGCAACAAAATTTATTCCAAAGGTATCATCAGGGAGGGCGGCCAGAATTATTTTTCATTCCTGGTCAGAAAGATACAACCGGGTTCCGGATGCTGTTGTTGTGGAAGGTCCTATGGCCGGAGGTCACCTGGGCTTTACCCGGCAGGAACTTGATAAGCCTCAGAAAGACCTGGCTTCGCTGGTGAAGGAAACCCTGCAGGAACTGCTGCCCTATGAACAGAAGTATGGATTGGAAATCCCTGTTATTGCAGGTGGCGGAATTTATGACGGAGGAGATATGTACGAAATCATGGAGGCTGGAGCAAGCGCCGTAAAAATCGGTACCCGCTTTGTCACCACGGTGGAATGCGATGTGGCTGATGCCTTCAAACAGAATTACATCAACAGCACTCCGGACGATATTGTTATAATAAACAGTCCGGTAGGTTTACCCGGCCGGGTGATTGTCAATGATTTTGTGCAGGCTATCCAGGCCGGTGAAAGAAAACCGGTAAAATGTTCATGGAAATGCCTGAAAACCTGTGATTACAGGAAGGTGCCCTATTGCATTGCCGAAGCCCTTTTCAGTGCAGCCCGGGGCAATTTTGACGAGGGATTTTCCTTTGCCGGTTCCAAAGCCTGGATGGCAACCGAGATACTGACGGTGCATGAAACCATCAATCGTCTCAGGTCAGAGTATTCGCTTGCCGAACTAAGCAGAGATGCTGTCCTTGCTGTCTGAAAACATCGGTCTGAAAGTCTTCTTTTTTTGTTTCTGCTCGTTAAAAGCTCATAACCTGATGGTATAAGGCACTGAACCGCAAAATTATCACTACCTGGGCTTCAAATAGCCTGAAAAATAGAGGAAATTTTCATGTTTCAGTGAAAAGTGTTTTCACTGATTCTGAATTTCCTTTATTTTTGAGCTCCCATTGTTATGTTTTAAAAAACTTTATATCATGAGGCTTTCAGGAATATCTGCATTAACGGTTTTGGCCATGGTATTTGCTTCATCATGTCAAAAAACTGAAGAAAAAGGGAATCTCATACAATTTGTAGATCCTTTTATAGGAACCGGCGGACATGGACACACATTTCCCGGGGCAACCCTTCCTTTTGGAATGGTGCAGTTAAGTCCTGACAATAACCATGAAGGCTGGGACTGGTGTTCCGGTTATCATTATTCCTGGGACACCATTGCTGGTTTCAGCCATACTCATATCAGTGGTACAGGAGTGCCGGATCTAATGGATATACGGATTCTGCCCGTAGAACTTCCAGTAGCAGAAAAGGAGAAACTTAGCTCATTTCCATCCAACAGGCAGTATGCCTTGTTTTCTCATGAGGATGAAAAAGCTATGCCCGGATACTATTCGGTAGTGTTAAAAAACGGAATCCATGCCGAGCTTACCGCCACAAAACGAACCGGAATGCATCGCTATACATTTGTCAGCGGGAATATTCCGGCCGTTGTTCTTGACTTGGGATCGCTGGTCAGTTGGGACAAGGTAAAAGGTTCAGCAGTGAAGAAAGAGGGGAGCGATCTCCTTTCAGGATATAGGTTTTCTTCTGGCTGGGCAAGCAATCAGAAAGTGTTTTTCCGGATGCAGTCTTCCCTGGCTTTATCTGATATTTGGCTAATAGGGCATGATGGAAATCTGAGTCCTTTCACTGGGGAAGCTATTACCAATTCAAACCAGCCGGCACTGAAAGTCCTGGTTACTTTTCAGCCTGACGGTAACAGGCCTTTGCTGATAAAGACCGGAATTTCGTCAGTCAGCACCGATGGGGCGGGAAACAACCTTTTTACGGAAAATCCCGGCTGGGACTTTGATGGAATTCGCAAGGCTGCAGAGATTGCATGGGAAGAGGCCCTGGGCAGCATCCGCATAACTTCCTCCGACACATCTATTTTGCGCACGTTTTACACTGCGCTTTACCATGCATTTATTCAGCCCAATCTTTACAGCGATGTTACTGGCGAATACCGTACCGCAGGGGATGAAATAAAGAAAGACGATAAAAGTGAGATGTATTACACGTTCTCATTATGGGATACTTTCCGTGGCTGGCATCCGCTGATGACTATCATTGCGCCCGATAAGGTACGTGCTTTTATGAAAGCCATGATGGCCCATTACCATGATTTTGGAGTGCTTCCGAAATGGTCGCTGTGGGGAAATGAAACGTGGTGCATGATTGCGTACCATTCGGTGCCGGTTCTTGTGGATGCTTGGGAAAAAGGACTGATTGATACATCCCTGCAGGAAGAGGTTTACAAAGCGATGCGCGAGGTAGCGATGGGGGAAGGTCCGAAAAGAAATCTGGAAGGACTGGACCTTTATATGAAATATGGTTACCTTCCTGCTGATGGAGATGCGAACCGGCAAAGCAAGGAGGATTTTGATGAATCGGTATCGAAGACGCTTGAATGGGCCTATGACGACTGGTGTATAGCGCAAATGGCAAAAGGGCTTGGCAAGGAAGCAGACTATGCCCTTTTCATGAAACGTGCTGAAGCGTACCGACTTCTCGCAGATCCGTCCACCAGGCTCATGAGGCCGCGCAATGCGGATGGCAGCTGGGCGGTGCCTTTCCGTCCTGAAGTGGCTCAGCATGGTAACGGTTATACGGAAGGAAATGCCTGGCAATATTCATGGTTTGTCCCGCAGGATATTCCCGGATTAATGGAATTTATGGGTGGGAAGGATCGCTTTGCCGAGCGGCTCGATACCCTTTTCGATAAACTGAAAGCAGAAGATATTCATTTTCCTGATGTCACAGGTCTGATCGGCCAGTATGCCCATGGCAACGAGCCCAGCCATCATGTGGCTTATTTATATGACTTTGCCGGAAAACCATGGAAGACGCAGGAAAGAGTTCGTCATATCATGAAGGTTATGTATTCCGACCGGCCGGATGGTCTATCAGGGAATGAAGACTGTGGCCAGATGTCGGCCTGGTATGTTTTGAGTGCCATTGGTTTTTATCCCGTCAACCCTTGCGGAGGGGTTTACATGCTGGGTTCTCCTCTGGTCGAAAGGGCAGAAATTCCCTTGCCCGGTGGCAAAAAGTTCACAATTAATGTGAAGAACCAGGCTCCTGAAAATGTGTACATCCAGTCAGTTGTTCTCAACGGAAAACCTTACAATAAATCCTTTCTTGAGCATGCAACAATACTCCAGGGAGGGGAAATGGAAATCGTATTGGGGAAAAGTCCTAATACAACCTGGGGTCTGGAATAGGAATCAGGCTGCCCTGAGCCGTTTCATATTGGCCTTGTCAAGTTTGGCACGGGCATAATCGAGCGTCACAGTGAGCTCTTTCTGGTCTCTGGAGGGATAATCGAACATGAAATCAATCATGATAGCTTCGACGATGGAGCGTAGCCCCCTGGCTCCCAGACGGAATTCAACCGCTTTATCTACGATGAAATCAAGTACTTCCTCGTCGAAAGTAAGATCAATTTTGTCTATTTTGAAGAGTTTTTGATATTGCTTAATTATGGCATTTTTGGGTTCCGTGAGAATTTTGCGTAAAGTGGCTCTGTCAAGAGGGTGGAGATAGGTAAGAACGGGGAGCCGGCCGATCAGTTCGGGAATCAGTCCATATGAACGCAGATCTTGTGGTGCGATATACTGAAGAAGGTTATCCCGCTCTACCCTTTCGGTTTCCATTGCGGCATTAAATCCAACCACCTGGGTATTGAGGCGCTGGGCGATTTTCCTTTCGATTCCTTCAAACGCTCCTCCGCAGATAAAAAGAATATTCCGGGTATCCACCTGAATCATTTTTTGTTCGGGGTGCTTACGGCCCCCCTGGGGAGGAACATTCACGATGGAACCTTCGAGCAGTTTAAGAAGGCCCTGTTGAACTCCTTCCCCAGATACATCCCGTGTAATAGATGGATTATCTCCTTTACGGGCAATTTTGTCAATTTCATCAATAAATACAATACCTTTCTGAGCAGCTTCCACGTTGTAATCGGCAACCTGAAGCAGGCGGGTAAGGATGCTTTCAATGTCTTCGCCCACATAACCAGCTTCGGTAAATACGGTAGCGTCAACAATGGTAAAAGGAACGTGCAGCATACGGGCAATGGTGCGGGCCAGAAGTGTTTTTCCGGTTCCGGTTTCTCCTACCAGAAGGATGTTGGATTTTTCAATTTCCACATCATCTTCCTTTGGGGTTTGCGGTTGGAACATCAGTCGTTTGTAATGGTTGTACACCGCCACGGAAAGGAATTTCTTGGCCTCGTCCTGACCCACCACATACTGATCGAGAAAGTTTTTGATTTCAGCCGGTTTCATGATTTTGAGCTTATGGATGTCAAAATCATTGCGGGTACGCGATTCCTCCATTACGATCTCATAGGCCTGTTCCACGCAGCTGTCACAGATGTACCCTGAGATGCCTGCTATCAGGAGACGGGTATCTTTTTTTTCTCTTCCGCAGAATGAACACCGGTCCATAGGTTAGAATTTTATTTTTTCTTTTTTTCCCGAACCAGCACTTCGTCGATCATGCCATATTCTTTTGCTTCTTCAGCTGTCATCCAGAAATCTCGGTCAGCATCTTTTTCGACTTTTTCCACATCCTTACCTGTATGTAAGGCCAGGATTTCGTAAAGTTCTTTTTTGATTTTTCTGATTTCATTGGCAGCAATTTCAATGTCGGAAGCCTGCCCCTGTGCTCCGCCCATTGGCTGGTGGATAAGGATGCGGCTGTGCTTCAGGGCTGAACGTTTTCCTTTGGTTCCGGCCGCCAACAGAATGGCCCCCATGGATGCAGCCATCCCGGTACATATTGTGGCCACGTCGGCTGCAATCCATTGCATAGTATCATAGATTCCCAGTCCGGCATATACCGACCCACCAGGGGTATTGAAATAAATCTGAATATCCTTTGTCGGATCCGCCGAATCAAGATAGAGCAACTGGGCTTCAATAATGTTGGAAACATAATCGTCGATAGGCAACCCAAGGAAGATAATCCTGTCCATCATCAGGCGGGAAAAAACATCCATGGTGGCTATGTTCAGCTGCCGTTCCTCGATAATAGTGGGTGAAATGTAATTGTTATAAACCGACAGATACTGATGCATCGCAAGACTGCTGATGCCGCGGTGTTTTATTGCATATTTTTCAAAATCATCTTTCAGTGTTGGCATATTTATTTTGTTTCAAAAAGTTTTTTAAATCCTTCTACGTCTATTTCTTTGTCTTCAATTTTGGCATTGTTCTTGATCCATCCATAGATTCTTTCCTCCAGAACCTGCCTTTCAATGCGGTTGCGCTCATCTTCCCTGGCCAGCAGATCATTGGCCAGACTTTCAACATACTGATCAGGTACACTGGCTAACCCATAGCGAAGATACTGATTTCTTGCAAGATTTTTTGCTTGTTCTTTAATTTCTTCATCGGTTGCCGTAAAATTGTTGTCACGGGCTATTTTGTTGACGATGAGTTGCCATTTAAGATCGTTCAGGAAGTGACTGAAGTCCTTCTCGATTTCCTCCCGACTGATCTTTCCTTCATTTGTTTCAAACATCCAACGTTTCAGGAAATCTTCAGGTAGGGGTATTTTGGCTTTGCTGAGGAGGATTTCTTTTGCATCAATGGTGTAACGGTATTCTGCTTCCCTCTCCAGGCTTTTCTCCAGATCCTCCTTAACTTTCTGTCGGAAATCTTCTTCAGTTGAAACACTCCCTTCACCAAAAACCTGGTCAAAAAATTGCTGATCCAGCGGAGCAGGGACATACTGTTTGATTTCCGTAACGGTAAACAGATGGGTATTCCTGATGCCAGACAGTTGTTTTGAATCAATTCCCAAGATGGCAGCCCTGTCGGAATCCTTTGGAAAGGCTTTGTTTATGTCAAACAGTATCTGATCGCCCTGTTTTTTTCCTATAAAAAGATTTCTAATTTCCTGGTCTTCAATACGGTCAACCGAAAGAATTGTGCCCTCATTTTTATGGCCTTCCTCAATAATCTGTCCGTTTTCATTAGCTTCAAAGATATTTCCCCTTACCATGGATGTTTCGCTGATTTCGGCAACATCCTCAAAACGGCCGTAATGCTTTTTAAGTTCTTCGATCCGTTCTTCCATCATCTTTTCGTCAACGGTAATTTTATAGTAAGGTATTTTGACTTTTGAAAGAACGGGCAGGTCAAATTCAGGGCTTAAACCCAGGTCAAAGGAAAATTCAAATGATTCCTGTTTTTCGAAATCTATTGTTTTCTCTTCATCTTTATGCGGAAGAGGATCCCCAAGGATACGAATGTTTTCATTCCGTAAATATTCTACCAGTGAATTGCTGACCAGTTTATTGATTTCTTCAACCTTCACTGGTGTATAGTATAACCTGGTAATCAGGCCAAGGGGAACATGTCCGGGGCGGAATCCGTCAATCCGGGCTTTTTTGCGATAATCTTTCAATACCTCCTGCACTTTGGGCTCATAATCTTCCTTGGTAATTTCAACCGTTACAACGGCATTCAGCTCATCTTTGTTTTCTTTTCTAATGTTCATCTGTCAGGTAATTGTTAATTTTCTCTCTTTTCGTTTTACTTCATCGAAGGAGTAGGGTGCATACAATGAACCAGGCTCCTTAGGTTTCTCTTTGCAACCCTGTCAGTCAGGCTATTCCTGCTGGCAGTACTTTTCACTTGTGCGGATGAAGGGACTCGAACCCCCACGCCCGAAGGCACAAGATCCTAAGTCTTGCGCGGCTACCAATTACGCCACATCCGCATAAACCGGGTTGCAAAGTTACTGCTTTTTTTCTTTTTTCAGTATAACATACAAAACCGCAGGCGATCCAGTGTTCGTTCACTTTTCGGAACAAAAGGGTTGTTACCTGAAAAAATAATTTGTAGAAAAGTTGCCTACCTTTGATCCGGTTTTTATTTTAATCAGTAGTAAAAGGAAGTGTAAACAAAGATTATATCATCTGGGATCGCAGAAATTACTGTTTCTTCTCTTCTGAAATTAGTATAGAGTTATGAAGATTCTCATTATAGAAGATGAAAGGGAACTAGCCCTGAGTATTGAGGAATATTTAAAGAAAGAAAACCAGTTGTGCGACGTTGCCGGGAATTTAAAAAGGGCGACCGAAAAAATGGATGAAGTTCTTTATGATTGTTTTGTTATAGATATTGGCCTGCCTGATGGAAACGGCCTTGATCTGATTCCGCTGATCAAGGAAAGGGATAGTAATGCGGGTATTCTTATTCTTACGGCAAGAGATGCCCTTACTGACAAAATCACTTCCCTCGAATCGGGAGCAGATGACTATCTTACCAAACCATTCCGTCTTTCGGAGCTTGCAGCACGCATAAAAGCAATTTACCGACGCAGAAACCTGGGCGGGAATACGGTAATCAGACATAACGAAATCGAAGTAATCATTCAGACCCGCATTGTTAAAGTAAACGGGAAGCCTCTGACCCTTACCCGAAAGGAATATGACTTGCTGGTTTATTTTCTTTCCAATAAGGAAAGGGTACTTTCCAGGGAGTCTATTGTTGAACATTTGTGGGGAGATGAAGTGATAATGGCTGATACGTTTGACTTTCTCTATACCCACATAAAAAATTTACGGAAGAAGATTATGGATAAAGGAGGTCGTGATTATATTAGATCGGTATATGGTATTGGTTATCGGTTTACTGATCCCTGAAAAAGTGCCGCCTGATTTTAATATTGCTGGCGGGATTTAGATCTTTCACCAAAAGTATAAAGAGCAATAAAATGAAACTACTGGTCAGAACGACAATTTACATGGTCTTTTTCAATATTATCCTTTTCATTACAGGGGGTATTCTGTTTTATTATGTTTTCAAATCTTACATTTATCGACAGATTGATAATAATCTGATGGTTGAAATGCAACTGGTAAGGGATGAAATTTTGCATAGCGATACATTGCCTGATATTGCAGGAAAGTCACGTGGCATCATCCATATATCCCTTTCAGATAAACCTGTCAGATCAGCACAGGTATTTATTGATACTGTGCTCAAGACACCAGGAGGAGATGAGGTGACTTACCGATATCTGAAATTTCTTGGTAATAAACCTGACGGAACAGGATACTTTATCGGAATTTTTCATAGCCTTGAAGAACGGAAGGAACTTCTGCAGGTGGTTACTCTTTACATATTTTTCCTGATTATTACCCTCCTTGTTTTTGCTGTTTTGATGAATTACTTTGTTTCCAGAAAACTTTGGTCTTCTTTTTACAAAACACTTAAATCGCTTCGTGAATTCGATCTTTCCGGCATGAAAAAACCACTGCTGTGGAAGTCGAATATAACAGAATTTCAGGAGCTTAATAAAGTGCTGGATGAAATGATGGATAAAATGATTCTGGATTTCAACAATGTGAAAGATTTTACCAACTACGCCTCCCATGAAATCCGAACACCACTTGCAGTTATCAGTTCAAAAACTGAAATTTTGATGCAGGCAGGCAATTTAACAGAAGATCAAATGCGAATGCTGATACGGATCCAGGAATCGGCTTTAAGACTCACCAGGATCAATCAGGGATTGTTAATTATTTCGAAGATTGACAATTATGAATATGCTGAAAAAAAGGAGGTTTTTTTCGGTAGAATGATAGATGAATATCTTGATAAACTCGAAGATATGCTGGAGGGGAAGAGTATTTCCATTACCAGGGAATACACAGGAGAACCCGCAGTTCAAATGCATCCGGCTCTGGCAGAATTGCTCGTAATAAACCTGCTGAGCAATGCAATCAAGCATAATATAGACCATGGAATCATCGAAATTGTCCTTTCGGAGAATAGTCTGTCTATACGGAATACAGGATCTCCTCTTTCTGCTCCTCCCGAAGAAATGTTCGAAAAATTCAGAAAGGAAAGTGCTCATTCAGAATCGCTTGGTCTGGGCCTTTCCATTGTCAAAAAAATTGTGGATTTTTACCGGCTTGGCATAGAATACACCTGTTCCGGTAGTTTGCACCATATCGTCGTTCATTTTACATCTCAGGAGAAAAAATTACCGGATGAATCCTAAGCCTTTTTATGTATCATGAATGCAATCAATGAATGTGTAGGTTGTCAACCTGAAAATCAGCATCCAGTCTGAAAAGGATTCCTTATGGTATGTGTGGTAAATACGGAATGTGTGTTGAACAAGCTGACGGCTCTGGTGCGGCAAGTGTTTCGTTAAATGCGAATAGGGTTGTTTTTATAACAGGCATTCATAAAGTTCAATTTCGTTCGGATTATTATGATCTTTTCATTATTTGGGTAGCACGGTTACCTGACAATTTATCCTTCAGACGGGAAAGTTAAAAAGTGTTAAGTTGCCGGCAACTTCAGAATTTCTACAGTATTGTAACGGAATTTTGAGTTGTCAAACTAAAATTAAACAAGCTATGAAAAAAGCGATTTTTATTATGGCACTGATTCTTTCAGGTGCAATTATGAACGCCCAGACAAAAACTGTGGTAAAGACTGACGATCTTCTTGCTCCGATTAAGGAGTATGTTGCCAAAAATTACGTAGGTTTTACCATTAAGGAAGCCAGCAAGGTGGAAGCCAATGCAATGGTTACCTATGAAGTGGTGATTGAAAAGGGTGCCATGAAGCATACCCTGGTATTTGACAAGGACGGGAAATTTGTAAAACAGGTTGCTGTTCAAGCCGGTGCTCCTGCCAAGAAAGAAGCTCCGAAGAAACCAGCCGCAACCAAAGCTCCCGCTAAAAAGTAAGGGGTCGGTTAATAATGCTGAGGGTGAAAGGGGCACATTGCGAATGCGTGTGCCCCTTGTTATGTTGAAAAGAAATTCACAGCCATGGACCTTTCGGGGAGTTTTTTATCTGGAACGAACAAGTATGCGAAAAAAGTGTTATCTTTTAAGAAACAAAAACATATAATTATGACCCAAAAGAAACTTTCGCCCACAGGAATGTTCCTTTTTACAATCCTGTCAGTATTTGTTCCATTTGCCTGTTCACAGAAGGCGTATATTAGTCCTGATCTGACTAAGCTTTGGGAAACTCCGGCTGAACTGAAAACTCCTGAATCAGTACTCTATGATTATCAACGAGATGTATTCTATGTTTCCAATGTAAACGGAAATCCTTCGGAAAAGGACGGCAACGGATTTATTTCCCGGCTGAAGGCTGATGGAACAATTGAAAATCTGCAATGGATAACCGGATTAAATGCTCCAAAAGGAATGGGACTGGTGGATAGTCTGTTGTATGTTTCTGACATCGATGAAATAGTAGAAATGGATGTCAATTCTGGAAAAATTTTGAACAAATACCCTATACCGGGGTCAAAATTTCTTAATGATATTACCTGTGATGAAGGGGGGAGAGTATTTGTGTCGGATATGCAGGATAGTAAAATTTATGTTTTGTCTGACGGCAAAGTAAGCCTCTGGCTTTCTGATCCACGGCTTGATGGTGTTAACGGACTTCTGGTGTGGGAAGAAGATATGTACGCCGGTGTGAAAAATGCTGTGTTACGCATTTCGGATGATGGTCGTTCTGTGGAAGAGTGGATTCATGAGACCGGAGGAATTGACGGGCTTGTGACTGACGGAAAAGGGAATTTCATCTTTTCTGACTGGACGGGGCACGTTTATAAAGCTACCGCGCATGGGAAACCAGTTAAACTGCTCGATACAACTCCTGTCAAAATGAATGCGGCCGATATTGATTTTATACTAGACAAAAACATTTTACTGGTACCCACATTTTTTGACAACAGGGTTGTGGCTTACCTGGTGAAATGATAAAATTTTATGAGGTAAACAAGTACCTCATACTGTTCAGTTTTTTACCTAAGTTCAAAGTTTTTTCCAAGGTAAACGTTCCGTACCTGTTCATCGTTGGCCAGTTCTTCGGAGGTGCCTGATTTCAGGATGGATCCTTCAAAAAGAAGGTAAGCACGGTCGGTGATAGAGAGGGTCTCATGCACATTATGATCGGTAATGAGAATGCCAATGTTTCTGTCTTTCAGGTGAGATACAATACCCTGAATATCTTCCACAGCAATTGGATCAACACCGGCGAAGGGCTCATCAAGCAAAATGAACTTTGGGTCAAGTGCCAGGGCACGGGCAATTTCCGTCCGGCGGCGCTCTCCACCGGAAAGCTGGATACCAAGGCTTTTTCTGATGCGGGTAAGCCCGAATTCACGAAGGAGTGATTCAATGCGTTGTTCCTGAATGTCTTTAGGAATTTTCGACATTTCCAACACTGCCCGCAGGTTGTCTTCTACACTCAACTTACGAAATACTGAGGCTTCCTGTGACAGATAACCAATTCCCCGCTGTGCCCTTTTGTACATTGGTTCCATACTGATGTCGGTGTCGTCAAGGAAAATCTTTCCTTCATTTGGGACTATCAGACCCACGATCATGTAGAAAGTTGTGGTTTTTCCGGCACCATTGGGGCCAAGAAGACCCACAATTTCACCCTGTTTTACTTCAACCGAAACGCGGTTTACCACCACGCGCTGGCGGTACTTTTTTACCAGATTGTCAGTTCGTAATATCATTCTTAAAGTATAATCTGTAATCCAAACCGGATTCCAAACGGCTGTATTCCCGGATGGTCCAGATAGGAAAGGCGCCACACAGCATCGATCCGAAAGACCTTCAGAATATTTTCAATCCCTGCCCCCGCTTCAAAATAACCCTTTTCCACACTTTCCATACCGGCAGGAAGGACCAATGGCTGATCTCCGGAATTATTCATCTGTCCCCACAATGCCCTGAATGTTACCACCTCCCTGAGTTTTGCTTCCTTTAGCAAAGGAATCCGGTTGAAAAAGAACCCGTCGAAATGATGATCTGCAAAGATACCAATATACCGGTTACTGGCAAATTCGTAATAGTTCATCAGGTTAAAAGCCATGTAATCGTAGGCATAGGTTTCGTTCCCCTTATGAATTTCGAGCAGAGGAAAAGGAACATTGCCATATACGGAACCAGCATCGATCATGTATTCTGTATATCCAAACGGTGCCAGCTCGAGCGTCTGGGCTATATTTAGATTCCATCTGAAATATCCGTAGCGGCTTCCGCTAATTCCCGGAATGCCAAGGGTGGTGTTCAGGTTGACAATCGGATAATTCGTTCCGAGGCTGGTTCGTTCGAATTCCCCCATAAGATATTTTTCTTTCCAGGCAAACCGCGTGTTGAGTGTTAGTTCAAAGGTAGTAATGCTGGGAACCGGATGCATGAATCCATCGTAATAGGATGAAAAGGGAACAAATTCCGTAGAATAAAGTGTCCGGTGTGTTGCGGTCAGGGTGTTGGAGTACCCATGAAACCATTCCCGTTCAAACCATAGTTTGAGTTCTTCCGTCCGGGTAAGTTTGTCATTGGGTTTTCTGCGCAGGAGGGATGTGACAAAATTATCTTCCAGAAAGGCATTCTGGCTTTGCCCGAGTTGTTCAATGTCTTTCCTGTATGATATTCCGGTTGCAATTCTTGGATTCTTATCGAAAAGATACAAGGCACCACCTCCGTATTTCCATTGTTTATCCCGGGTTCCGTATGCCAGGTATCCGTCAAGCATGAGCTTTGTACTGAAGGCATTGCTGGTACGTCCTCCGATACGCAGACGGGTTCCTTCGAGAGGATTAAATGAATAAAACCTGTAATACGGTCCAATTTCAACAGGCCCTTTTACATAATAATAGGTGTAGAACATCTGGATGAGGCCGGCCACACTCCGGTAAAGAGGAATTCTCTGCACGGAATCAATCATAGCGTAAATACCGGCTTCTTTTTCGGTGAGTTTTTCCGGACGGTTAACCTGCCAGAAGGTTTCATCCCGGTCAAGACTTCCTCTGGCCAGGGTAATGTCGTTGGGTTCGTTCATCAGTTTTTCGGGCAGGATTGTGTCGATGGCAATTTTTCTGAAAAAGGAAGTTTTTTGACCAATAAACCCGGTCAATTTGTCAGAAAGGGTAAATTCGGCATAAAAATCTTCCCTGACAGGAAACCAGATTGAATCGTTGAGCGGATCATATTCCCTGCGCAGGGTAAGGTTTTCAACATAGTTAATATTGGCCTTATCATTACTTTGCATCTCATATTTGCATACGGCCCAGGATGAGTCAGCAACCCATACCGAACCGGTAAAGGTTCTTTCCTGCTCTCTTCTGGGTTTAAAATCAATCCGGTAGGCGACGTGTCCGTGAAATAAAGCTGTGTCGGTAAGGTAATAGCGGTAGTAGCGCTGGCCAAATTCTGCGAGCGGGCTGACCCAGCCTGTTTCAAAAAGAAAAATGATATTGTCATAAATAGTGTAATTCTGGTACATTTTCCCCGTAAGCTGGCTTATGCTTTCGTTTTTGGTACCTGAAATGCGGGAGGCTTTAATAACTTCGATCTCTTTTTTCGGTTTGCTTCGGTAATAATTATCTGACACGGTTTCGGAAATCAGTAACGGAAGATAGGTTTTTCCGCTTCCCGGAAGGGTGTCAACATTGTCAAAGATAAAATCAAAGCTTTTCAGCGCTTTCCTTCGAGCCAGAAGCTCAGGATTGGTGAGGTCTATACGGGTTTTGTGGTAGGCTTCGTAGTACCAGGTCCGGAACCTGCTCAGGTCATTTTTACTTCGGTTTGATCTTACTTTTCTTAAAATAATATGGGCAGGATTTTCTCCCGGTTTGACAACGACTTCATCCAGCAGAATTTCTTCGGGTTTCAGGGCAACATTTACTTCCTGCGTTTGAAAGGGGGTTACTGCCAGCGTAACAGGCTGATAACCCACACATGTAAAAAGTATTGTGTCAATGGAATGTTTTGTTTCAAGACGGAAGGAGCCATCTTCCAGTGAAATGGTACCAATGGGAACATTTTTGACTGCGATGTTCACATATGGCAAAGGTTCACCCGAGGAAGCATCCGTCACTTTTCCGTAAACAATAGTAAATTGTTGGGCATATGTATGCATCGAAATTGCTGCTATTCCTGTAAAGATAAGTCTATAATGATGGAACTGCTTGATATTCATTAAAAGCTTCCTTGTTATTGCCCTGTTCATTTGATACCATCAAATGATGAATAACCGATAAAACGACAAAAAGTTTATTTCCGGGATTCTCTCTGCACAATTCGTGCCGAAATTAATATGCTTATTTCGTACAGCAGGATTAACGGCAGGCTTACCAGAATCTGACTGAAAATATCGGGAGGTGTAATGATGGCAGCAAGAAGCAGAATCAAAACAATCGCGTGCTTGCGGTACTTGCGCAGAAAGGCAGGACCAACCAGTCCGATTTTAGTAAGAAAATAAATAACTACAGGCAATTCGAATACAATACCACAACCAAGAGTAATAGTTGCTGAAGAGACGATGTAGTTGTTCAGGTCAAAGTAGTTCTCAACCTGTGTGCTGACAACATACGAACTAAAGAATTGTGTAGAAAGAGGAAGAAGGATAAAATACCCGAAAGCAACTCCCAGAAGGAAAAGAAAAGACGTATAGAAGACGGCACCGCGGGCGTATTTCCTTTCTTTGGGATACAATGCCGGAGCAATGAAATTCCAGAACTGATAAAGTACATAAGGAAGGGCAACAATGATGCCTGCAATGAAAGAAACTACAATATGCGTCGAAAATTGCCCGGCCATGCGGGTATTTATCAGTCTAAGGTTATGCTGATTGATACAAAGATCCTGTATGTGTACCCGTTGTCCAAGTTCGCAGAGAAGGCGATTTGTAATGAACCAAGGCTCCTTGGGTGCAAGAATGATCTTGTCAAAAAGAATGCCTTTAAATAGAAATGCAACAATAGCCATCAGAACAATTGCCATGACAGCACGGACAAGATGCCATCTCAGCTCTTCCAGGTGCTCCAGAAAGGTCATCTCATGATCTTCCTTCTTTGCCATTTCGTATCATTTTTTCAAAGTTACAAATGTATGTTTTTTTTGTTACCTGCCTCCGAAGCTGAATTTCCTGCATGCTAATCGATAGAAAAGAAGACAGATTGTCATAAACCCTGATGAATGCATTCTCAGTAGATCGAATTGTCGCACAAAAGGTCTGCGTTAAGCGATGACATCCGGGGTACCCCTCTCTGAAACACAAGGAAAAGCGATCCTTAGGGCAAATTGCGCCAATGCGGAATTGGAATCAGGTACGGAAATTGACTCAGCCGGGCAACCTGGTTTAAATTTCCCGAAAAGCTTTCTGCTTTGGGAGCGCATTGAAATTTTAAAAGCCTATATGAATAACTTTTCAGATTATCAGGTTAATAATCAACATTGTGCATACAATTGTACAAAGTTTTGTTAAATTAGGTTAATTTCGTGCGCTTTTTTACATTTTTTGAATAACTTTAATAATCTTAAAAAAGATAAATTCTGTAAAAACGTTTAATAAGATTAACAGTAACCACCAGGTTGTGAGGTAATAAAAATGGCAGAGTATTCGAAAGTTTCACTTCAGGAGCTTTTAAAGAAATATTTCGGATTTGACAGTTTCAAGGGAAATCAGGAAGCAATCATCCGTAATGTACTGGCAGGAAAAGATACATTTGTTCTGATGCCAACAGGCGGGGGCAAATCACTTTGTTATCAGCTTCCTTCTTTGATTTTACCGGGAACAGCCATTGTGATTTCTCCGCTCATTGCCCTGATGAAGAATCAGGTGGATGCCATGCGAAGCTTCAGCAACGAAGAAGGCATCGCACATTTTCTGAATTCTTCCCTTACAAAGAAAGAAATAGCTGATGTAAAACAGGACATTCTTGATGGAAAAACAAGGCTTCTGTACGTGGCTCCTGAATCATTGACCAAGGAAGAGAATATACAGTTTCTTCGTCAGATAAAGGTGTCGTTTTATGCTATTGATGAAGCACACTGTATTTCGGAATGGGGGCATGATTTCCGGCCGGAATACAGACGGATTCGTCCCATCATCAATGAAATCGGGGAGGCCCCTCTGATTGCCCTCACGGCCACTGCTACCCCTAAGGTGCAGCATGATATCCAGAAAAACCTGGGTATGCTGGATGCTACAGTGTTTAAATCATCCTTTAACCGGCCGAACCTTTACTATGAGGTGCGTCCGAAAGTTCATGCAACAAGGGAAATAATCAAAATCCTGAAAAATAACCCGGGGAAGTCGGCTATAGTTTATTGCCTTAGCCGGAAAAAAGTGGAAGAAATGGCTGAGGCTTTGCAAATTAACGGAATCAGGGCACTTCCTTACCATGCCGGAATGGATTCGGCTACGCGTACCCAGAATCAGGATAAGTTTCTGATGGAGGAGGTGGATGTTATCGTTGCAACCATTGCTTTTGGAATGGGAATCGACAAACCCGACGTTCGTTTTGTCATCCACTATGACATACCAAAGAGTCTCGAAGGGTACTACCAGGAAACCGGTCGGGCTGGTCGTGACGGCGGCGAAGGGAATTGTATTACCTTTTACAAATACGAGGATATTCTCAAGCTGGAAAAGTTTATGCAGGGGAAACCTGTTGCCGAACAGGAAATCGGAAAACAGCTTTTGCATGAAACCGTAGCCTATGCCGAATCTTCGGTTTGCCGAAGGAAGCTGCTTCTCAATTACTTCGGTGAAGAATACCCCGAGGAAAACTGCCACAACTGCGATAATTGCCTGCATCCGAAAGAACAGTTCGAGGGACAGGAATATGTTACTACCGTGCTGGAATGCATCCAGGAAGTGAAAGAAAAATTCAAGGGCGAGCATATTGCCAATATTCTTTCAGGCAATATGAATGCTGCCATTAAATCGTATCGTCATCATGAACTGGAGAGTTTTGGTGCCGGAAGCGAAGAAGATACAAAATTCTGGAATGCCGTTATCCGACAGATGCTGATTGGAAATCTTCTTCAGAAGGATATCGAAAACTATGGAATCCTTAAAATCACTGATGCCGGTCGGGAATTTCTGCAAAACCCAACTTCGTTCATGATTACCCGTGATCATGATTACCAGACCGAAGGAGAGGCTGATTTGCTTGACGAAGCTGAACGTACGAGTACGCTTGATAATGAATTGTTCAATATCCTGAAGGATCTGCGTAAAAAAATAGCCAAACAGAGAAATATACCACCGTTTGTCATTTTCCAGGATCCTTCACTCCAGGATATGGCTACACAATATCCGGTATCGCTTGAGGAACTGCAAAATATTACGGGAGTAGGTGCCGGAAAAGCCCAGCGGTTCGGGAAAGAATTTGTGGATATTATCAGGAAATACGTTGAAGAAAAAGAAATCATCCGGCCCCAGGACATGGTGGTGAAATCAGTGGTAAATAAATCCGGACTGAAGGTGTATATCATCCAGAGCATTGACCGGAAAATATCACTGGAAGACATAGCTGCCGCGAAAAATCTTGAGATGGATGATCTCCTCAGGGAAATAGAATCCATTGTATATAGCGGCACACGTCTGAATATTGACTATTATATCAATGAAGTGATGGACGAAGATCATATTCAGGAGGTATATGATTATTTTCGTGAAGCCGAGACAGAATCGGTTGAAGATGCTTTGAGGGAACTGGGTGAGGATGAATATACTGCCGAAGATATCCGCCTGGTTCGTATCAAATTCCTTTCTGAAATGGGCAATTAAACTTTATGAATGCATGGGAAATGCATGCCTCACTTTTCAGACCGACTGAATTTTTGATTTATCGGGGTTAATCCGGATGCCATCGCTTAACGCTTTCGCTCTGTAATTAGTTCGCTCCATACCTAACGCATAATCCACGTCAAACGGTTTTCGTATCGAAAGCATCTCTCAGAGCATTCCCTGCAAGCGTAAAGGAAAGGACAAGAATCATGATGGCGATGCCAGGTATCATCGGCAGATAAGCCTGGTGGACAAGAATGTATCCGTAATGTTCCTTTATCATGCTGCCCCAGCTTGGCACAGGTGGCGGTACCCCAAGACCAAGAAAACTCAGTCCTGCTTCCATCAGGATAGCTGATGCAAAATTGGAAGCACTGATAATGATAACGGGACCTGCCAGGTTGGGCAGAATGTGCCGGAATAATATGCCAAAATCGCTCAATCCGATTGCTTTAGCAGCCATAACATATTCCTTTTCGCGCAGAGAAAGCACCTGACCGCGCACAACCCGGGCAACTTCAACCCACATGGTAAGGCCGACAGCAACAAAGACCTGCCAGAATCCCTTGCCCAGGACAAACGTGATGGCGATAACCATGAGGAGGGTGGGTACGCTCCATATAACCTGAATAAGCCATAGTACCAACCGATCGGGCCAGCCTCTGTAATATCCGGCAATACTTCCCAGGAGCAGACCAAGCAACAGGGATATGGAAACTGCTATGAAACCAACCGAAAATGACATGCGGGCACCTAGAATGATGCGGCTTAAAAGATCCCGGCCAAACCTGTCGGTACCCAGCAGATATTTTCTTTCCTTGATGTTACCGGAAAGAACTTTTTTCTGCAGATCAGAAAAAGAAGCTTTCATCCGAACGCCATTACCTGCAACCCAGCTGATGCTGTCTCCCTGTTCAATGCAGGCCGAATCAGGCCGGATTGGATAGAGAATATCCGGAAGAAGAAACGTTTCGGTCAGTGGGGCCGCATTTTCATCCTGATCATAAAGAACTGCCACTAAATATTTCCTGTCAAACCCGATTTGTTTAACCGGTACGAACCGGTACTCAGGTTCTGTTCCATTGACGAGTCTGTGAAGCAAATTCTTCCGGGAAATGCTGCTATTTCGACGTACCAGCAACATGGTTACTTTGAACCCGGGTTTCATGGCCGCCAGTTCGAGGTGCTGTTCGTTGGCATGGGGAGAATCATCTGGAGTTATCAGATATCCCGCAAGGGCTACCAGTCCAATCAGGGCAATACACACCAGCCCCGTCATTCCCTGCCAGTTGCTGACAAAACGTTCATATACCCGGTTAGGCTTCATTGTGCAAGCAAGTTACAACATGGTGTGCCCTTCGTTTCATTCGTAAACTCTACCTTTCCATAAGTACGGCCTTCCTGCAGACATGGTTAGAACCAATGTGTAAAGAGGATATACCAATGCAAAGGGCGGGAAATACCAAAGAAGGGCCGTTTGTCTGAAATGTCTGGCGGAGGGGATTATGATCAGCAAATCAGCCAGGGATTTCAGGAAAAAGAAGATAAGGAAAGATCCGCGCAACATAGGATTTACGAAAGAGCCGATAAAAAGAAACAGGAGGAAAAGATTGATCAAACCAATGAATCGCATGGTTTTGCGAGAGGTTCTGTCGGTATAGTTTTTCCCTTTGGAAAGCCAGCGTTTGCGCTGATTCATACATTCCCTGATGTGTGTCTGTGGAAATGTGGTTACAATACCCCTAGGGTTCTTATTGAAGGCAATATGCACCTGTTCCTTTTTTTTTGCAAAATGTACCAGCAGAGTATCATCTCCTGTTGTTACTTTACTGCCTTCTTCCTGCAGATAATCTGAAAAGAGGGATCGCGGCAAAAGCATGCTGGCACCGTTGGCCATAATCGGATTATGCTGATTTGCGAAGGCAGCGGTTACAGTTTGTACGGCGCAGGATTCCAGTGCCTGGAATTTTGTCAGTACGCTTTTTCCGACTTCCGTTTTTACCGCACCAAGTATAAGGGATCTCCTTTCCAGGAAAATACAATCAACCATCGACCTTAACCATCCTTCGGGAACAATGCAATCGGCATCCGTAGTTGCAATAAATTCAGAGGAAACATGTTTCATGGCTTCTGCCAAAGCGGCATGCTTGCCTTCTTTTTCATCAGGCAAAGGAATATAATGTATTCGGTAATCGGTCTCTGATGCTTTCTTTGCCATTTCCGGTGAGTGATCAGAGGAATGATCATCGATGAGAAGAATTTCCATAAGATGCCGCGGGTATTCCTGCTCCGTAAGGCATTGGACAAGCTTTTCCAGATGCTTCTCTTCGTTCCGAAAGCAGACAATTACCGAAACCTCTGGAAGGTCAGCTCGGGTGAAAGAGTTGTGTGCAATTTCCTTGTCCCATCCTCTCACTATCCGGAATGAAAAAATGAGATAACGAAAACTCAGGTAAAGGGACAGGAGAAACAGGGTAAGGGAAAGCGCCCTGGCAATCAGTTCCATAACTTATTTGGTATTCAAATATTTTTTCAACAGGCCGATCAGTTTTTCCTGTTGAATGGGCTTGGAAATATAATCACTGCATCCGGCATCAAGGCATTTCTGGCGGTCATCGTCAAATGCATTGGCACTTTGAGCTATTACGGGGATATGGGGAAATTCAGCCTTAATTTGGCGGGTAGCATCATACCCGTTCATTTCAGGTAACTGAATATCCATCAGCACCAGGGCGATTTCGGGATGCTTTTTTAAAAGCAGGAAGCCCTCAGAAGCTTTAGTTGCAGCCAAGGGTACAATTCCGTGTTTTCGTAAAACTGTATCCAGGTATTTTGCGCTGAATTTGTCGTCTTCAATAATGAGAACAGTTATGTTATTCCATGTTTCAGCCATCGGGTGCACTGTTTTTTGTTCTTCCTTAATGTTATTTGCTTTTTCAAAAGGCAGGACCAGCGTGAATGTAGATCCTGTTCCCGGCCGGGATTCCAGCGTCAGTGTGCCACCCAGCAAGTCAGCCAATCCTTTTGATATGGCAAGGCCAAGGCCGGATCCTCCAAAGCGTCGTGTAGCAGAGGGATCAGCCTGCACAAACCGTTCAAAAATTATTTTCTGTTTTTCAGGCTGGATCCCTATTCCAGTATCACGCACATAAAAGTGCAAGTGACTGTTTTGTTGATAATAACCGAGCACAATTTCCCCATCTTCAGTAAATTTGATGGCATTTGATAAAAGATTCTGCAGAATCTGCTTGAGCCGCACAGGATCTGTCTGAATAATCAGACCCTTACATTCAGGGTCCTCTTCTACTCTGAAAACAACGCCCGGTTTTCCTTTCCGCACAGCGTCGGTAACAATTGCATTAAAAGTTTCATTTACCAGAGTCCGTATTTCAACAGGTTCGGGCAAGATAGTGAGTTGGCCTGCTTCGATACGAGAAATGTCAATGATATCATTTATCAGGTTGAGCAAGAGCTTCCCGTTCGAGTTGATCGCAGCTATATATTCTGCCTGTTCTTCCTTCGAAACGCCGGGCATTGAAAGCAGCTGGGTAAAGCCCAGAATACCGTTCATAGGAGTCCGGATTTCATGCGACATGTTGGCGAGAAAGGCAGATTTTAGCTTGTCGGATTCTTCGGCTTTTTCTTTTGCCTTGATCAGTTCAATTTCCACCTGCCGTCGGTGCAGTGCAATGCCTGCCTGGAGGATAAATGTTTCAACAACCTGTTTGGCTTCGGTAATATTGCAGGAAGGTACCAGAAGGGCAACACTGCCAAGGAATTTGCCGTGATGTATAATGGGAATACCGTAAATGATTCTGTTTCCGATAACTTTTTCAAAGGCATCTGTCTTTTCTTTCGGGAAAAGATAGAACATTACCTCGGCAAGGCCGCCCGGCAGGTAATGAAGCCGCTTGGAATATTTTTCCATCGAGGCAATGATTTCAGGGTTCAGCTGAAGTTGAAAACCCAGTGGTCCATGACCAAAAATCTCCTTAAAATCATCCTCGTATGGTTCAAATCCTGCGGCACTTTGAATGGTAAGAATACTGGTTTCCTCAGAGTAGGAAGAAATGGTAATTATACTTCCGGGTATCATTTTATGAAGAGTCCGTACAGTATAATTATAGATTTCTTTCTCGTCCGGCAGGCTAAGAAGATCAAAAGCAGAATCACTTAAAAGTGCCTGTAGTTCAAGATATCTTTTCTCTTTTTCCTCGGCAATTTTCCTTTCCGTAATATTGCGTACGTTCATTACAATCCCGCCAATGTTTTCGTTCATTAAGTGGTTAGAAAATATGGCCTCCACGTATATAAGATCTCCTTGTTTTCCAAGAATTCTGAATTCGGTGCTTACAGGGGTGGCAGGTTTTTCAATAATTCTATTGACAGCCGTTAGAAACAAATCTCGGTCAGCTGGTATCACGTATTCCAGAAAAGGAATTCTCTGCAATTCATTCAGTGAATATCCCGTGATTCTTTTTTCATCAGAGCTTTCGTAAATGACCGTTCCTTCTTTGTCGAGTATAATGATGGAATCGGAAGAATAGCGCAATAAATTCCGGAACCATTCTTCCTTTTGCCGCAGTTGTAATTCAAGTAATTTCTGTTCGGTAATGTCAATAGCTATTCCTGTTATGCCAAGGCAATTGCCATTTTCATCAAAAACGGGAGTTTTATAAATCTCTGTCCATTTGTCCACGCCATTTTTATGGCTCTTTTTCTCAAACCTCTGACGTTCTCCCTTGCAGATGGCTTCGTTGTCAGTAAGAGTAAAATAAGAAGCCCTGGCAGGGAAAAGTTCCTGATCGGTTTTCCCAATAACTTCATTTGCCGGAATTCCTCTATGGTCAACAAATGCCTTATTTACAGCAAGGTATCTTCCTTCAGCATCCTTCAGCCACACCATATGCGGGATATTATCCAGTATGGCTGTATGATGCGATTTCTGATTATGAATATATTCTTCAAGCTTTTTTCTTACCGTTATATCAGCAAAGATGTAGGTTTTTATCTCAGAACCATATGGGGCAAGAAGAATTTTTCTGATCCATACCCAGAGGATTTTTTCATTTCTGAGTTTCAGCCGGCATGAGAATTCGGAGTTTTCGTCTGTTTCAAGAAAGGAAGTCAGTCCGCTCAGATCTCTTGCATCAGCTCTTTGAAGGAGCAAACTTCTCAATTCGCTGATTTCTTCACCGGGAATACCAAAAAAATCTTTGAAGGCTTCATTGATAAAAATATACTTTTGGTGTTGCAGAACAGCAATAGGTTCTTTCAGCCGGGTAACCAGATTCAGCAGGATATCATTAACCGGCAGATTTCCGGAATAGTCTTCTCCGTTTTTTTTTCTGTGCGCAAGAACAATGGCTCCTGAAATTTCATTTTGTTTTGAAAGAGGCAATACAGTAAGAAAAATTTCAGATGTTGTGTCATTGGCTGTAATACGAGTTGACCGCGATTTTCCTTTCAGCATGGAATGATGAAGCAGAAGAAGTTCGGGGTAGGTGTCCAGGGGAAGGGTGTCGCCCGGAGAAATGACTTTGCCAAATAACAAACCGGAAAGTTCGTGCGAAGATGTACTTGAGCAGACGACCCTGCTGTTCTGATCAACGAGCCATACGGCGCAATCAGAATCGGAGAGATGGACATGACTTTTTTCATTATCATTTAAAAGGGCCGAAAGTGTAGTGGCGTTATTCATATTCTGATGGTTGTCCATAGGGCAGGTCAGGTTGTTAATTATATGATCAGTCCTATCATGGCAGCTGAGAGCAGAGAGGTGATGGTGCCGGCAATCATGGCTTTCAGTCCGAACCGGGACAATGGGATACGTTGTGAGGGGGCAATGGTACCAATTCCACCGATCTGAATTCCTACCGAGGCAAAGTTGGCAAATCCGCAAAGAAAATAGGTTGCCATAACAATTGTTTTCTGTTCAAGAAAGGCACCGGCTTCCTTGAGCCGCATCAGATCGAGGTATCCGATGAATTCGGTCATGATAATTTTTTGCCCGAGTAAACTTCCTGCCAGGGAGGCATCGTGGGGATTGATTCCCAGGAGCCACATAATCGGCTGGAATATTTTCCCCAATAAATATTGAAGGGAAAGATTTTCATAAAGACCCTCTGACGAAGCGGCGATCAGTTTATTTAATCCGGACCATTGTCCTGTTTTAAGAAGGATAAAATTGATAAGGGCAATAAAAGCGACAAAAACGATGAGCATGGCTGCGACACTGGCCGCCAGCCTCAGACCATCCATAGTACCTTTGGCAATAGCGTCGAGTGGATTATTGGCCTCCCATACACTGGAAACTTTGGTTGGCTCTGTTGCTCGGGGAGGTGCCGGAACCATGATGCGTGCTATTACAACAGCACCCGGGGCAGCCATCACGGAGGCGGCAAGAAGATGTTTTGCAAAGAACAGTCGCATTACCGGATCGGAACCACCAAGAAACCCAATGTAGGCTGCCATTACACCACCGGCAATGGTAGCCATTCCTGAGGTCATAACCAGAAAAAGCGCCGCTTTGTTGAGATTGTCCAGATAGGTTCTGATTAGCAGTGGAGCTTCATTTTGCCCGAGGAAAATATTTCCGGCCACAGCAAGGCCTTCTTCTCCCGATATTTGCATTGAACGCGAAAGAAGCCATCCCAGAAAACGAACAATTCTCTGAATGATTCCGAGATGGAACAACAGGCTCATTAGGGCAGCAAAGAAAATAATCGTTGGTAATACCTGAAAAGCAAAGATAACACCAAATTTCGACTGGTCAGAGAGATTCCCAAAGACAAAACGGCTGCCTTCAGCTGAAAAATCAATGATTTTAATAAAAATTTTACCTACAATTTCAAACACCCATTGCACGGGTGGGAGATACAAAACGGCCAGAGCAATGAGAAACTGGAGTACGAGGCCTGATATTACAAGATTCCACCGGATCTGTTTTTTGCCGGATGACAAAAGCCAACTCAGAAACAGCAGAAGAAGAATACCAGAAATTGTACGGAGAAGGATACCGATGGTTAAGGTACTGTTTTCTGCCTGTGAAGCAAGAACCGGAGAAGGGCTGGCAGCCTGAAGGGGCCGGAGGCTGAACAAAAATAATAAAATAAGTATAACCAAAAGTAAGCCCCTTGATCTGGTCATTTTATTTCTTTTTGCGACGGTTTATTTCGTCCCTGATGAGAGATGCTCTTTCGTAATTTTCATTTTTTATGGCTTCTTCAAGACTTTCCTGCAACTCTTCCAGATTCATATCGCGAAATTCTTCACTTTGAGGGGTCGGTTTTTCCTGTGGTACGTTTAGGTAATCCTCTTCGTTCTTTTCTTGTTCTTCGCTGGCTTCTTTGTTAATTTCGAGCTTAATACCTGCTCTGTTGATAACTTCTTCAGTAGTATAAATAGGGCAGTTGAATCGGAGGGCAAGGGCTACTGCATCCGAAGTCCGGGCATCCACAGTGATTTTTGTTTTTCCGTCATCGCAAAGGAGGTGGGAATAAAATACACCTTCTTCCAACTTATAAATTGTCACTTCCAGGATGTTTATCCGGTAGGCTAGGGCAAAATTCATAAACAGGTCGTGGGTCAGTGGTCTGGGTGGTTTGAGGCCTTCGAGCTGGATGGCAATTGATTGGGCTTCGAAGGCGCCAATGATAATCGGGATACGCCTGTCCCCGTTTTCTTCAGCAAGTACCAGAGCATATGCTCCCGATTGCGTCTGACTATATGATATCCCCAAAACGTTTAAACGGATCCGTTTCATTCCCTCGTCATTGTCAATGCTGATGACAAATATAAGTATAAATTTCAGTCAGCCGAACAATTATAAACCGGGCATAATGAATTTTCGACTCGCCGGCTCCTGGCAGATTGCTCTTTTTACATACTGGAAAAACAATTTTTTTGCAGTTCATAATAACTTTACTATTTTTGCACTCCCAAGTTGAAAATCAAATTCTTGTGAAATGTACGCTATTGTTGATATTGCCGGACAGCAGATGAAAGTTCAGAAGAACGGTAAACTGTTCGTAAACCGCCTTAAGGGTGAAGTAGGTTCCGAAGTTGAGTTTAACAAGGTACTTCTCATTGAAAACGACGGAAAGGTCATTGTTGGCAACCCTGTTATTGAAGGTGCTGTTGTTTCAGCCAGAATCCTTGACCATCTGAAGGGTGATAAAGTGCTTATTTTCAAAAAGAAACGCAGAAAAGGCTATAAGGTGCTCAAAGGACACAGGCAGTATCTTACACAGATTGAAATAGAAGATATTCTTGAAAGTGGAAAGCCTAAGAAAGCCGCCCGGAAAGAAAAAACAACAAAGGTGGAAGAACCGGTGACCCAGCCTGAAGCAGAGTCAATTGCCCAGACACCGGTTGAGGAAACTGCTGCACCTGTTGTTAAAGCTCCGAAGAAAACGTCCCGAACCAAAACTCAGGCTCAGGAGACGGGCGAAACGGAAGCTGCGGCAAAACCTAAGGTAAAAAGGGCACCCAAGAAAACTGATGAAGAAAAATCAAACGAATAATAATCAGTTCTAAACTATACTGATATGGCACATAAAAAAGGCGCAGGCAGTTCCCGAAATGGCCGTGAATCAGAAAGCAAACGGCTGGGAATTAAAATTTTCGGCGGACAGGTTGTGAAGGCAGGAAATATTATCGTACGGCAGAGAGGTACCGTGCATCATCCGGGACGGAATGTCGGTATGGGCAAGGATCATACCTTATTCGCCCTTGTTGACGGCAAGGTGGAATTCCGGAAGAGAGCCAAAGACCGTTCTTACGTTTCGGTAGTTCCTCTGAATGAATAAACATTATGCGGGTTTTCCGCACTGTATTTTCTCCTGATATTTCCTGTTCCTCAGGTGTCAGGAGTTTTTTATTTATATAATCGGTTATGTTGACACTAACAGTAATCAGGGAAAACCGGGATGAAGTCATCCGTCGGCTGGCAAAGAAAAAGTTTACCAATACAGCATTGATTGATCAGATAATTGCTCTTGATGATCAAAGAAGGTCTTTGCAGGTGCAAAGCGACCAGTTGCAGGCCGAATCAAACCGGTTATCAAAAGAAATAGGTATTCTGATAAAGAACGGAAATCCAGATGGAGCTCAGCAAGCCAAGGAGCGGACTGCACGCATCAAGGAGGAAGTGAAAAATCTGTTGGATCAGATGGACGAAGTAACCGCCAGGCTTCAGGAATTGTTGGTGCAGATACCCAACCTGCCGCATGATTCTGTTCCGGAAGGGGCCGGAGCTGAATCAAATGTGAAGGTAAAGGAAGGGGGTTTGATGCCTGTGCTTCCGGAAAATGCCTGGCCGCATTGGGATCTGGGAAAGAAGTATAATATCATCGATTTTGAAACCGGTACCAAACTCACAGGTGCTGGTTTCCCGCTGTTCCGTGCAAAAGGAGCTAAGCTGGAAAGGGCATTGATCAATTTCTTTCTTGATGAAGCCATTAAAGCCGGGTACCAGGAAGTGCTGCCTCCCCTGATGGTGAATGAAGACAGTGCATTTGCCACCGGTCAGCTTCCCGACAAGGAAGGACAGATGTATCAGGTACCTGTTGACAATCTTTATCTGATTCCAACGGCCGAGGTTCCTGTGACCAATATCTTTAGGGACGTGATTCTTGAAGCGGATGAGTTGCCGGTGAAAACAGTGGCCTATTCCCCTTGTTTCAGAAGAGAGGCGGGATCTTATGGCAAGGATGTGCGGGGGCTTAATCGTGTACACCAGTTTGACAAGGTGGAAATTGTTCAGATTGCCCATCCCGAAAAGTCATATCAGGCCCTGGACGAAATGGTGGCCCATGTCGAAATGCTGGTTAAGAAACTTCAACTCCCGTACCGGATCATGAAGCTTTGCGGGGGAGACATGAGCTTTACTTCGGCTCTAACCTATGACTTTGAAGTGTACGCTGCGGCACAAAAGAAATGGCTTGAGGTAAGTTCGGTTTCCAACTTTGAATCCTTTCAGGCCAATCGGCTGAAATTGAGGTTCAGGGAAAACGGAAGCAAGAAAACCCAGCTGGCCCATACACTCAACGGAAGTGCTTTGGCTTTACCCAGGATTGTGGCTGCCATTCTTGAAAACAATCAAACTGATCGCGGTATCGCCGTTCCCGCTGTGCTAATACCTTATACCGATTTTGAGTGGATCGACTAGTGGCGGTCTTAATTATTAATGATAAATACCTGATGTGATGCACCATCAGGCAAAAGCATACCTGTTTGCAGGGTTGACCATCCTGTTCTGGTCGACAGTGGCAACTGCTTTCAAAATTGCTTTGGGGTATATGGATTTCCCCGTCCTATTGCTTTACAGTTCCATTATTTCTCTTGTTGTTCTTTTTATCGTAGGCTCCTTTTCCAACGGGGTAGCGGGTTTGTTCCGGCAATCGGGGCAAAATTACTGGCATTCTGCTCTTCTGGGCTTTTTAAATCCTTTTCTGTACTATCTTATTCTTTTCAAGGCATATTCCCTTCTGCCGGCACAGGTGGCACAGCCATTAAATATGGTATGGCCTGTAATTCTATCGTTTTTGTCTGTTCCGTTTCTGAAAAATGCCATTACAATCCGAAGTTACCTGGCCCTGATCATTTGTTTTATTGGAGCTTTTTTGATTGCTACACGTGGCAATCTATCAGGCTTTCATATTCAGGATCCTGTCGGAGTAATTCTGGCCCTTGGCAGCTCCATTATATGGTCCTTCTTCTGGCTTTTCAATGTAAAAGATACCCGTCCTGAAGAAAGCAAGCTTTTTCTTAATTTTCTTTTTGCAACGCTCTACATAGTGCTATTTACATTGCTGATGGGCCGTCTGGTATGGCCAGGCTGGAAGGGATTTCTGGCAGCCGCATACATTGGAATTTTTGAAATGGGAATCACTTTTGTATTCTGGCTGAAAGCCCTTCGTTATAGCCGTGCTCCTGACCAGATCAGTACGCTAATGTACCTGTTTCCTTTTCTCTCCCTCATTTTTATCCATTTTATCTTGGGCGAGTCCATTTTCTATACTACCTTTATAGGACTTGTACTGATTGTTACAGGTATTTTTGTTCAGAAATATCCCATACGAAAAAAGGCCTGATCAAATGAAAAAAACGGTTCATATTCGTTTTCTGTTGCCTGGCAGATGGCTTCTGTTGCTGATGCTTTTTGTTGTTCTTGTTTATTCCTGTAAAAAAGAGGAAGGGGAAGATCAGCCCACACAAACTGATCAATATCTCAGTGTGAAAAAAAAGATCTTTTCCGTAATGCAATACTGGTATTTATGGAATCATGATCTGCCAACAGTCAACAGTGCCAATTACAGCACTCCGGATGCGTTTCTGGATGCATTGCGCTACAAGAAAGACCGGTATAGTTTTATCATGGACAGGACGGAATTCCTCAACTATTTCAACGAAGGAACGTATTATGGGCATGGGATCAGTATTGGTGCGGATGTAGAAGGCAACCTGCGCATTGTGTTTATTTATAACGATTCTCCCCTGAAGGCAGCCGGTGTGTCCAGGGGGTGGATTATCAAGAGCATAAACGGAACCCTTATACAACCGGGGGTGGATGTTACGGCCTTGCTAGGAAAAAATGAGGCAGGGGTGGAAAACACCTTTGTTTTCATTGATCTGCAGGGTCAGGAGCATACGGTTACTTCCGCCAAAAAGGCAGTAGCCATCAATTCTGTCTTGTACAAAGGGGTACTGCAGGCTGGAACAAAGAAAACCGGCTATCTGGTTTTTGAAACGTTTATAACTCCTTCGGTGGCAGAATTGGACAGCGCCTTTAATTTCTTCCTTTCCGAAAATATTGACGAGATGATTGTTGATCTGCGGTACAACGGAGGAGGAGAAATGAACGTTGCCGTTCATTTGTCAGGGCTTCTTGCTTCTTCTGCAGCTGCCGGGAAAGTGCTTGTAAAAATGGAGCATAATACAGACCGTTCTTCCTATGACACCATTCTTACGGTCCCGAACAACGTGCAGTCGCCTGCTCTAAGTAGATTGTTCTATATTGCGGGCCGTGGTACGGCTTCAGCAAGTGAGGTGTTGATGAACGGACTCAGTCCCTGGATTCCGACGATTACTGCCGGTGACAGTACCTACGGGAAACCCGTTGGTATGTATGCTTTTGATTTCAAGCCCGACCCATATTTCTTTGTACCTATCTGTTTTAAGCTTACCAATGCCAATGGTTTTGGGGATTACTTTGACGGATTGCCAGCCGATTATTACGTAGGCGACGATCTGACCCATGATTTCGGCGATCCGGAGGAAGCAGAACTGAAAGCGGTGCTTACATATATTAGCGAAGGACACTGGCCTGTGACAAAGGCGGCACGAAAACCTGTTACCGGCTTCGGGTTCAACAAATTGAAAGGTATCCGTGCCGATTACAGGATTTTCTGAGATTCATTATGGCAGAACGGAAAACAAGAACCATCCTGGGCATTGATCCGGGTACCAACGTGATGGGGTATGGCATTATTCGCACATCCGGGAAAAATCCTGAACTAATTGCCCTTGACGTGCTGAAATTGAAAAAGAGTGAGCATCATTTCGAAAGACTTTCCCGGATTTTTGAATGTACCTTGTCGTTGATAGAAAAATACCACCCGGACGAACTGGCAATTGAAGCACCGTTTTATGGGAAAAATGTGCAGTCAATGCTGAAGCTGGGCCGTGCACAGGGAGCGGCTATTGCTGCTGCCCTCCACAAAAACATTCCAGTATATGAATATGCCCCCAGAAAAATCAAAATGGCCATTACCGGCATTGGCAGCGCTTCCAAGGAACAGGTTGCCAGCATCCTTCAGCAGATGATGCATATTGATGCAATGCCCGTGAAGCTGGATGCTACTGATGGACTTGCTGTTGCTATATGCCACTGTTTTCAGAAAATTCCCGTAACAAAATCATCGGGATATTCGGGCTGGAAGGACTTTATTAAGAACAATCCTTCGCGATTGAAATAAGTTTCCGGACTTCGCACAATCCGTTATCCGTTTTGCTATAGCCTGTGCGAATTCGTTGAATTCCTAAACAAGGTATTTTCTAATTGCCGAGGCGATGGCTTCCATTTCTTCGGGGGGAAGCTTTAGTTTCGGATTGGAAAAGTTGATGTCGTCCATTGAATTCAGCGGAACCAGATGAATATGGGCATGGGGAACTTCAAGACCGATAACGGCAACACCTATACGCTTACAGGGTACAGCCTTTTCAATTGCCCGGGCAATTCGTTTCGCAAAGACCATGATTTCGGAAAGGTCAGAATCGCCCAAATCGAAAAGGTAATCAGTTTCTTTTTTGGGAACCACCAGCACATGTCCTTTGGCCAGAGGATTGATATCGAGAAAAGCGAAAAACTTCTCATTTTCCGCAATTCGGTAACAGGGGATCTCTCCGCTGATAATTCTGCTGAAAATGGTAGCCATGGTATGCAGATTAAATTGAAATGTCGAGTATTTCGAGTTTCAGTGCCCCGGAAGGGACTTTGACTTCCACAACTTCTCCCACTTTTCTTCCAAGGAGCGCTTTCGCAATTGGGGTGCTGATGGCAATTTTACCTGCTTTCAGATTGGCTTCGCTTTCCGAAACAAGGGTATATTCCATTATCTGGTTGTTGAGGATGTTTCTAATTTTTACCCGGTTCAGGATCTGAACGAAACTGGTATTGATTTTGGTTTCGTCTATGATCCTTGTATTGGCGATCAGATCTTCCAGTTTCTTAATCTTCAGCTCGAGCATTCCCTGAGCTTCCTTGGCGGCTGCGTATTCTGCGTTTTCCGACAGATCGCCCTTATCGCGTGCTTCGGCAATCATCCGGCTGATAGCGGGACGTTCCACATTTTTCAGGTGGTCGAGTTCTGCTTTCAGCTTTTGCAGACCATCGGCTGTAACATACGATGTGTTGTTCATAATTTCTTCCTCCGGAAAATTACAGGGATTGAAAAAACAAAAAGAATTCCGGTTTACCCGGAACCCTTCCATGCAAAAATAAAAAAAAGTTCAAAATATGCAACAGAAAAAATGAAAAAATAGTCTGTTTTTCAGATTATTGGAATGCAAAAGCATCAGAAGTTGTCTCTTCGTTTAAGAATTTCGGAATAAATAATGGCTTTTCTCCAGTCAACATCTTCCAGTAAAGGGTGTCTTGACTGAAATTCCTCGTCATATGCTTTGTTTCCTTTGATTTCGGCCGAAGCAATGGAAACGGAAACATCGGCAAAAGCTTCTTTTTCGGCCTGTGATGAATAAGATATGGTGGCAGGAATTCCTTCCCTGGAAAGAAGGTCCTCTTTTTCGCGCCGAATTTCTTCAGGTTCTGTAAGATCCCCTCCCTGATACGTTTCATAAACCGGTTCAGGATTGGTTTTGCCTTCCTGATTAACCGTTTGGGGATACCCTTCCTTGTCAGAATTGTATGTTGGTGTCGGTGATACTTCACCGAAAAATTTGCGGATCACTTCTCCGGGATCATCCGGAATTTGCGTAGGAAATGGCTCGGAAAAGATGTCTCTGGTAGGTTTCCCTGTTGAAACAGGCCCTGTCCCTTTTTTTCTGATTTGTGAGATGATGGCAATCAGGGTAACCAAAATGGTAATCAGAATAGTAACTATACTATCGTCCATGGCGGCGTTTTGATTTGCGGTTGAATATTCCCTCCAGCGGATTTCTCCTGGTTTTATTGTTGTAATGCTTTTTTGTCAGTTTTTCATTTTCCTTCATCCGTTGCTGCACTTCTTTACTCTGAAGATTGAAATGCCTTTTCTTTTTGGCTTCCTGTTCTTTGATGGCCTGTTTTTTCTGCTCCACTCTCACTTTTTCGGCCTTCTTTTTGGCCGATCGCACTTTTTTGCTTTCCTGTCCGAATGACGAGGGAAAGCATAGCAAAAGAACAAGCAGCATCAAAACTATTTGTTTACCTGTATTTCCAAAGGAGCTTTCCGCGGCATTCCTTTCTCCATTTTTCATAGATATGCGTACTTTTACATAAATTTGTCCCGTGAAGACGTTTTTTTCAAAGGTAACGATTTTTTTCATTACTTTTTTTCTGCTGAATGCAGCAACAGGGTGCGATAAGCAGGAAGAATATGTTCCCTATGTATATGTCAATTTTTACCTTACGCTGGCCGGTGATCTGGCCAATGTGGGGGTAGGAGGGCATTACATTGTTCCTGATAAAGGACTGAATGGCATCATTATCATCAGGAAGGATGTATATGATTACCAGGCATTTGAGCTGACATGTACCTATAAAGCTTTTGAACAGAGGTGTAAACTGAACGTTGACAACGATGGCTGGATTGCTTCCTGCCCTTGCTGCGGCTCAGAATTCGGACTTTTCCTCGACGGATTCCCTCAAAAAGGGCCTGCATCCAAACCCCTTAAACAGTATCGTACCACCCTTAGCGGAAATTACCTGCTTATCAGCAATTGAAGTATTTTGGCACAAATAGCTCCCTGCATTTTTTTTTGGTGTTTTCCTTCAGGAATAGGTATTATGCAACTTCACCCATCGCTTCGATACCTGGGAGAGTGTTCCGGTTGGTTTTCCAGATGACAGAGAAAGCATTAATAACGATAGTGCTCAGGCTTATAGGGCCCATCGATGGGAACACCGATGTACTCAGCCTGTTTGGGCGTAAGTTTGGTCAGTTTAACTCCCAGTTGATCAAGATGAAGCCTTGCCACTTCCTCGTCGAGTTTCTTGGGAAGCCTGTACACATCAACAGGATAGTTGTGTGTCCACAAGTCAATTTGTGCCAGCACCTGATTGGAGAATGAGTTGCTCATGACAAATGAGGGATGGCCTGTGGCACAACCCAGGTTAACCAGGCGTCCTTCGGCCAGCAGAAAGATGGAATGACCCTGCGGAAAGGTATATTTATCAACCTGGGGCTTGATATTGGTTTTCATAATACCCGGGTAAGCTTCCAGTTTATCAACCTGGATTTCGTTGTCAAAATGACCAATGTTGCATACAATGGCCTGATCTTTCATTCGTTCCATGTGCTCTATGGTGATCACATCACAGTTGCCGGTAGCGGTAACAAAGATGTTTCCTTCCTTTAAAGCATCCTCCATGGTGGTAACTTCAAATCCTTCCATGGCAGCCTGAAGGGCGTTGATAGGATCTATTTCGGTTACAAGAACCCGGGCTCCGTAGGACCGCATGGATCGGGCACAGCCTTTACCCACATCACCGTAACCACAGACCACTACTACCTTGCCGGCAATCATTACATCGGTGGCCCGCTTGATGCCATCGGCAAGAGATTCCCTGCATCCGTATAGGTTGTCAAATTTTGATTTAGTGACGGAATCGTTGACATTGATGGCAGGGAAAAGAAGTGTTCCTTTTTCTTTCATCTGGTAAAGCCGGTGTACCCCGGTGGTGGTTTCTTCGGAAACGCCTTTGATTCCTGCGGCGATACGGGTCCACTTACCCGGTTCCCTGGAATACGTTTCCCTGAGTTTGTTCAGAATGATTTCTTCTTCCCTGCTCCCCGGTTTTCTGTTGAGGAAAGATGGATCTTTTTCGGCCTGAACGCCCCAATGTACCATCAGGGTAGCATCACCCCCGTCGTCAACAATCAGATTGGGCCCCAGACCTCCGGGGAAGGTGAGAGCTTGTTCGGTACACCACCAGTATTCTTCGAGAGTTTCACCCTTCCAAGCAAACACGGGAATTCCTTCTCTTGCAATGGCCGCTGCTGCATGATCCTGGGTGGAGAAAATGTTGCAGCTCGCCCAGCGGACTTCAGCCCCCAGCTCACGGAGGGTTTCGATCAATACAGCGGTCTGGATGGTCATATGCAGCGAACCGGTAATACGCGCTCCTTTTAATGGTTTGGAAGCCGCATATTTCTTCCTGATGGCCATCAGGCCCGGCATTTCTTTTTCGGCAATTTCAATTTCCTTCCGCCCGAAATCAGCCAGGCTGATGTCTTTGACCCTGTACGGCAGGGTTTTAGTTTCTTGTGTGGTAGTGGTATTCATAGTCATCTCATTGTTTCATGTTTACAGATGCAAGCAATAAACGGGTATGCATTGCATCCCGTTCAAGTTGCTGTTTCAGTTCCTGCACATTGCTGAATTTCATTTCGTCGCGGAGCCTGAAATGGAATGCTAAGGTAAGATTTTTACCGTACAAATCCTGATCATAATCAAAGATGTGTACTTCGATGGTCTGGTTCAGTAAGTTGTCGTTAATGGTTGGACGCCAGCCGATGTTCAGCATACCCTGTCTCCACATTCCGTCTGCCAGCACTGTGACGGCATATACGCCACCCGCGGGAACAAGCTTCAGCGGATCTTCCGGTTCGATATTGGCTGTCGGGAATCCGATGGTACGTCCAATACGACTTCCTCCGGTAACTTTGCCTGTAAGCGGATATACGTACCCAAGAAACGTGTTCGCCTGCTCAACCTGCCCCTGTTCCAGTAATTTCCGGATGAGAGTGGAGCTAACTTTTTGTCCGTCAACAAGATGAGCATCTGGTTGATATACGTCAATGGAATTCTGTGCGGCAAAATAACGTAAGAATGCAATGTCACCTTCACGATTTTTCCCGAACTGATGATCAAAACCTACCACCAGGGTACGTACCTTGATTTTCTCAACAAGGTAAAATCGGAGAAACTCTTCCGGGCTCAGGGAAGCAAGCTCCCGCGTAAAGGGTAACACCAGGAGGTTATCAATACCCTTTTGTTCCAGAAGCATCACCTTCTCATTGAGGGTTGAGAGGATGCGGATATTCCCGCCTTCAGGCTGAAGAACGGCCCGAGGGTGCGGCCAGAGCGTAATGACAACCGACTCTCCTCCTGTATTTCGGGCGATATCATTCAGAGCGCTGAGCACTACCTCATGACCCCTGTGCACTCCGTCAAAAGTGCCGATAGTAACCACAGGCTTCCGGAAATCACAACAATCCTGAATATTGCGAAAAATACGCACCGCTCTGTTTTTTAGGCGGCAAAGTTAGTAATTTTGAAGCGAAGCATAAAAACTTCCGCATGGTTTATGTACGTCCAAAAAAACATCTGGGACAGCATTTTCTGACCGATGCCAACATTGCCCGCAAAATAGCCGCTTCGGTGCCCTGCATTTCTTCCCTGCCCCTTTTGGAAATAGGTCCGGGAAAGGGAATTCTCACAGAGTATCTTTTGCATGCATTTGGGGAGAATTTCTATGCTGTTGAAATTGATCCGGAGGCGGCAGTCGTTTTGAAGGAACGTTTTCCTGAACTCGGAGAAAGGCTGATAACCGGTGATTTCCTTTCGCTTTCGCTTGAGGATCTGTTTCCTTTTCAGGTAGGTTTGGCCGGGAATTTGCCGTACAATATTTCGAGCCAGATTTTTTTCAGGCTTCTCGATTATTATAACAAAATTCCCTTCATGGTTTGTATGGTGCAAAAGGAAGTTGCTGAACGGATAGCTTCACCCGGGGGGGACAAGGATTATGGCATTCTGAGTGTTCTGCTGCAGGCACACTATTCGGTTGAATATCTTTTTACTGTTGGAGAGCATGTGTTTTTTCCTCCTCCCAAAGTGAAATCGGCCGTAATTCGTCTTATGCGAAAAGAAACTCTTCCAGACTGCGATTTCTGGAAACTGAAGAATATTGTAAAAGCGGCATTTAACCAGCGGCGGAAGATGTTGCGCAACTCCCTGTCCGGGTATCCGGAACTGCTCCAAAAGTTTCCCGGTATCGCGGAGCTAAGACCCGAAAATCTGAGCGTGGAGGATTTTATCATCCTGGCACAGGCACTTTAGTTGAAGGCATGGTTAAAAAATTCCTCAGAAGGTGGTGGCAATTGCTTCCACCGGATTAAGGAGAGCTGCTTTCCGCGCAGGGAAGATTCCTGAAAGAATTCCGATGGTGGCCGAAATCATCACTCCCATCAGAATGTTATCGAAGGAAAGGAAGACATAGAAGGTGGTCGACGTCCGGATCCAGAGGGCCCCGAGAAAAACAACAAGCAGGCCAAGAATACCGCCGGCAACAGCCAGAAGAACCGCTTCGAACAAAAACTGCGTAAGGATAAAATAGTTTTTTGCTCCCAGCGCTTTCTGGATGCCAATGATATTAGTCCGCTCCTTTACCGAAACAAACATGATGTTAGCTATTCCGAACCCGCCCACAATAATGGAAAAGATACCGATAAACCATCCGGCAATTTTGATGACCCCGAAAATCTGGTCCAGGCCTCTGTTGAGTATGCTGGCCTGATTCAATGCGAAATTGCTTTCCTGTGTGGGTTTCAGCCTGCGGATGGAACGCATGAGTCCTTCCATTTCATCCATCATTTCCTGAAGGGCAACTCCGGGTTTTGCTTTTACCATTATGGTTGGTTCACTGCGGTCGTTGCGCAGATCAATCAAATTTCGGGCAGCATTCAGGGGTATTACCACAACGTTGTCGAGACTACCTCCTCCGAAAATGTTATTTCCTTCCCTGATGGGCACCCCGATTACCCGGAATTTGAATGCGCCGATTTTGAATTCCTTCCCCAGCGGATCCTGACCCTGAAACAATTTGGAAGCCAGTTCATTGCCAATTATGGCCACATTTCGCCCAGCCCTTGATTCTGCTTCCGTGAAATAGCGTCCTTTTTCGAATTCAATTGGTCGTATCTGGTTGAACTCGTGACTGTTGGCCCAGACAATGATATCATTGGCCGAGTTGTTCCTGTATTTTACCATAAACTGTCCGGCAACGTAAATCCCCACCGCCTGGGCAGTATTAGTTCTCCTTTTCAGTTCTTCGTATTCAGAGTATTTGGGGACGGGCCGTTTCAGATAATCCCACCACCGGTAATTTGATTCAAATGACCAGGGCCATTTCTGAATATAGATCACATCATCGCCCAAAGAACTAATGCTGTTCCTGATGTTCCATTCAAGGGAATCAATCATCGTAAAAACCGATATAATAGCAAAAATACCAATGGTTATGCCAAGCAATGATAATAGTGTGCGAAGCCGGTTAACTCCTACGGCATGCCATGCAAAAAGAAAGCTTTCTTTGAGGAGCTTCAGAGTCTTTAATAACCGGGTTTTAATGACCTTCATAACGTATTTTTTTGGCTATCGGGTTGTAAAGTTACTTGCAATTTTCGAATAAACCCAGATTCTGCAATTGAAACCGATGGGGCTGCCTTAAAAGAATCAATCTGTCATTTTGAATTTAGAAGCAGAATTTTTAATTATCAATAAATCAGCTGATTGGTGTACGCAGCGCCAACCAACTGATTTATTAAATTTCTTCATGCTGATGTCGAAAAACGAAGATTTAAGACATCCCCATCACCGTACAGGCCGATGAATCTTCGCTTCATCGGGGTTAACCCCGATGCTAATGCTTAGCACTATCGCACTATGCATTAGCTCACTTCGCATAACGAGAGCCTAAAAAATTCAACAATATACTATCTGCTTGTTTTTGATGTGGTCTTTTTTTATGGGACGGGATGGGGCCAGCTTCCTGTAAAAAACTCTGCGAAAATTTGTTTTTCCCAGTTTTGTAGGGAATTGCTATTTTTGCCAACACTAATAACCTTATACCATGAACGACAAGAAGAAAATCCGGTCAGCTCTTATCTCAGTATATTATAAAGACGGGCTGGAGCCGGTAGTGAAGTATCTTAAAGAACTTGGTGTAACCATATATTCTACAGGAGGCACCCAGACTTTTCTTCAGGAACTTGGGATCCCTGTGACTGCGGTGGAAAACCTTACCGGGTATCCGTCCATCCTTGGCGGGAGGGTCAAAACGCTGCATCCGAAAGTTTTCGGCGGCATACTGGCCCGAAGGAACAACATTTCGGATCAGCGGGAGATGAGCGATTATCAGTTGCCTTATATTGATCTGGTTATTGTTGATTTGTACCCTTTTGAAGAAACAGTTCTTTCAGGTGCCGGTGAGGCTGAAATCATAGAAAAGATTGATATCGGAGGAATTTCTTTGATAAGGGCAGCTGCTAAAAATTTTCAGGATGTTCTGGTAGTTTCTTCGCGTAACCAGTATGGAGAACTGCTCGACATATTGCAAAATAGCAGGGGGGAAGTCTCTTTGGAAGAGCGAAGACGATTTGCCATCAGGGCATTTGATGTGAGTTCCCACTATGATACTGCCATTTATCAGTATTTTTCCAGGGAGATTGAACTACCTTCTTTCAAACAAAGTATTCCTTCGGGAACTCCCCTGCGATACGGGGAAAATCCACATCAGAAAGGATATTTCTATGGTGATTTCGATAAAATGTTCGAGAAGCTCAACGGAAAGGAAATTTCGTATAATAATCTGCTCGACATTGATGCTGCCGTCAATCTGATAAGTGATTTTGAAGAAACTTCGGTGGCCATTATTAAACACAACAATGCCTGTGGTTTTGCCAGCCGGACCAATTTGGTACAGGCCTGGAAAGACGCTCTGGCCGGTGATCCTGTTTCTGCCTATGGTGGCGTGATCATTGCCAACCGGCGTATCGATGCTCTTACAGCATCCGAAATGGATAAAATCTTTTTCGAAGTAATGATAGCTCCAGGATATGATGAGGAGGCTCTTGCCATTCTGCGGGGGAAAAAGAACCGGATCATTCTGGCCATGCAAAGTATTCTTTTGCAGGACAAACAGTTCAGAACCGTATTGAACGGGGTTCTGGTTCAGGACAGGGACAAACACATCGAAACCCGGGAGGATTTGAAATGTGTCACCGACAAAAGACCAACAGATGATCAGATTACGGATCTTCTGTTTGCCAACAAGCTGGTGAAACATACAAAGTCGAATGCCATTGTGTTGGCTAAAAACCGGCAGATGTTGGCCAGTGGCGTTGGACAGACTTCGCGGGTTGATGCCCTGCGACAGGCCATTGCTAAGGCCAATTCCTTCGGTTTTGACCTGAAGGGAGCTGTTATGGCTTCCGATGCCTTTTTCCCGTTTGCCGATTCGGTTGAAATTGCCCATGAGGCTGGTGTAATGGCTGTTATTCAGCCGGGAGGATCAGTGCGTGACAAGGATTCTATTGATTTCTGTAATGCCCATGGTATGGCAATGGTTTTTACAGGTTACCGGCATTTTAAACACTAAATTCTCTGTCCGTGAACCAGAAAACATCAAAATTTTATTAACATTACAGCCAAATTGAGCCAATATGAGTTTTCTTTCATTATTTCAGGAGATTGCGATTGACCTGGGAACGGCAAATACCATTATAATTCATAACGACAAAATTGTTGTTGACGAACCGAGTATTGTTGCCATTGATCAGACTACCGGAAAACTGATTGCCATTGGGGAAAAGGCACGGCAGATGCACGGAAAGACGCATGAAAACATAAAAACCATACGGCCTTTAAAAGACGGGGTCATAGCCGATTTCAACGCTGCCGAACTGATGATAAGGGGCATGATTAAAATGATCAATCCACGGCAGCGTTTGTTTACACCTTCCCTCCGGATGGTGGTATCCATTCCCTCCGGCAGTACCGAAGTGGAAGTACGTGCTGTGCGCGATTCATCGGAGCATGCCGGAGGGCGAGATGTTTACATGATCTACGAACCAATGGCTGCTGCCCTTGGAATTGGTCTTGATGTGGAAGCTCCTGAAGGAAGTATGGTAGTGGACATCGGGGGAGGTACTACGGAAATAGCTGTCATAGCCCTGGGAGGAATTGTCTGCAATGAATCCATCCGGATTGCCGGTGACGGATTTACTGCTGATATACAGACTTATATGCGTCACCAGCATAACATTAAAATCGGTGAACGCACTGCCGAAGACATCAAGATCAATGTGGGTTCTGCCCTTCCTGACCTGGATAATCCGCCGCCTGATTTTGTAGTGCGGGGACCCAACCTGATGACCGCCATGCCCATAGAAATACCCATCTCGTACCAGGAAATAGCCCATTGCCTCGACAAATCGCTTTCCAAGGTTGAATCGGCGATCATATCCGTTCTGGAAAGAACTCCACCGGAGCTGTATGCCGATATTGTGAGCAAGGGAATTTACCTGGCCGGAGGAGGTGCTTTGCTCCGCGGCCTCGACAAGCGCCTGACAGATAAAATCAATATACCGTTCCATGTAGCCGAGGATCCTTTGCATGCCGTTGCGCGAGGCTCCGGTATCGCCCTGAAAAACCTGGAACGTTTCTCTACTTTTTTGATGCGATAAACAGGTATATTATGTACTGAAAGAATGAAAGAGCTTTTTCTGATACTCAAACGTTTTTCGCATGTGTTTCTTTTTATCCTGTTTGAGTCGTTAGCTCTAATAATCCTCTTTCAGAAAAATGACTATCATAGGCCTCTGGCAGTGAATGCATTGCAGAGAATGTCGTATAACTATTATTCGAGGGTGAACAGACTCCGCGAGTATTTTGCTTTACGTGAAACAAACCGCCAGCTGGCCGAAGAGAATGCCAGGTTGCGCAGTTTGCTTCGAAGTGCCTACCGCGACCCGGGAAAAGGGTTTACTCCAATGGCTGATTCCGGGAAACTGCGCCAGTATGAATACATGCACGCGAGGGTGGTGAGCAATTCTGTTACCAGCCAGTACAATTATCTTACTATCGACAAGGGGAGTGATGATGGAGTAGCTCCTGACATGGCAGTAGCAACTGACAGGGGAGTAGTGGGAATCGTTGTATCCGTCTCGCCGCATTTCTCCCTGGTTATTTCCTTACTGAACCGCGATCTGAAAGTGAGCGGAAGGCTGCAGGGCAGCCGTGAACCTGGTACTGTTGAATGGCCCGGCCGTTCCTACAAAAGAGTTGTGCTTAAGGATATTCCTCACGACATCCGCATTTTACCGGGAGATACGGTGGTTACGAGCGGCCTTTCATCCATTTTTCCTGAAAAGTTGTGGATAGGATTTGTCGAAAAATACCATATTGAAGGAGGCAGTTTTTATTCGGTCGATGTTTTGCTGGCCAATGACTTCAGAAAACTGCAATGGGTGTTTATTATCCGAAACCGCTTGCGCACCGAACAACTGCAACTTGAATCAGCTTCAGGACGATGATACGAAGTACCCTGTCATACAGCATAACATTTATCCTAATGGTTCTCGTTCAGGTATGGATTCTCAATAATATCCAGCTGAGCGGGTATATCAATCCCTACCTGTATATAATGTTTCTTTTGGTACTTCCTTTTGAGATCTCTTTCTGGATATTGATTCCTGCCGGTTTTCTGCTTGGAATCACAATCGATATGTTTATGCACACACCGGGATTGCACGCAGCAGCCACTGTCTTTGCAGCGTTTGTGAGGCCGGGTGTGCTGTCTCTTATTGCCCCGGGTGACGGATACGACAGCAGCCAGCGTCCACATATTTCCACAATGGGCCTCGGATGGTATCTGCGGTATGTTGTTATTATGGTACTGCTCCATCACATGGTACTTTTTTACCTGGAAGTCTTCAGGCTGACAGACTTTTTTTACACCCTGGTGAGGGTTCTGTTAAGTACTTTGTTGACTATTCTTCTGATTTTGATAACCGACACATTGGTTTATCGTAAATAACCATGGATCCGTTCAGCAACAGGAAGAAGTTCATTATCATTCTTGCAGCAGCCGGATTCCTTGCCCTATTCGGTAAACTGTTCTATATTCAGATCATTGACAGTTCCTATAAGGTGTCGGCCGAAAGCAACAGCCAGCGGATAGTAACCAGGTATCCGGCCCGTGGGCTTATATATGACCGGACCGGAAAGCTGATTGTCTCCAACCAGGCGGCATACGATGTGCTGGTAAATCCGTCCCAACTTCAGTCTTTTGATACGGCGGCTCTATGCAAAATGCTCGGGATAACAGTTGATGCTGCCAGGCGTGCCATTGACAGTGCTTTTCGTTTTTCCCGCTATCAGCCATCCGAATTTGTTCGGCAGATTTCTGTTCAGGAATATGCAGTGCTTCAGGAGCAGCTGTATAAGTTTCCCGGATTTTTCGTTCAGCCGCGAACACTACGTAAATACCATACCTCCGGTTCATCTCATTTGCTGGGGTATGTTGGTGAGGTTGACAAATCAGTTATCAAAAAGGATCCGTATTACCGTATGGGAGACTATATAGGCATCAGCGGGATTGAAAAGGCCTACGAAGAGGCTCTTCGCGGCAGAAAAGGGCAGGAAGTTTTGCTGGTGGATGTGCATGGACGTGTGAAAGGTTCGTTCGCCGACGGGAAATTTGACCGGGATGCCGAAGTGGGAGAGGATCTTTATACTACCATCGACCTTGCCCTTCAGGAATATGGCGAAAAACTCATGCAGAACATGCGGGGTAGTATTGTTGCAATTGAGCCGCAGACAGGTGAAATTCTTGCTCTTGTTTCTTCTCCCGGATATGATCCTGCCTTACTGGTTGGAAGGGCACGTGCCGGAAATTATGCGCGACTGGCAAAAGATACACTGAAACCGCTTTTTAACCGTGCCCTCATGGCCAAATATCCTCCCGGTTCCACATTCAAAATTATGAACGCTCTCATCGGACTTAAGGAGGGCGTAATTGGTACACAGACCGAGTTCGGCTGTAACATGGGTATTCAGATTGGAGGAATGTTCAAGCGATGCCATAGCCATGCCTCACCGCTCGATCTGCGCGGAGCCATTCAGAACAGCTGTAACTCCTACTTCTTTTTAACATTCCGGAATATTATTGAAAACCGGAATTACAAAAATTCAACAGAAGCCTACAATGCATGGCGCAGGTATGTGATGTCATTCGGGTTTGGTAAGGTTCTGGGAAGCGATCTTCCCAACGAGCTGGGTGGTTTTGTTCCGGCTGAGGATTATTATAACCGTTACTACGGTAAGAATCGATGGAATGCTTACACAATTATTTCTTTGGGCATCGGACAGGGTGAACTGGGCATTACGCCCCTGCAAATGGCAAACTATGCTGCCATTATTGCCAATCGCGGATATTACGTCATTCCCCACAGTGTAAAGGAAATCGAAAACAAAACATTGGAAAGGAAGTTCAGGGAAAGGCACTTCGTAGCCATTGATTCATCCTTGTTTAATCCGATAATCGACGGAATGCAGGGGGCTGTAAATGGCCCCGGAACTGGTACTGCCCTTATTGCAAGGCTGCCCAATATAATTATTTGCGGGAAAACAGGTACGGCGCAAAATCCACACGGTGCCGATCATTCCATATTTATTGCCTTTGCACCAAGAGATAATCCGAAAATAGCCCTATCGGTATATGTTGAAAATGGTGGGTTTGGAGCAACCTACGCAGCTCCCGTTGCGAGCCTTATAATTGAGAAATTTCTTACGGATACCATTACCCGTCCATGGCTTGAACAGCATGTTTTAAACGCAAATCTCCTATACTACAATGCCCCAAAGAGGAAAAATATGGTCGAAGATTGACTGGCTCACGGCCGTCATTTATCTGATCCTTCTCATAATAGGATGGTTAAATGTTTATGCTGCCGTATACACCGAGAGCCATCATCCTTTGTTTGACATTTCTACCCGGTATACCCGTCAGTTTCTGTTTATCCTGCTGGCGTTGTTTCTTGCATTCTCAGCCATTCTGATTGAGGTTAACTTTTATACCTTTTTTGCCTATGTCATATACGCATTCGGGATTCTTGCACTTGCCGGCGTTCTGGTTGCCGGCAAGGAAATCAACAATGCCAGGTCATGGTACTCGTTCGGATGGTTTAACATTCAACCTTCGGAATTTGCCAAACTTGCGGTATGTTTCGGATTGGCCAAGTTTTACAGTACCTTCAACCTGAAAACTGATACCCTGAGGACAACACTGATTGCCGGAGCTCTGATTATTCTGCCGATGCTCCTGATTCTTATGCAGCCTGATACCGGGTCAGCAATAGTTTTTCTGGCTTTCCTCATTCCCATGTACCGCGAGGGAATGCCTCCGTTTATACTGATTATTGGTATTCTGGCAGGAATTCTCTTTTTTCTGGCCCTGATTCTGGATAAACTGACCATTATTTTACTTCTGGCTGTTCTTTCAGCTGCCGGCTACTATCTTTGGCAGAAAAAATGGAAAGAGGTTATTGTCGGATTATTCATTCCAGCTGCATTTTGGTTCATTGTGCATCTGATTGACCGGATTGGTCACCTGGGAGTTTCTTCCTTCTTGCAGTGGACAATAAGTCTGGTAACTGGATTGTTTGTAATTGCCTTTCTTGCAATTCGTTACAGGCTCAAAAAAGTGTTTGTAATCCTTGGTATTCTCGTTGCTTCCATTTCGTTTACCTTCTCCGTGGAATATGTTTTTGACCATTTTCTGAATAGCTACCAGAAGCAGCGTGTACGTATCATGCTGAACCTTGAGCAGGACCCCCAGGGGGTTGGATACAATCAGAACCAATCAAAAATAGCCATCGGGTCAGGTGGATTTTTCGGAAAGGGATTTCTGAAAGGAACACAAAACAAAGGGGAGTTTGTTCCAGAGCAGAGCACCGATTTTATTTTCTGTACCATTGGAGAGGAATGGGGTTTCCTGGGTTCACTGGTGGTACTGGTTTTGTATGCACTACTGATTTTCCGGCTTTTTCAGATGGCAGAAAAGCAGAGATCACGTTTCAGTCGTTTTTTCGGATACAGTGTTGCTTCCGTGTTTCTGTTGCACGTTATTGTAAATATTGGAATGGCTATCGGCCTGCTTCCGGTTATAGGAATTCCACTTCCCTTTGTCAGTTATGGAGGATCTTCTCTCTGGGCCTTTACCCTGATGCTGTTTATTTTCCTTCGTCTGGACGCCAGCCGTCTGGAAATGCTGCGCTGAAGTATTCAGGCACGGTTTTCTCTTTTGTGGATAATCCCGACGGCAAAATTTTTTTCAACGTAATTTATCAGATCAGGGAAAAATTCGAAGAATTCCGCAGAGATCTGGTCAAATTGCGTGCGCAACAGGTTCATGGCAAAATCGGTTTCATCAGGCAAGGATGTTTTTTGACTCATTCCCCGCAGGACCCGTTCAATGCCTGGAAGAGTGCTGTATGCCATCAACCAGTCGTTTTTTAACAGAGAAGTAATAAAACCCTGCATTCCCTTTGGCAACTGATTGAACCGGGATTCGACCAGATAATAGAAACGTTCTGTATACCAGGTAAGTTCTTCCGGATAAAATTTATTCCAGTTTATGGCAAGTATATGATCGTACAGAATATCCACAATAACACCGGCATATTTATGATAGGCATTGGCAAAACGTAATTTGCTGCGGCGCACAACCGGATGGCTGTCAGTATAAAAATCGATGGCACGATGCAATAAGATGCCTTTCCTTACTTCGCTGGAGTAATGGTTGTAATCGGCTCCCTTTACGTAATCCCCGATAAAGTTTCCGAATATTACGTCATCCGAATTGCCCGATAAGTATATGTGCGCCAGAAAGTTCACTGAAAAATTTAGTTAAAACTCAGCAAAAATCATACCTTATTTAACAAAGGTAACATAGTCTGTTTATTTATTAAACTTCTTTTTCCTCTTTTACGTTGCGTCAATAGATATGTTTCTTAACATGAGGAAGAAATTGCACGATTTTGTTACGAACATCTATTTTTGAAGACCGTTAAAAATGACAGGTATATGAAAGCAAGAAATGTAATAATCATTGGTGCTGCAGGCCGGGATTTTCATAATTTCAATGTGTTGTTCCGTGACAACGAGGACTTCAGGGTCAAAGCGTTTACAGCGGCCCAGATACCCGATATCGACGGACGTAAATACCCCGCTGAACTGGCAGGAAAACTATACCCCGAAGGAATTCCCATCTACCACGAGTCGGAACTTCCCGAACTGATAAAGAAACTTGATGCTGATGTTTGTCTTTTCTCATACAGTGATGTGCCCTATACCCGGGTTATGTCGCTGGGTGCTGTTGTCAATGCAGCAGGGGCTGATTTTATGCTGGCCGGATGGAAGGAAACCATGCTCGTTTCATCCAAACCTGTCATTGCAGTTGGAGCAGTGAGGACAGGGTGCGGAAAGAGCCAGACTTCCCGCAAGGTTATTGAAATTTTGATGAAAAAAGGATTGCGGGTTGTGGCAGTGCGCCATCCTATGCCTTACGGAAATCTAGCAGAGCAAAAAGTGCAGCGTTTTTCCGTGCTGGAAGACCTTGAAAAACATCATTGCACCGTTGAGGAAATGGAAGAATATGAACCCCATATCATCAGAGGGAACGTAATTTATGCCGGCGTGGACTATGAAGCTATACTGCGTGCTGCCGAAAATGACCCCAAGGGATGTGATGTCATTCTCTGGGACGGAGGGAATAATGATTTTCCCTTCTACAGGCCTGATCTGATGATAACTGTAGCCGACCCTCTTCGCGCGGGACATGAGGTTTTGTACTATCCGGGCGAAGTAACGATGCGGATTGCCGATGTGGTGGTGATCAACAAAATTGACACGGCAGATCATCAGGATGTTCTTACCGTACGCAGAAATGTTGAGATGCTGAATCCACGGGCGGTTGTTGTTGACGGGGCTTCACCTATCCGGGTCGATCATCCTGAAATGATTCGTGGAAAACGTGTTCTTGTGATAGAAGACGGGCCTACCCTGACCCACGGTGAAATGAAAATCGGTGCCGGTGTGGTTGCTGCCAGACGTTTTGGTGCTGCCGAACTGGTCGACCCAAGACCTTACATTGTGGGGAAGCTCAAAGAAACCTTTGCAACCTATCCTGGCATCGGAACACTTTTACCAGCCATGGGTTACGGAAAACAACAGCTAGCGGATTTGGAAGCTACCATCAATAAAACTGATTGTGATAGCGTTGTCATCGCAACACCCATCGATCTGAACCGGATTATAAAAATAAAGAAACCCAGTACACGGGTTTACTATGACCTGCAGGAAATCGGCAAACCCGATCTGGATGAAATCATCACCGGGTTTCTTACACAGAAAGGACTTTTAAAGTGAGAGGTTTTCAATGATTTGCGGGAGAGTGCCTCGAAAGGCGCTTTCCTTGCAAATCTACAACCGGTTTCTCAGTTTCCTGGATAACTCTTCAAAACCTGGCTTTCCAAGCAGTGCAAACATATTTTTCTTATAGGCCTCAACTCCCGGTTGATCAAACGGATTGATTCCCTGCAGATAACCGCTGATTCCGCAGGCAATTTCGAAAAAGTAAATCAGTTCACCTACCGATGACTCAGTGAGTGCAGGAATGGAAATGCGGATATTCGGAACACCACCGTCAACATGCGCGAGCAAAGTGCCGAGTTCGGCCATTTTGTTTACCTCATCGATGCGTTTGTTGCTGATGTAATTTAGTTCATCCAGGTTAACTTCATCGTGTGGTATACGAAGCGTTTTTGCTGGATTTTCTACTGTGATGACCGATTCGAAAATAGAGCGCATACCTTCTTGCACATATTGCCCCATGGAATGAAGATCGGTTGTGTAATTCACGCTGGCAGGAAATATCCCTGTGTTATCCTTTCCTTCGCTTTCCCCGTAAAGCTGTTTCCACCATTCGGCAAACCATACAAGTTTGTGATGAAAACTGGCAAGAATTTCAATGTTTTTCCCGTTTCTGTAAAGCGTGTTCCTGGTGGCAGCATATAAAGCTGAGGGGTTATTTTCAAAGGCTGTTTCCGGCGAGGTAGCCATTTCCATAGCACGTGCTCCGTTAACAAGAGCATCAATATCGTGCCCTGCCACTGCAAGAGGAAGCAGTCCTACCGGAGTGAGAACGGAATACCTTCCTCCTACATCGTCAGGTATGACAAATGTTTTATAGCCCTGGGAATCGGCCAGTTGCTTCAGCGCTCCTCTATGTGCATCGGTAATGGCAACAATACGGTGTGCAGCAGCATCTTTCCCTACCTTCTTTTCCAGATGCTCTCTGAGAATACGAAAGGCAAGGGCAGGTTCAGTCGTGGTTCCCGATTTGGAAATAACAGCGATTGCATATGACTTATCTTCAAGTATTTCAAGGAGTTCAGCCATATAGTCTTCGCTAATATTTTGCCCGGCATACAGTAATCGTGGGAAGTCGTTTTTTTTCAGCCAGGGCTGAAAGGAATGGGAAAGAGCTTCATCCACAGCACGGGTGCCTAGATACGACCCGCCAATTCCGGTCACAACCAGAATTTCTGCTTCATTTTGAAGCATATGGGCTGTTTTTTTCAATTCACTCAGATGATTGTCGGTAATGGAAGAGGGAAGATGCACCCATCCCAGGAAATCATTTCCTTTGCCGGTTTTATCATAAAGTGCCTTCAAAGCTTTAATTGCTTCATCACGGCGGCTGAAAACAAGACGTTCCGGAACGTAATCAAATACTTTGCTGATGTCAATCTTCAGTGTTGTTGTCATAAAGTGTGAATTTTAAATTACAAAGGTATAAAATTCATTGCGCAGGGAAGAGAACATACCAAAAACCTCATACTTTGTGTTTCCGCATGGATAATAATTGAAAAATTCTGTCAATAGAGCATGCGGGCACGTATGGTATGCTTAACCGTTTTCAATTCCTTAAGAATGGTATCATCTATTTGACTGTCCGTATCAATGATGGCATATCCAATATAAGCGTCTGTCTGAAGATATTGAGCGGCAATGTTAATACCATGGGATGTGAAAACGTGGTTAATATCCTGTAGAACTCCGGGCAGGTTTCGGTGGATGTGCAGGAACCTCTGCTTATTCCCATTAGGAGGAAGGGAAATTTCGACAAAGTTGACTGCTCCAATGGTAGAACCAGTGTCGCTGTATTTAACCAGTTTTTCGGCCACCTCCAGTCCTATGTTGGCCTGGGCTTCTGCTGTGCTTCCTCCTATATGGGGTGTAAGAATGGTATTGGGGAATGGCTGCAGTTCACAACGGAACGGTTCGTCTTCCGAAGAAGGTTCTTCAGGGAAAACGTCTGCTGCGGCACCGAGAAGATGGCCTGAAGCAAGGGCATCTGCCACCGCCTTGTAATCTACCACATCTCCCCGGGAAGCGTTGATCAGGTAACTGCCTTTTTTCATGCGGGCAATCTGAGGAGCGCTGATCATTTTATGCGTCAGTTCTGTTGAAGGAACATGAAGGGTGACAATATCGGCCTGGGCAAGAAGTTCGTCGAGTGATGCCACCGGCCGTGCATTTCCCAGGCTGAGCTTTTTCTCAATGTCGTAGTAAATAATGTTCATTCCCAGTGCTTCGGCCAGTATGGAAACCTGGGAACCTATGTGCCCATAGCCAATGATTCCAAGCGTTTTCCCCCGAATTTCATAGCTGTTTTTAGCGCTTTTAACCCATTTCCCCTGGCGGGCCAGATGGTTTTTTTCTGGAATTCTTCTTATCAACATGATGGCTTCGGCAATTACCATCTCAGCCACTGATCGGGTATTGGAAAAAGGTGCATTGAAAACAGGAATGCCAGCAAGGCGGGCCGAGTGAAGATCAACCTGATTGGTTCCAATGCTGAAACACCCGATGGTTATAAGTTTCCGGGCTTCTCCTATCATATCGGCTGTCAGCTGGGTGCGGCTTCGAATGCCAATAATATGAACGTCACGGATCTTTTCTCTGAGCTCTTCTTCCGGCAGGGCCGTTTTAATCCAGGTTACATTAGAATAACCGGCATTCTGAAAACAATGAACGGCGTTCTCATGAATCCCTTCCAGCAAAAGAACCTTAATTTTAGATTTGTCGAGTGAATATTTATGCATTCAGTGTGATAGTTTTTGCAATATTTAATGTGCGAAGTTAAAAAAATCTGCCATGTTATGATGTATATAGTATGATATTTTATGCTGCAGGGTATGAAACAACTCCGGATATAATCGCTACGGGAAGTAACTGCAAACAGGTAAAGAAGATGGTTTATTGTTTCTGAAAGTTATTTGAGTTTTTTCCTGTTGCAGGGTCCTGGGGGCAGGGCTCAGGAAAAATATTTGTATCTGCTCTTAGCCAGTCGAAGGGTTGAGGGTGTGGTTATCTGAGCAGAGAGCAAAACAGGGTTTCATTCCGAACACTTCGTTGTTTTTTTGTCAGCCACATAAAAAGGTCTCCAACTTGAACCCTACGAACCGTATGCGCTTCCATGTGTGTGGGAATAAAAAAACAATTACCATGTTCCAATGTGAGAATTGCAGTGTTTATGGTTGCGTCAAAGGTCCCGATGTTAGGTTTCCGGATCATTGGAAAACTGAAATAGATAGACAGCAGAAGTGAAGCGAACCATTGCAATGGGGAAAAGCTTGTGGGTGGGTATCCGGGTTGAAATCTATCCGGGAGGGCAGTATTTTATTTCACAAATAACTACCTTTAGCTGGAAGAAAAGAGAAAATTCATGGAAAAAGAAGCGCGTCCGGTAGAGGTTTTTGCAGGAACCTCAGCTCAGGCAACCATTGTGAAAAGCATTCTGGAGAGTGCAGGCATTTACTGTTTCCTGAAAGATGATATTATGGGTACCCTCTTCCCGTGGTACACTTCTCCCGGAGGTGCCGGCGCCGTAAAAGTCTTCGTATCCGATGCTGACTTCGAGGAAGCAAGGACAATTGTGGCGGAATACCAGAAGAACATTCAGTAATCTATACCAATCGGATAATTGATCCCCACGTGAACATCAGGAAATGTTACTGATTGGCAGGACAATGCTCTCAAGATTGTTCATCAGGTCAAACAGAAATTATTTGCCTACAATATTTTTCATCGGTATTCTCAGGAACCTTGCCCGGTAATTTTCGGCATTTCTGTAAACATCTCTTACATGGAATGAGTTGACACAGTATGAAACCAGCAGTTTGTCGTTTCTGATGTATTGAGGGTGTGCCAGCGCATTGTAAACAAAAATTCTTCCGGTACTATCCTGTTCGGGTTCGGGAGGACAGTACTGAAATTTTTTATTGGTAAACACTCCCGTTGGAGAATCGGCTATGTAGTTATAAATGTCACTGCCGGCACGTTCCATGGTCAACAGAACGTATTTATTGCGGTATTTGAAAATGCTGAATTGTTCCGACACGGAGATATCGGTTTCGATCGGGGCCGAGGTTGCAATGCTTGTATCCCAGCCCGAACCGTTGAAGAATTCCCAATCCTTGTAAAGCACCTTACTGTTGAGAGGAATCCTTGCAACATGAATTTTTGAAAAATGCGGTTCATTTTTTGTACCGTAAATGTATACGTATCCGTTGTCAACCATTACACAGTTGCCAAAATCAATCGGGTATTTGCTGTAATCATATTCTACTCTGTTAGTGGCAAGATGGATAAAGTCAGGAAGTTTATAAGCCAGCAGATCGATTCCTGCAATTCTGAATGCAAACATTTCCTCCGCCATTTTATCCATTTCATCTTTTTCTTCTTCTTCCTTATCTGATTTGTTAATTGCTGCCGGGTCGTTGTAAAGGTTCAGTGCAAACACATACAGCGTGTCTCCTTTTGTAAATCCATGACCGGGCCAGTACCAGCGATATACTGAGTCGTGTTCAGAGCGGGGAGGTGTCATAAGTGTCTGAGGGTTTTTAATTGTGCCTCCGATAATGGCTTGTGCCTTTGTCATTTTTCTGTCGATGAAGTTAAAAGCATTTCTCAACATGGGGGTTTTTGGATCAATCCCTCCGTTCACCAGTTTCCCTACGAAACAATCTCCAACAAAAAAAACAGATGATCCATCCGGCAAAGGGACGGAGAAAATGCCATCGGCACATAATATCCCTCCCGAATCGGCATAAAATAAAGAAGAGAATTCTGTATCAGTTTGTACAGTCTCTTCACCCTGGTTACAGGAAGCAAATAGAGTGATGGTAAGTATGATGAAAAGTTTTGCGGATATGTTTAGGAAAAAAACAACTTTTTGCATAAAAGAATTTAATTAAGTAAGACAAACAGATAGAAAGACAAAGAAGTAAGAGTTTGGCAAAATTATTTAACCAACTGGTAATTAACTTTAATGAATCTGGGATGATAAATAGTCGCGTCCTTTTGGATATCTTCCCAGAAATTCAGTGTAATTGTATTATAGCTCACAAGAAGTTCTCCTGGTTTGGAGAGATGATAGTGAGCCTTTGCATTATAGGGCAGAAGGCCTTTTTCCTTGTATTCAGGGCAGGTATATACTTCCGTTGTTTCTCCGAATGGACCCACAGGACTTTTCCCAACAGAGATTCCGATTTTATCTGAAATTCCGAGCAAAGTGTAGGTAAGGAAATATCTCCCATCCTCTGTTGGTGTCACGCTGAGTTCGTTTGAAACGCCATCAGTTATTGGGGCAACGGAATCAATATCCTTCACCCAGTCAGATCCGTTCCAGAATGTCCAGTTATTAAGAACCTCAAATTCTTTCGGTTTTACCCTTGCTGCCAGAAGGGATTTTTTCCCTTCAGCTATGCCGTAAATGTATACGAATCCATCGGGGCAGGGAGCTTTTGCTTTTTCTGTATTCACCAGGATTCCGCTTCCGAAATATATTCTTCCCAGAATGGGGTGTACAAACCCAAGATGGGTTGGTATCTGCTGATAATCTTTTATGCCATCGGGGGTGGGATTTTTGATTCTCAGAATAGTAACATTGGTGGCTTCAAAATCAAAGACTCCCGGTCCGGTTTTATGCACATGGTAAGCAAACAGATATAGTGTATTGTTTTTGTCCTGATTGATAAATCCGTCTCCCAGCCAAAAATATTCCTCCGGTTTACTGTTATTGTTAACCGGAATAAAATACGAAACAGGCTTACCGGAGCGATCCTTATTGTATGAAAATACAATATGGGATGTGTCAGGAATTAACCCTTTCATCCAGGCCACCGAATTGTTTACCATAACATTTCCAGGCAGGGGCACGCCGTTAACAACTTCCCCAATATAAGTGTCGCTGAAAATAAACAGGGTTTTCTTGTCAGGAATCTCCTGTTCTTCACTGCCGTCGAGGGGAATGGAAAAAATACCATCGGCTCCGAACCAGCCGGAAGTTCGTTCCATCAGGGCTGTCCAGTCGGGTGCCGGTTCTGCATGGAACTGAAATGGAACATCACCTGGTTCCGAGCAGGGTCTTTTTGTAACAGGTTTTTGCCGGCAGCTGCCTGCAGCGAGACTGCATGCCAGAAATATCCAGACCGTTACCTTACAATTCCAGACTTTCATTTTTGATGCTATTATGCTAACTAGTTGTATTCGTTTTCAGAAAGTTTAATGTACATGTAATGATGCAATATTTCCATTTTCTTATATAGGAAATTTCATATGAAATATCGAAAACAAAACCTGGCGGCATCGATGGGCAGGCGTTGGCATCAATCATTCCCTGACGTATCGGGCAATAATATCTTTCCAGAGCAAATATCCTTTTCCGTTCAGGTGCAGTCCATCCAGGCTGTATTCCCTGTTCAATTTGTTGTTTTCTGTTTTAAAAGGATTGAAAAGATCGATATAAGGCAGAGAATATTCCCGGGCTATTTTTTGCAGACCTTCATTTATCAGGATGATATCGGTATTTTTCCGGTTGATTTGGACAGCATCATCCGTTGGAAGAACACTCTGGATATAGATTTTGGTCCGGGGTGATTCCTGTCGTATTTGCGTAATAATTTTCCGGTAGTTTGCAACAATGTAATCTACCGTTTTACCATAGGCGAGATCGTTGGTTCCAATCATCAGAAAAATTTTGGATGGCTGGCCGGATGTGATGTCGTTCAGCCGCTCAAGAATTCCGTCGGTATCATCCCCGCCGATTCCTCTGTTTTTTATATGGGGATTGCCAAAAAGTTCAGCCCATTCACAATTGTCGGTAATGCTGTTCCCCAGAAAAATTATGTCTTTCTTCGATTTGGGCAGGGTTTCAAAATGTTCTTTTTTGTGGTAGTAATAAGCTTTCAGGGCTTTATTCCATTCTTCCATGTCTTTGGCAAACTTTTCCTCGGCGCTCAGCTGAGTGGTGTCGCCTGCCTGAGTTGCAACAAACGCGGGGGTAATCAGAAAAGATACTTTTTCAGCATTTCCATGATATGGAACCATCATTAACATGAATGCAATAGTGGCGACAAAGACTGTTTTTTTCATGGTGTTGGGTTTTACATCAATACGGTATAATTTTTTTTGTTATGGATCCCCATTCTCCTTCGAGCCGGACAATAAGAACGCGGGAAGATTTCATGTCAACCGGAACAGAACTGTCTCCTGAGATTTGCACCTGCATGAGTTTTCGTCCGTCAGAGGTGAAAACAGACAAAACGGAGAGGGAAGGAACATTCGTTATATGAAGCGAGTGTGTGAAAGAGGAATATGAAATTTTTATCTGTTCCGTCAAGTGAACATTTTTCGAAGAGTTTGGGTAAACATCATGCAGGGATAATGTATCCGGAATAGTTGCAGAGGCTGCATTTTCAACATCAAGCCAATAAAAGCGGGCACGGTAGTTGCGGGTGTCGCTGTAAATGGAAAAGAAATCAGAAGTGTTTACATTAAAGGATATCAGAATTTTTCCGTCATTGTTGAACTGGGGATGGGCGAAGAGATTATATGTAATCAGGTTGGGATAGGGTTTAATTATCGCAAACAGGGTTTCTTTACCGCCTGAAGAGGCTCTGTTCCATGGGCCGGTAATTTTATCAGCTTCGAGAATGTAAAGTTTCCCTACCAGCCATATTTCATGCATGATCAGATAGAACTTACCATTTTTCTCAAATACGTAAAAGGATTCGCTCATGGGCCGGTCTCCCAGAGGCCGGGCATTCCGACAGTCTCCTGTCCATGTGTCGGAACCGGCATAAAATTCCCATGGTTCATCCACACTTTGTTTCACTCTTGCCAGATAGAGCAAAGGCCAGGTCATATTGCCCGACGTAGTGTCTTTCACGCCAAATATGTAAGTAAATTCCCCGCTTCTAACAATACAGGCCCCAAAACGCATGGCCGTATCAGTAAGGGAAGGTATATTCCTGGTGGTAATGTATTCAAGTCCGGGATATTTGTAATAGGCTATGAATGATGTGCCTACTTTAAAATTAAAACCCGGATTATTATTGTTGTAATAGGTGACTCTGACGGCAAATACCTTTAATGTATCATTCTCAATCACTGCATGTTCAGGCCAGAAAAATGCATTGCCGTCAGCCGGAATAAAAGACGAAGGATTGGCCAGCGTACCCTGATAATGGGCAGTTAGGGAAGACTCATCTTCAAGTACTACCGAGTTATTGATCATGTGCGAACGTGACGGATTTATGGAGAAGGTACCAGTTTTTTCGCCTATGAAGCTGTCCCCAAAGAGCCACAATGTTTTTCCATCAGGCAGGGGCAGGGAAATTGTAGCATCGGAAGCGCACCACCCGTTTTCCACATCATTGAATTTGTCGAACCGGTCCTGGGCCAGCGTAAGGGAATGCTGGGCTGTGAGAGTAGATTCGAAAACGACGAAAAGAGCAATGATCCCCCAGGAAGCTTTTGAAAATCGACGAACAATATATGGGTTATGTTTCATATCGCCATGTGGTTTGGGAGATCAGAATCTTTCTCTAATCATCTTTGGTTTTCCGTTTTGCAGTATAATGGTATAATATGCGTTTTTGTACAATACGTGGTACAATTTTCCGCTCAGTTCAAAAGGGCCGTGGGTTTGCAGGGCTTCTCCGCCTATTTGAGGGTAGAACCCGAAGAAATCCTTCAAAACGACCTGTGAAAGGGAAACTCCACCCGAGGATTCCCTGTTGTGCCATCCTCGTTCAGCAATACGGACCCGGGCATGACTTGTTTTCTTGTTTTCTCCCCATAATTCATGAGCCTGAGCCCAGATTCCTTCATAGGTAACGGGTTCAATGGCATGATAGAAGTCAAGGGCTTTTTGGGGATACCCCATTTGTGTGAGAGCATCCATAGTCTCAGCCGGCCATCCGTCGTAAGCGCCCAGAGGTCCATGGTCGGGTCGGTCGGATTGTGCTGCAGCCACATCGTCAACCGATTGGGCCCTCATCCAGTGATCGGCCATTAGTTCCCGGTAGAGAAAATCAATCATTTCCTTTCTGATATTCTCCGGAACGTCATTCGGAATATATTTCCCGATAAAGAAGAAGTCGAGGCAATGCCGTACTTCTATTTTTTTCTCATTTGGATACAGGCTGTACCACACCCCGTTTCCTGCATAAAGTTTAAGAATACGCTGAATCATATCGGTGGCCATGGTATCCAATTCGGCAGCTTTTTCACGGCTTCCTAACTTATTATATATTTTGGCCAGTTCGCGCATCATCCATGCATATCCCACATTGAATGAAGGGACAATATGTTTATAGGTAGGAACGCATTCCAGAAGATTCCATTCATCATCACCAAAATCAGCCAGTTTATATAAATCATCTGTACAACCTTCCTGCCCGTACAATGAAATTTTTTTCCAGTTCAGGGCATAATCTTCGAGGTGTCCAAGGACCGTTTTTCCGTTAATGGTATCCTGCAGAAATCCTTCATCGCCCGTTATGGCAACATAATCACGGATCATCTGAAAAAGAGCCCAGTAGTTGGCCGAGTAGCCGTTCCCGACACCTTTACCTCCAAAATTGTCTTTCCCGTAAAATTTGCTCGGATCTATCCTTATCCAGGAAGAAAGGTGTTCCTTCATCATCACCGGATCAACGACAGCCCAGAGCGTTGACCATAAAGTTATATCCCAGAAAAAAGTAATGGAAGCACCCCATCGTGGTCCGCCTGTAAGGAAAACTTTTTTATGCTGGGGTAAATTTGTATTAATCAGGTAAAGCATGGTCAGAGGGCCGGCATAGTAAACTTTTTTCACTTTCTGGTCGTTGGTTTCCAGCACGGGAAAGCAACCCGAGATAAGAGGATTGCCCGGGCGGAAAATCATATTCCATTTTTCTTCCCAGGCTTTCTGAACGCTGTTAAACGATGATTCAAAGTCAGCAGTCCACTCGTTCAGGTTTTTCTGCAACGATTTTTCATCATCTCCATACGTCATTACATACCGGATGACTTTCGTCTCACCCGGAGCCAGGGTCCAGTCCCAGGAAGCCGTACCTCCGCTGTTTTTTGCGATAAGTCTGTCAGGAGCAGTTACCAGTCTGAAAGCGGTTTTTGCTTCTGTTTCATGGTCATATACATAAATATCATTTTTTATGGTGTGAGCATGGTATTTTTTTGCATTCAGTATTTCTTCATCTGTGGGCCATTTCAGCATGGTTTTTTCAAGAGCCGGTTTCCCGTTCACCAGTTCCCACTGATAACCTTCTTTCTGATGAACTGGTTCGCCAAGATGCTTTCTCACATTTTCCACTTCCTCATCACGTTTTGTAACACTGCCGTCCATTTTGGGATAGGGGTACCACCACTGCCAGTCGCCTCCGTATTTGCTGATGAAACCGATAAGGTCAAGATCGATTCTTACTTTTTTGGGTTCATTTGTCGAGTTTTTCATTTCGATCTGCCACATGATGCCGTCTTGTTCGAAAAGCATCCTGGTAGAACTCAGCAGGTCGACACCTTCGTACTGACCTTTTCGTAAAGCCTGGTATGGTTGCCAGCGGAAGGAATTTACTTTGGGTGTTTTCCCGTTTATCCGCAGAGTACCTGTATGATACCCGCCGGAATAGGGTGCAGAAACAAACCAGCTTATTGAGGCTAAATCTCTATTGACAAGTGCCTGACCGCGGAAGTTTCGGATGGAAGGTTCCATTTCAACTGTGTCAGTTGATACCCATATGCCTGAAAGATCCTCGAGAGATGGAATGTTTTTGTAAATATCTTCTTTTGGTGCATTGCCGGAACATGCTGCCAGCATAATAGTCAGTGTTGCAAAAAAAATTAGGATATGAATCCGCATGGCTAAATGGTTTATTTAGTTAACTATAAATTGTCGTTGTTTATTGAAGTTGCTGCAGGGCATAAGCATAAGCTCCAAGTGCTATTGCTCTGCTTGCACCCAGTTTTGACAATCCTATCCCAACTCTGGCTCTTTCGTCATAGGTAATAGTGCGATTGCTGAAAGGTACTTTCAGTTCCCGGATATTCCCCGTGGCAAATTCAGTAAAGATGCTTTCATCTTCCAGGTTGTATACCTTTACATCAAGCCTTTTTGCAGAGGTTCCGTCCCACCGTTTGTAAGGCCTGTTGATTTCGTTGAACATTGCAGGAGCGAACAACTGCCAGGCACCTGCAATTCCTCCACCTATAACGACGATTCCATCAATCAGCGTGAGAATATTGGCAATGGAACTACCCAGTGCTTCTCCGAACTGACGGTATGCTTCAATAGCTGCCTCTTTGTTTCCGGGCAAATTTCCCCTGGCAATATCAAAAATATCCTTTGGGGTGATTCTACCAGAAAAGGGCTGACCGGAGGCCTGAGCATAAACCCGTTGCAAGGCACGGGTGCTCACACTTTCTTCTGCGTTCCAGTCAGGATTGAATTTATTGAGGGTATTATGAATACCTGTGTCATTGGAGTTATCACCAATCAACAAGGTATTATTGATAACCACACCGCATCCAAAACCTGTTCCCAAAGTAAGACCAATCAGATTATGAAATTGCTTTATGCCCCTTCTGCTCAGGATTTTTGCATTCAATTCCGGTAAAAAACCACACAATGCTTCTCCGTATGCAAAGAGATTCCCATCATTGTTGATGAATACTGGAAGGTGAAACTGGTCTTCCATCATGGGACCAAGGGCAACACCATCAGTAAAGGCTTTAAAATTAGGAAGATCTCCAATGATTCCTTTTTTGTAATCGGCCGGCCCGGGGAAGGCAAAACTAATGGCTGCGGCTTTTCCGGGAATGCACTTTTCTACTTCCCTGAAGCCCTTAATAATGGTTTTTAGGCAGGCATCAAGATCGTCTGACGGTGTAGGATAAGTGAACGGGCCGGCAATTTCGCGACCACCCTGCAGAGCAGAAAAAACCATATTGGTGCCGCCTGCATCCAGGGTCCACACAATTCTGTTGTCATGAAAGATATCGGTCATAGGAAAAACAGTTATCAGTTCTTATCAGGTTTCTGCCGTAATACATAATAGGTTGCAAACAATGTGTAAAGTGTACAAAAAATGAGAACGTAAATGCTGGAGGTTACCCCATACTTTTGTGTCAGGACACCGGCTATGGGTGGAATAACAGCCCCACCGCTGACAGCCAGAATTACCAATCCGGAAATCTCATTGGCATATGCTGGTTTACGCTCAACTGTAAGAGCAAATACCAGAGGGAAGATATTGGAAAACCCAAGCCCTGTGATAAATATCAGAACCCAGGTAAACTTGAGTGATGGAGAACCCAGAATGCTTAACAGGCCCGCAAGTGTAACAAGGGTGCTTGTAATCAGAAATATCTTTGTATTGACTTTTCTTAAAAGAATGGAGCCAAGCAACCTGCCGGCCATAAGAGAGGCAAAATATATGCTGATTCCAAGGCTGGCTGTTTCCAGACTTATACTGTACCTGTTTTTAAGATAATTGGCGATGTTGGAGTTCATAGAAACATCAAATCCAACCTGGAAAAAAATACTCAGAACCATGATCAGCACAAAGGGATTTTTTAGAATTTGTGCCACTGTTTTCAGGGAAGCCGGTTCTTTTTCCGGTCTGGATTCTTCTATCTTTATCGAATATAACCAGAAAGCTGAAAGGAAGGAAATGATAGCATAAACCGGAAAAACCAGCCTCCAGTTTCCGGTATATTTTGCCAGGCCGGCTACTATGACCGGACCGAGCATGGAAGCTATGGCCTTAATAAACTGCGACAAACTTAAATTGGCTGCCTTGGTTTCATCGGAAGAGTAGTCCAATAGTAAGGGGTTGGCAGAAACCTGGAGAATTGTGTTTCCGATACCAATAATCATAAAGCCGATTACAGCAGTAAGGTATGAATAATATACCAGAGGCGGGATCATTCCAAGTCCGGTTATTGTCATGGCAAGAATTACGGTAAACTTTTTCCCTTTCCTATCCTGAAAAATGCCCGTAGGTATGGAAAACAAAGCAAACCATATAAAAACAATACTGGGCAGAAGCTGAGCGACACTATCAGAAAGAGTAAAATCCTGTTTGACATATCCCGTGGCAACACCAACAAGATCGACAAACCCCATTACATAAAACGACATGAAAATTGGGAGCATGTACCTGAGCGACCGCTTACTTTTCATACAAAAATGTATTAATGATTGATACAGGTTCTGACATAGGCTTTGATGGTAGCGCACTGTTGGCCCTCTGATTCGCCATATGGGCGGATAGTGTATTCTCCTACACAGGCCGGAACTATAAATGTTTCGGCAAAATGGACCACAAAAGGTTCAAATGCTCCGGAAGGACTTTCTACAATAGCTTCCCGGCCTTCCACAAGGTTTAGAACGTTAACACCGCCGTTGGTATGATGGATCACTTTTCCTGTAAACCAGTGCCTCCGGGTTTCAATAAATTCGCGTTCATGAAGGCCGGTGGCCTCTTCCACCCAGCCATTTCCTTCGGCTACCTTTCTTACCCGGTTTATCAGGTTTTTTTTAGTCCATTGGGTTGTTCTATCCCACTGGATGACATTCCGGCCGTGTTCAATATTGATGGGGCGAGGTTTTCCGTCAAGTCCAAGTCTTCCCCAGTCCCAGAGTTTGAATGTAAAAATATAGGGGGTCGAACTGATTTCCAGCACCAGACAATTTTTGCCGGAACAATGCACGGTTCCTCCCGGAATAAGAAAATGGTCATGCTTCTTTGCAGGCCATCGTTCCACATATTTCTCCGCATCAAAATATACCCCTTCTTCCTGAGCTTTGTACAGCTCCTCAATCATGGCACCTGGGTTAATTCCTGCCTTGAGACCAAGGAAAACAGAGGCGTCTGCGGCTGCGTCAATCAGGTAATAGCTTTCATCCTGTGTATAATGGATGCCGAATTTTTCCTGAATATACTCGGTGAGTGGGTGCACCTGCAATGAAAGATTTCCGCCCTCCATGGTGTCAAGGAAGTCAAAACGGATGGGGAACTCATCTCCGAAGCGGGCGTGTACAGCTTCACCCAGCAGTTGACGCGGATAGGCAAATACAAGATTGATGGATGGGGTTTCAAACACTGTGTCACCATATGCCAGGAGCAGGCTGTTTTCCTCTGGTACACAATTGAAACACCAGGCATAGTTCTCTGGTTCTGGGTCAAGATCACAAACCCTTTTCATCCACTGGCCTCCCCATGGCCCCTGATCAAAGTAGGGCATAAGACTGAAAGGTCGGGTAAGTGTTTTTTCCAATCCTTTGCGGTAGGCCTCTGCAGTAAGCAGAACAGGCATTTCCATGTTGGTTGAGTCAAGGATAAAGTCCCACCGGTGCATGAGTTTCTTTTTCAGCCTGTCGCATATTCTCCAATCAACAAAAAAACCTCTTTTATACTTTTCTTCAATGGAATCGTTTTTGTTTTCTATTCCGAGGTTGTCAACCTTGTTGGCCCGCATCCTTAACTGAATCTCCCATCGTGGCATATCAGCATATACCAAAACGGAAGACTGCTCTGAGATGAGTGATGCACCATATCCAAAAATTAAAATTACTCCATCGCTGGCATCTTCAACTTTCTTTTTCAGCAGTTTGGCTTTTTCCTTGTCAATCAAATCGGTCATATTGAGCCGTGTAAGGTAGCCAAAGATGCGGTCATCAGTGACATCAGGGAAAGTAATTCGTTCAACTTCCCCGGGTGGCAGGAAATAATCCCTGCTGGTAATAACATGCCCGGGTTTCAGGTATTGGGTAAATATACCCAGCAGGTCGTCAAAATAAACGCCCTGATAGCATTCAACTGTTACAATTTTTTTTGGATGGACACTTTCTTTCAGTTTGGCCTCCAATGCCCGGAATACAGCATCCCATCCGCCGAAACACCCGTTACTGTCTTTTGTCACCTGGACGGAAGGTCTCTTGTTAAAATTCGGTTTCAAATCAACGCAGTTTTAAAAACAATTAACTATGATACTGAAAAGAATTTATCAATTATAACCCTGGTTCTGAACAAGTTTGGGATTATAGTACAATTCCTTTTGAGGGATGGGGAAAAGCACATGGTACGGTTTGACATTGGCAGCAGGTTTCGCCAGCAATACCTGTTCCTGCAGCTTGTTCATGCGAACCAGATCGTACCAGCGATGTCCTTCCATTACAAATTCTTTCTGCCTTTCCTGAAGGACGGCGTTTTTAAATGCCTGGTAATCCAATCCGGGGGTAAGGTCTCCAATACCTGCACGGTTTCTTACCTGGTTTATTGCGTTGTATGCCTCTGTAGTGGGACCATTATTGATTTCGTTCAGTACTTCGGCATACATCAGCAATACATCGGCGTAGCGGAGGTAGATGAAATCAGCGTCCGATTCACCGTTCTGGCGGCCTCCTTCAGCTTCCTGATCCCAGTATTTTCTGATGTAGGGACCGTCGAACACTTCTCCTTCAAATTCAGTAATGAAGGTGGCTGCTTTCCGTTTATCATCATTGCTGAAAAGATTATACAGGTAATTGGTGGGTCTTTCCCAACCCTGTCCGTTTCGAACTCCCTTATCCGATTTTGTTGTAGGCATAAGCCGGACAATGAACTGGTTTGTTGTCCAGCCTTCCCCAAGGGTTGCACTGAAATTTACTGCCCAGATAATTTCTCCTTTGTTGGAATTGCTTATTTTGAAGATGTCGGCAAATTCAGGTTCAAGGGTATATTTGCCCAGCACTTTTTCCAACTGGGCCTTGCAAAGGGCAAAATCGCTCTGGCTTTTGTTCATGGCACCACGGGTAAGATAGACTTTTGCCAGGAGAGCTGATGCGGCCAGATCGGTTGGCATACCTTCCTTTCTGTTGGGGAAAGGATTGGTAGCCAGATCAACTTCCGCTTTTTTCAGGTCACTAATAATGGAATCGTACACTACCGACACCGGGGTGCGGGGGATAATGGTACTTTGAATACTCGTGGTTGCCTTTAGCTGAAGAGGCACATCTCCGAAAAGTTTTGCCAGTTCAAAATACAGCATCCCCCTCAGAAAGTAGGCTTCTCCCTGCAGATGGTTTTTAACGGCTTCGCTGGAGTACTTTTTAATCTTTTCGGATTCCTTCAGGAGGACGTTGCACGAGTTGATAACGCTGTACGATTGCTCCCACACGAAAAACAGAGGGGCATTGTTAGCATCAAAGGTGAAATTAGATAGGTCGTGCATGTCAATGGATGGTCCTGTTTCGTATGCATTATCGGAAGCCAGATCCTGAATCACCCAGAAATTATTGAAAAATAACCCGCCTCCTTCCCATGTCCATGTAATCAGACCCCCAAACATGCCGTTGGCAAAACTTATGAGGTCCTTTTCAGTCTGAAAGTAATTGTTGTAATTGAAATCAGACCGTATATCGGAATCGAGAAAATCACTGCAACTGGTAATGGCTAACAGAAGAACGGAAATTGCTATGAACGTCTTTTTCATGGCTGTAAGAATTAAAAAGTAACGTTGAGTGAGAAAAGATATGTTTTGGCCATCGGGTAAGGACCATAATCGGCCCCTTTCCCGTAGACACTGCCTCCGAAAATGGATACTTCGGGATCATAGCCCGAGTACCGTGTAAGTGTATACAGGTTGCGGCCGCTGAGAGCAAGCTGAACGCTTCGGATGTGCAGTTTCCCCAGGATTTTCTCCGGAAGGGTGTAGGAAAGCGTCACTTCTTTCAGGCGCGCGTAGGAACCATCTTCCACAATTACGTCCGACATGACATTGCCATGGGGGGAAGCATTGGCCCTGGGATATTTGTTGGTGGGATTTTCTTCGGTCCACCGCTTAAGTGCAACCCTTGAATTGTTCTGGAAACCATCGAAGCTTTCGAGGAAGAATCGATTAAAATTGACAATCTTATTACCGTAATCTCCCTGGGTGTAAATGTCAAGTGTAAAATTCCTATAAGTGAAAGTGTTTTTGAAGCCCCATGAAAAATCAGGGTTCGTATTGCCAAGTTTAAAATAATCATCAATCGTCAGCTTTCCGTCATGGTTTTTATCGATATATTTCCTGTCACCGTATCGTGCTATTTTCGAGGGGAAGAAAGGAACAGCCGACGGATCTTCATTTAGCTGAATGATTCCGTTTGATTTGTATCCGTATATATTCCCGATGGGTTCTCCTTCCCTGATCATGGTCCAGTCAACAATATTCATGATGGAATTACCGTAAATGGTACTTGACTTATCAAGGTTGGTTACTTTGTTGCGGTTAAATGATATGGTAAATCGTGTGTTCCATTTGAATTGTTTATTCAGGTTGACAGTATTCAACGAATACTCCATTCCTTTATTCTGAAGGCTGCCCACATTGGCCCAAACATACTGGAATCCCGAGGAGGTGTTAACCGGCACATAGAGCAGCAGGTCGGAAGTCTTTTTCAAATACGTTTCGGCAACAAACTCAATACGCGATCCGAAAAGACTGAGGTCAACCCCGGCATCATATTGGGTGGTAACCTCCCATTTCAGGTCCTGATTTTCCAGTGAATAAACATAAGTTCCTATGACTTTGGCGTTCGCTCCTTCACCAAAAAAGTAAGGGCGGTTTGCCATCAGGCTCAGGGAACTTCCAGGAGGAATACCTTCATTCCCAACTGTTCCGGCACTTAACCTTAATTTAAGGTCGTTAATAGCTTTGATGGATTCCATAAACGGTTCCCTGCTCACTCTCCAGGCCGCTGACACGGATGGGAAGAAACCGAATTTGTTCATAGTACCGAATTTTGATGAGCCGTCCATTCTTCCCGAAGCGGTCAGATAATATTTATTGTCGTAATTGTATATCACGCGGGCAATTCCTGATTGCATACTCCAGGAGTTGTAACCGGTAATAATGGTTTTGTCAATGGCTGCACCCAGATCGTAATATCCGAGCCGGTCATCATTGAACCGTTCAACGGCAATTTCGGCCGATTCTGATACATATTTTTGGGCTGTCTGTCCAACAAGAAAGTTAAACCGATGTTTTTGCAGTTCTAGATCATATGTCAAAGTATTTTCTATCAGCCAGGTATAACCGTCGATGTTCACGTTGTTTCCTTTTCCTTTTTCCTGACCTCTCTTAATGAAACTTGGTATATACTGTTGCTCTTTATTGAAGAACGCGTCGATACCAAATTTGAATTTGTAGGTAAGATTTTTCAGAATTTTCCAGTCAAGGTACCCGTCAGAAATAACCCGGGTGGTGGTAATACGGGTCTTGGTTTCGTTAATTTCAGCCACCGGATTGCCAACCTTATTAATAGTATTGCTTTCGTATGTATATCCTCCGGGCTGATCAGGGTCATATACATTCTGACCCGGATTAAATAACAACGCCATGGTAACTACGTTGGAAAGAGTGTTGGGTACACCGGTAGTCACTCCGTCATTAATACTCCTCGAAAGATTGATGTTAATTCCGGTTTTTACTTTATTTGATAACTGATTGTCAAGGTTTAAACGAAACGTTCCTTTATTGAAATCGGAATTTTTTATAATTCCCTGCTGGCCAACGAGATTTCCGGAAAGGTAGTAGGAGGTTTTTTCGCTACCGCCTCGGAGGGAGAGCTGGTAATTGGTCATGGGCGCAACCCTGAATATTTCATCCTGCCAGTCGGTCCCTTTGCCAAAACGGCTTGGCATGGCAAAGGCTGTATTATAGGCAACGTCAGGGTAATACTTACGGGCCTCGGCAACGGCGGCATTCCCCAGTTCGGCCAACTCACGTGCGTTCAGCAAATCGAGTTTTTTCGTTATTTTCTGGAATCCCACGGATGAATTGAAGGTAACTTGCACATCCCCCTTGATTCCCTGTTTGGTCGTAATAAGTATCACTCCGTTGGCTCCTCTTGCACCGTAAATTGCTGTGGCGGAGGCATCTTTCAGTATCTGAATTGATTCAATATCATTGGGATTTATGGCTACCAGTGGGTTAATGTCTGAGCCCTGAATGGTGCCGCTTGTAAGGTCAGATGCGTTTGTGATAATAGGTACGCCGTCAATCACGTAAAGCGGTTCATTAATCCCGTTAATGGAGGTAGTGCCTCTGATGCGAATCGATACTGGTGCTCCGGGTTTTCCTGTCGACTGGGAAACTACCACTCCCGCCGCCTGGCCCTGTAATGACTGATCGAGCGAGAGTACACTGGGAGAGGCAACATCCTTGGCTTTTACCGATGAGATGGAAACGGTAACATCACTTTTACGCTGGGTTCCGTAACCAATTACTACAATTTCGTCCAGATTGGTAATTTCCGGAGTGAGCATGATCTGATAATCTGTGATGCCCTCGGAAACAGGCTGCTTTACTTTGTTGTACCCTACAAAGGAAAAGGTAATATACTTCACAGTATTTCGGTCAATGGAAAGGGTAAAGTTCCCGTCGAGGTCAGTAATGGTTCCGATGGTTGTGCCTTCCACGAATACCGAAACTCCTGGAAGCGGAGACTTGTTTTCATCCACAACTTTTCCTTTAACGGTAATGGTTTGTGCGATCATTGTGCTGAAGGTCATAAGAAGACCCAACAGGAAAGTGATTTTTTTCATGATATAATTGAATAAACAGGGTGGACTTTGACGATGGTAAGGGAAAACATTACTACCGGCACTGTTAAAATCCCTGCAAGTATCTTTTTTTGCAGGATCTGTCAGAGCCTTTCTTCAAAGTAGAAATAAACATCAGAACAGAGTCCGCCATCTGGCAGACTCTGTTCCGATGATACCGGTTAGGGGATGGTAAGAAGATTATTGTCAACAGTACTGCAGCTTAGTACAGGAATGTTGGCTACCGCGTTGGCCATTTCCACCGTTCCGTATGGCTGGAAGGCTCCCTTGGGCTGACTTGTGAAGGTATTCTTAATTCCGTACAGACCAAATACCGGAATGTCCCAGTACATGATCATTTGTGATTCCGTAGCACTTGTTATTTTGTAATCATAGTATTCATCAACACCCTGTGAACCGGATCTAAGCTTTCGTATCAGCCTGAGAATGGCAATTGTATCGGCATTATTGGGCGTTTCTTTATAAACCCAGTAACAGAAATGATGTGTACTGTCGGCATATTGTGCTGTCATATCAACATCGTAGGTGCCGTCCTGGTGGAACCTGTAAATGTACGCAGCATCCCAGGCTGCAAGTACGTCAAGCCCCAGCCATTCGCTTGCCGTAACTTTCCAGTCGTATTTGACAAAGGAAGATTTCACCGATAGCGATACGTCAACTACGAGAGCAGTTGTCTTAACCTGATCCCTGTTGTCAGTTACTTCGAATTCAAAACCCAGGGTATGCAGGTCATCAAATTCCTGCACCGTATAAGAAAAGTCATAGGTGTAGGTATTTCCGCTCTTTACCAGCTGACTTGTAACGTCAACCGCTGTTCCTTTGACTTCATCAACTACTTTGTAATACTTGAAAGCTTTTACTCCGTCTGCAACGATAGTGATGGTGGCCATGGCTTCTTCACCAACGTTCAGTTTCGGAGTAATGGTTTTGTCAATTGAAATGGCTGTTGCAACAGGTGTTTCTTCTTTTTTGCAGGAAGCCATAACCAGAGGAATGACCAGTGCAAAAACAGTCAGTTTCAGTGTAAAATTCGTCCGTTTTCTCATAGAGATGAATTTAGTCAGTTAGTAATTCGTTTTTTTATATGTTCAAATGTATGAACAAACTATTACAAAGATACTATTTTTTCATGATCTTAATTTATGTTATATAACATAAAAAACAAGGCTGGTTTGTCTTGTGAAAAGAATGCCTGGGCTGTGTAAATGGTTACATATCAGTTGTTTGGTGATAACCATACATTTTGATACAACTCCTGGAAAATCGGGAAACGCAATCGTTGGAATATGGCGTGGAGCTGATCTTAGCGTTCGCTTTCCACTGTATAAACGAAGCTGTCGGCTCTGTAATATCCAATGTTGAACTCGATGGGTCTGCTGCCGGGGTCAAAAACATACCGTTTTCTCTTAAGTATGGGATCTCCGGGTTTGAACCTCAGTTTTTCCGCCAGAAATGCATCGGCTACAATGGCGCTGATTTCTTCTTTCGAAAGTTTGGCAACAGTGGCATATTTTTTTTCGAGGATTTCATACAGAGGTTGGGTAAAATCTTCTTTACCTGTCAACCCAACACGGGGATGAAACCAGGAAATGAAATACACAAAGGGTCGTTCAGGACCGCCCCGGAGGCGTTCCAGCTTGAAAACAGGTTTTTTCAAAGGGATGCGGAAGAAATCGGCCAGAACCTGATCCGCTTCTTCCCAGGAGGTTTTCAGTTCATAGTTGGTAATCTGTATTCCGAGGGCCTTCATTTCCTGGGAAAAACTTAACCAGTTATTAAGCCGGGTATTCACCCGTGTATCGGCTACAACGGTACCGACGCCTTTTTTCCGTATCAGCAAACCTTCGTAGGTAAGCCTGTTGGTAGCCTGACGCAAGGTGTTTCTTGAGATACCAAGTTTTTTTGCCAGTTCTACTTCGTTGGGCAGGAATTTCCCGTTTTTATATTCCGGTTGCTTGATCATTTCGCGCAGCAGGTTTTCCACCTGAATATGCAATGGAACGGAACTTTTATGATCGATGGAGTATTCCATAGCTGTTTTTGGGTTAATATGTACAAATGTATTAACAAAATAAAGACGAAACCAACTCTTAGGAACACCAATTTAATTTTGATCCTTCAACAAAATATATATAAGGCAGCAACAATTAAACCCGGGAATTCAGATCATGAACGAAAAAGAGTATGCGGGTGGGGAAGCCAAAACAAATAGCTCGAGCAGGGAGAGAATACCTGAATGCATAGAATAGAATTAAGGCAGTGGATTAAGTTTTTTCCCTGCCGGAGGCCTGACTTTCTTTGCTTGACAGTAGAAAAAACGTAATAGCAAAGGGCCAAGTTTTTTGAGCAAAGAGCTCTGCGGGGTTTCCCCCGAACCCTGAGTTACTTTTTTGTCAGCTACACAAAAAAGTAACCAAAAAAAGTCTCCACGATTGAAGGCTGAGGCCTCTTCGTCAGATACTTAAACAATCGTTCATAACCAACCCGGCCTCAGCCCACACCAATCGTGGACATCCTCCCACAGGCTTGCCGAGGGAAACGTGCAAGGGCGAGAGCGCAACCCAGTTTCTTAAAGTAATTTTTGTAATGAACGAGAACCAATATGCGCGCGGGATTGATAAAACAGGTGGCCCGGGCGAGGTGAGAATACCGGAATGCATAGAATTACGGCTGGGGTCCCGACAATGTCGGGATTAATTTTAAAGGCCTCTCCTCCTTATGCCCACGCACTTTAGGAAGATGGATAAAATTAAGTACTATCGCTTACTGAGCCCCGCCTTTAAAATTCTACCCAGCCAGTAATTCTTGCATTCTGATAGTGCGGGTGGAATTTTGTTTTGTCTTGATTTTCGTTGGTTACTTTCTTCAACCCACATAATGCAGAAAAAATGCTGTAAAATGCTGCATTGCGGGGTGAGCTTGAGCGATGGCATCCGGGTTAACCCGATGAATCGAAGGTTTAATCGGAATTAAATTTAGTCCAGCCAATTAAAGGGTTAAGACAAAACATCAGAAAAGGAGGAATATTATGGGAATTAAGCCAGGTCCCAAAAGAATTGCTAAAACAACAGGGAAACCGGACAAACGTCAACGAGACAATAAAGA
>JAKPTE010000017.1 GCA_029571215.1 Bacteroidota bacterium
AGTCATTTTTACGGTCACAGGCCAATACCAGGATGGCCAGAAAAAAAGCTGCTATTACTGAATTGAATTTATTCATGTCTGGATTTTATCTTCTATTAAAGTTACAAAAAAACCAGACAAACAGCGATAAAGGCATTTAACAATTATTAGCCGGCAGAAGCTGTTATCAAATCTTTACAAAAATTTTTCTCTTGTAAAAAAAGTAAAGCACCAGCCAGCACACCAGGGTATAGGTAAGACCGTCGGCCAATGTTCTCCATGCTTCAGGCAGATGGTTTATCAGGCCCTCAAAAAAGAAATTTCTCACACACCAAAGACAGAGCATAGGCTGCATAAGGTAACTCACGATGGAGTTCATACCGATGACCTGGAAGAAGAACGCCCATTTTTTCTTACCCCATGCATCGATAATGAGATAGAATATTCCGAGGAGAATAAGGCTCCACCCACCGGCATAAACAACAAAAGAGCTGGTCCACAGTTTTTTGTTCACGGGAAATACATTATGCCAGAGCCGGCCAATAAGGAGGGCCACAATGCCGGCAACCAGAATAGCGATGCCCTTTTGCACTGGCTTTGGAAGGCGTTTTTCGTCACGCAGGAAATCGCCGGTGAGGGCCCCCAGCAATGCGGTTCCGACAGCCGGGATGGCGGAGAGGATTCCTTCCGGATCGAAGTAGTTCTGTTCATATAGCCAGCCAGGCAACAGAAGTCTGTCGATATATCCAACAAGGTTCCCTTCCCATGAGAGGTCACCGGCCCTGAAACCTGGTGCCGGAATCAAAGTCATGATAGCCCAATATCCCAGCAGAATGACAACAAACCATATCCACCGCCATGTACGGTTGGCATAAAGGACGATTATGGCAGCAAAAAACCATCCGATACCGATGCGGCCCAGGACGCTGGCAACGCGGATGTGTCCGAAATTGAGCCGCAGAAGTCCGTTGTAAATCATTCCCAGGAAGATCAGAAGAATAAGCCTCGTAACCATATGTTTCCATATCTGCAGGCCCGTATCGCCCCTTTCCTTCCTTTTAGCCATGGAAAAAGGAAGGGAAACTCCTGCTATAAACAGAAACAGCGGAAATATCATATCATAAAAAGCAAATCCGTGCCAGGAAACATGTTCCATCTGACGGGCAGCTGCCTCAAGGAAGGGCCAGCCTGTAAGCGTTGCCAAACCGATAATGATGGTATTTCCACCCATTATCCATAGCATATCGAAGCCACGCAGGGCATCCAGGGAAGCCACACGACCGGTTTTGTTTGTTGGTTCATTCATAGGAAGAAAGGTTTATTGTTTGGTTGCTGAATGGTCAGGGATAATTTATTTCGTGTTTTACTCTATTCCTCGTTATTTCGATTTCGTCGGGTTGGATGTTTCTTTCTGGTACTGCTCCTGCAGTTTTCTGAGCGTGGAATCCTCTTTCACCTGCCGGAGGGCTTTGGCCAGGTGCTTTACCTGGATATCCACCAGCATTTTTCCCAGCTGGGCATTGGCGTATTGGGCATCGCCGGCATAATGGTTGGGGAAGCGGGCGTACCACCAGAGGGCAGTGAAAAAGTCGGGCAGATTGTTCAGGCGGGCCTGGTCATTTCCGCTTTCTGATTTCACTGCATCCAGTTTTACCAGGTCAGGACGGATGGCAAGCATTTCGGAAGTTTCCCGCTCACCGGCATGCATTTCTTCCACTTTCGATTTTACCAGTTTTTCTGCCGGAGCCATTTCTGAATCGGGAATCTGCGGTTCGTACAAAAAAAGCTGGTAGGGATGAGCTTCCGCATTCTGACAGAAAACAAAATAGTGCAGAAAATCGTTGTTTCCACCATGTCCGTTCACCAGCACAATTTTGGAAAATCCGTTTCGCGCCAGTTCATTGCAAGTTTCCTGCAACAGTTTCCATGTGAGTTCAGGACTGTATGCAATGGTTCCGGGCTGGTGCTTTGCTTCATTGATCTGTCCGAAATAGTACTCCGGAAAAACGACGGCATACTCCATTTTGGCAGCATTAACGGCCAGGTTTCGGGCTGCAATAAGGTCGGTACCCAGTGGCATGTGGGGCCCGTGCTTTTCCATAATACCCAGAGGAATGATGCATACCCCTTCTGATTTCTCAACTGCCTTTACAAAATCAGGCGCGGTAAGTTCTTCATACTTTACCGGAAGTAAACCATCCGTTTTTGTCTGCGTTTGCGCCAAACCCAACCGGGCAATAGCAGACAGGAGAACCATGATAAATACAACTTTTTTCATACAGCATGAATTTTGGGATTTGTTTTTTTCAATGGCAACATAGTATATCGCATTTTTATTGTCCTGGCTGGCTTTCTGTTCTCATGAACCATACCTTCATCGGATTGCAGCCACGATTTGACCAGGCATAGTAGGGAATAAGTTGCACACCTCTTGTACCGGTTTTTCTGCCGGTAATTACTGCACTGCCTTTAAGGACAAGAATTCCTTTCAGCAGTTCAGGTTTCCATACAGGTTCAAATTCAGCATCTTCCGGGATGGACACATTTTCGAGGCTGAACGGATTATCTGCTCCTTCGGCACAATATACAATTGGTCCGCGTTCGATCGCCAGTTTTCCGCTATCATCTTTCACCTGCGGGTTAGCAATTACCTTTCGCACGGCCATAGGGAATTCGAATTCAGCAACATCCCCATCTTTCCAGGGATAATTCAGCAGCATATAACCATTTGAAAAGACTGTTGCAGCCGGTTGGCCATTGATTAAAACCTGGGTATTGGCATCAAAGGAATTGAGATAAGAATAGAGATCTCCCGGAAGTGGTTTCCCCTGCACCCATCCCGGAACACGGACAGCAAGAATAGTTTTCATGCCGGGGGCAGGATGGAGAGTGAGCTTCACTTTCCCGTCCCATGGGTAACGCGTTTCCTGCTCCAGTACAAGCGCATTGTTGCCCATTACTATTGTTGCACGGCTGCTGATAAAGAGATTGACATACACGGTATCTTTGCGGAAGGCATAAATATACCCCGGAACAGAAGGAATAAAACGTGCCAGGTTAGAAGGGCAACAGGAGCAGTCGAACCATTCCTGGCGTGTACAGGAACCCATGTTGAAAGGAGTTTTTCCGTCTGATTCAAGCGGATTCGGATAAAAGAATTTGGTACCATCAAGCGAATAGCCTGAAATAACACCGTTGTAAAGGGATCGTTCCAGTACATCAATGTATTTGCTGTCGCCGTGCAGAAGAAACATTCGCTGGTTCCAGAGCACGTTGGCAATGGCGGCGCAGGTTTCGGCATATGCCGTATCATTGGGCAAAGCATAGGCCGGGCCGAAGGCTTCCCATGTGGGCCAGGCTCCCACTCCTCCGGTGATATAGATTTTCCGGTACACTACGTCTTCCCAAAGTCTGTCCATGTGTTTCAGATATGCTTTATCGTTCATAATGGCTGCAATGTCAGTAGCTCCAGCATACAGGTACAATGCCCTTACGGCATGGCCAACTGCTTCATCCTGTTCCAGCAACGGTTTGTGGGTAAGGATATATTCCCTGTAATATTTCGGATTTGCACCAGGATCCTTTTTCCCTCTCTGATCGACAAAAAACCGGGCCAGTTCAAGGTATTTTTTGTTACCGGTGGCGCGGTACAGTTTAACAAGACCGATCTCTGTTTCCGGATGTCCGGGAGTAATATGGAGTTTATCAGGACCAAACGTATTGACCAGAAGATTGGCATTTTTTATTGCCACATCAAGCAGGGTGCGCTTTCCGGTGGCCTGATAATGCGCTACCGCAGCTTCATAAAAATGGCCTACATTATAGAGCTCGTGGCTGCCGAGCGGGTCCCTCTCCCACCGGTTTTTGGCCCAGGAACTGTCGGGATTGATGGTACGCATGGTATATAAATAGCCATCCGGTTCCTGGGCTTTAGCAATCAGGTTTGCCAGCGAATCCAGATACGCTTCCAGTTTCGGATCCGGATGAGTGGCCAGCGAATAAGCAGCTCCTTCAATAATTTTATACACATCAGAATCGTCATAACCGTATTTTGAGCAAAACTTACCCGGTATAACCTTACCGGCCACGGCAAAGTTAGCGATGCGCCCGGTTTCTTCACTTTTCCGGAAAGCGAAAGGAATGGTTACGGTCCGGTTCGTTTCAATCTTCGGAAGCCAGAAACTGTCAGTTACCTGAACCTGAGTGAAAGGAACAGGTTGAATCGGGTAATCTCCTGCTGAAGGTTTTCTGCATCCGGTAATTACCAATGAAAACACAAAGGGCAAACAAACAAGAATATTTCTCATACTCAAATGGAATTTGGAAGAGCCAAATTAATATTTTATTGGATTTTTCAATAATTTCATATTTATTTGAAACAATAACCAACCTAACTAATATGAGTAAACTGACCCTGAAAGAAAAGCTCGGATATAGTGCCGGCGAAATAGGAAGCACCATCAGCTGGCAGGGAATGATGTTCTTCCTTGGATTTTTTTATACGGATATTTTCGGACTTCCTGCCATCACAGCCGGATATCTGCTGTTTCTGCCGCGTTTTTTTGACGCATTTGTAGACCCGATTGTGGGAGTGATTGCCGATAGAACCAATACCCGCTGGGGTAAGTTCAGACCTTATATTCTCTGGTTTTTTATACCCTACAGTCTGCTGATGGTTCTTATGTACGTTACGCCCAATTTCAGTCTTACGGGGAAAACGATCTATGCTTATGTAACGTACATACTGATGATGATCATTTACTCCCTGATTATGACACCCTACAATGCTTTGGGAGGAGTCATAACCAACGACCATATTGACCGTACCAGCCTGCAGAGTTACCGTTTTCTGATGGCTTTTGTAGGAGGACTGCTTATCCGGGGACTTACAAAACCTCTGGCCAATCTGTTCGGGGGAGGCTACAATCCGGCGAACGACATGCCTATGAATCCTCAGAAAGGCTTCATGCTTACGATGCTGGTTTTTGCCCTCATCAGTCTGGCGGCTTTTTATTTTACCTTCATTAGCACCAAGGAAAGGGTGGCCCCTCCTCCAAAACAGAGAACGCCTCTTCTTACTGACCTGAAAGATTTAATCAATAACCGACCCTGGATCATCCTGTTTTTTGTATCAACCCTGAATCTCATTTATGTGGGTGCATGGTCGGCTTCCATGGCATACTTTTTCAAGTACTATATGTCGGTTAAAACACTGAAAATATTTGGGTTTAATACAGGATACGATTTATTTTCGGCGTTTAATGTATTTGGCTCCATCATCATCATTCTCGTTCTGGCCTTTCCTGTTTCCAACTGGCTGGCAAAACATTTCGGGAAAAGGAATACCCTTGTCGTCTGTTTTGGTCTGGTAGCCGCTTCCATAGCGGGTTTTTACTTGTGCAGACCCACGGATGCCGGACTGACACTGTTTTTTCAGTTTATCCAGTCGGCTGCTGCCGCACCCACGATGCCTTTGGTTTGGAGTATGTATGCTGATGCCGCTGATTATTCTGAATGGAAAAATAACCGTCGTGCCACAGGGCTGGTTTTCTCAGCTGTTGTGATGGGACAGAAAGCAGGTATAGCCCTTGGTTCCGCCATCACACTCTGGGTTTTGGGTAAAGCCGGCTATAACCAGGAAGTTATGCAGCAATCCGGTTCTGCACTTACCGCAATACGTTATTCGATGAGCCTTATACCGGGAGCTATAGCGTTGGTTACAGCTTTGTTATGTATTTTCTATCCTCTTTCGAATGCCAAGATGGACCAGATACAGTCTGAGCTTTCCCGGCGCCGGCAACAGGACTCTTTGAATATATCCTAAGAAGCTGCCGTTATGAAAACGTATCGTGTTTGGGTTCCGGAAAAAAATAAAGCGGAACTATCGGAATTTGATTTTGATGAAAAAATAGAAAATCCTCATGAAATTATCCTTAAAAACCTGTTTTCGCATGTAAGTGCAGGAACTGAGCTGGCATGTCTGGCTGGGACGGAAAGCTTCTTCACTATTCCCGGAGTTCCAGGTTATACTGCCGTGGCCGAAATTATTAAAAAGGGCGATCTTGTTCCCTTCCAGGTCGGAGATATTGTTTACACGTATGGTCCCCATGCCGGGTACTTCAAAATAAACATTACTGACCGATGGCATGGGGTATGTGTCAAAGTTCCGGACGGGTTGGCCCCCGACGTGGCATCCTTTACCCACATGGCCGGGATTGCCATGACCGCAATCAGAGTATCGGATATAGAACTGGGCGATAAAGTGGCCGTAACTGGTCTTGGTGCCATTGGGATTCTGGCCGGCCAGCTTGCCCGGCTGCAGGGAGCCATGGTATTGGGCACCGATCCGGAAGAGTTCCGCCGCAAGCTTGCCCTGGAATGCGGAATTGATGTAGTAATCAACCCTCTGAAAATGAATCCTGTTGAAGAAGTCCGCAGAATTACCGGCGGCGAAGGTGTGACCACCCTTATCGAAGCTTCCGGAAATCCGGCAGCACTGCAATCAATGCTTGATGCCGTAGCACTGAACGGTGAAGTTATTCTTCTTGGTTCACCCCGAAATCCTTACGAAACAAATCTTACAGAAACCCTCCGGCATTTTCATCTTCTACCCTGGAACCATTCCTTAAAAGGTGCACTTGAATTTATTTTCCCCACACAACCCATACCCTTTGCCAAACACAGCATTGAGCGGAATGCAGGTATCATCATGAACCTGATGAAGGAAGGAAAACTCAACATTGACCCCATCTATACCCATCGTCTCTCACCTTTCCATGCTGCCAAAGCCTATGAAGGGCTCAGAAACAAAAAAGATGAATTTGTGGGGGTTGTTTTTGATTGGTCTCAGGTATAAAAATGCCAGCAATGAAAAAATACAACATCGGAATAATTGGTGCCGGCATGATTGCCGAAAAGCACATTCAGGCATTCCGAAAAACGGGAAGGGCCGAAATTATATGGGTAGCCCGGCAGGATAAATCGCGCCTGACGGAATTCACATCGCGTTACAACATACAGCACGGCACGGCCGATTACCATGAACTGCTGGCTGACCCTGATGTGGAAGCCGTGGTCATAACATCTCCTCCTTACCTGCACCGCAACATGTTCATTGATTCATTAAAGGCCGGAAAACACATATTGCTTGAAAAACCTGCTGCCATCAACCGGAAACAGCTTCATGAAATGCTGGAAGCACGGCATCGTTTTCCCTACCTGAAAGTACTTGACTGTTCCTGCCGTCATGCCCGTCTTCAGCCAAAATTCCGTTTTATCAGAGAATATATACGATCAGGGCAACTGGGTGAGGTTTATTTCATTCATCATAACGGGTTGTTCAGGAACGGACGTCCGGGCATAGAATATCATCCTGGTGCCAAATGGTTTCTTAACAAGCAACTGGCCGGAGGCGGACCCATGATTGACTGGGGAGTGTACGATCTGTCCTTTCATCTGGGTTTACTTGACGATTTACCGGAACTAAAGAAAGTACATCATGCATTTGTCGCATCCGGTTTGGATAAAAAAGACCCGGGAACTTCGGTATATGATGTCGAGGAACACGGAATGGCGCTTCTGGAATTCGACACCGGTCTGCGTTATTACTGGGAAAGAGCAGCCCATGCCAACGTGGAAGCACCCCATGAAACCCGGATATACGGAACCAAGGGTGGACTTAAATTTGCATTCTGCAGTTGGGATTCACCGCGGATTACCTTTTTTGATTCGGAAAATGAAGGAACAGGAAATGCCCGTCAGTTTGATACCGAAGTTGATATGCGCTCCCATATTGATGACGATTATGCCCTTGCTGAGCACTTTATCAGGCTTCTCGACGGAAATGAAGAACCCATGATGCCCATAGAACGGGCAGCAAAGCACCTGGAAATCATTTTTAAGGTTTACGAAACAGCAGGAGTGAAATTACCCTGAAACATCAAAGGAAGTTCCTGTGCAGGAATTCTTCAAATTGCTCTTTGTACTGATCACCAACCGGTATTCGTACGTTTCCGAAAACTATCCGTGAACGTTCGATGGTGTTTACATGTTCCAGATTAACAATAAAAGATCGGTGAACCCTCATGAACCGGCCGGAAGGAAGTTTCGATTCAATATTCTTCAGGGTAGATAAAGACAGTACAGGTTTGGCTTCCCCTTTCAGGAATACTTTCACATAATCCTTCAGGCCTTCAATATACAGTACTTCATTGAAGTTGATGCGTCGCACTTTATATTCCGACTTAAGAAAAAGAAAATCTCCTGCCGATTCGGGCCTAGCGGCTTCTTTCCTTTCAAATTCAATAAGACGGCGTGCCTTCTGCGCAGCCTGCAGAAAATCTTCGTAAGTAAAGGGTTTCAAAAGATAATCCACTGCATTGAGCCGGTATCCCTCGAGAGCATAATTGGCGTATGCAGTGGTAAAGATAATTTTCGGACCATTCAGAAGCATCCGGGCCATCTGGGTTCCCGTCAGGTCAGGCATATGAATATCAAGAAAAACAAGTTCCACAGGTTCTTCGTTGAGAAATTCCATAGCTTCCACCGGGTTTTCAAATTCCTTTCTAAGATCCAGAAATGGGGTTTTCCGGATGTATCCGGTGATGAGTTGGAGTGCCAGAGGCTCGTCATCTACTGCAATAACCGGTATTTTTTCAGTGTTCATTTTATTGTTCTATTTGCAGCTCTACACGGTATATGTCGGGACTCGTGGTAATTGACAGATTATGCCTTTCAGGAAACAGAATCTGAAGCCTTTTTCTCACGTTTTCCAGGCCGATTCCATTCAGATCGGACACATCAGTGTTCTGACGGCCGGGAATTGAATTTTCGCATAAAAACACCACCTTGTTGCCAATAACCTGCAGATTTATCCTTATAAAAGAATTTTCCTGATAACTAACCCCGTGTTTAAAAGCGTTTTCGATAAAAGGAATAAACAGCAATGGGGGAAACGGTCTATCAGGATCAGGTTCAGGCAAATTGATTTCGAGTTGTACTTTTTTGCTCAGTCGGAGTTTCATCAGGTCAATGTAGTTTCTCATGAAAGCGACCTCTTTTTTTAACGTTACATCCTCCTGCTCCGATTCGTATAGGAAATACCGCATCAGACCTGAAAGCCTGTGAACTGCATTCCTGGCTGCTTCTGTATCGATTTCAATGAGCGAATAGATATTATTCATTGTGTTAAAGAAGAAATGAGGACTGATTTGGTTCTTCAGCATCACCAGTTCTGACTGCAGACGGTCTTTTTCAAGTTCCTTCCTGATTCTCTCGTTCGTACGGTAACGCTCAAGCAACCGGAGACCTGCACTGAATCCTATAAAAAACAGGGCCGTAAAAAAATAGTTGACCACTCTAAACGGGTAATCAGGCCGTTTAGGGATGCCCTGGCTCTGCATAAATTCCTCAAATGCCTTGTGGAATTCCAGTTCCTTCTGAGTCCTGGGAAATAAACGTTCTCCTCCATAGTCAGTGGCAAAAAACAACAACATCATGAGCAGCACTATAAAAAGGACATACAGATACCATTTTCCCCTAAACAGATATTTTTCCGTAAGCCAGAGGTAGCTTAAATAAAAAAGCACGGCATAACCAGCGACACCCAGATAGTGCCTTTTGAGAAAGGTAATATCAGCTGTGTTGGTAACCCAGCCAAGGTAAAGTGGCAGAATAATAAAAATCGTCCATGCTGCAACATGCAAAATGACAGGCAGGTATTTTTTCTCACCAGCGACCATGGTTTTATTCATAACGTATTGCCTCTATCGGGTCAAGTTCAGCAGCCTTACGTGCAGGGTACCATCCGAAAAATACACCAATAAATGTACACACAACAAACGAAAGTACCACCGACTGCGGCATTACCATAACCGGCCAGCCCATGATGGAGCTGATCAGTGCCGACGCTCCCATGCCAAAGATAATACCTATTATGCCACCGATAATACTAATTAAAACTGATTCAACAAGAAATTGCATCATAATGTCCCTGCTTCGGGCACCTACCGACATACGAAGACCAATTTCTCTGGTACGTTCTGTTACCGAAACGAACATAATGTTCATGATACCGATTCCTCCAACCAAAAGAGAGATTCCGGCAATTGCCCCCAGGAGAGCGGTAAGCACATTACTGACTGAACTGAACGTGTTGACCAGTTCAGTCTGCGAACGTACCGTAAAATCATCCTCCTCACCAGCTTTAATTTTATGCTGTTCTCTTAAAGTTTGTTCGATTTCAGTTTGTGCTTTGGATCCAAGTTCTTCTGAGGCTGCAGAAGCGTATATAGCATTCAGCCAGGTGATGGCAAGGATGCGTTTCTGAACGGTGGTGTAGGGAGCCACAATGAGGTCATCCTGGTCTTGTCCGAAACCCGATTGTCCTTTTTCGGCCAGAACCCCAATCACCTTAAACGGTATATTTTTAAAACGAATAACCGTTCCCACGGGATCCTGGTTGTTGGCAAACAGGTTGTCTTTTACAGTTTTACCAATCAGGCAGACTTTTGCCGAATTTTTAACCTCCCTCTCCGTAAAAATGCGCCCGGTTTCAATGGTAATCTTGCGGATGTCAAGGTATTGGGGTGTTACGCCATAAATGGTTGTGGGCCAGTTTTTGTTGCTGTAGATACTTTGGCCGGAGGTTCTGACTTCGGGTGAAACCATGGTAACATCGGGGCAATTCTTTTCGATTGCTTCCAGATCGGTCATTTTGAGCGACTGCATGTTGGATGGGCCCATCTGAACGCCGCCACGGAACATGGAGCCGGGCATAACAAATATCATGTTGGTTCCCATGGAGGAAAGCTGTGTCTGGATACTTGCCTTGGAACCCTGTCCGATAGCCAGCATGGCAATGACAGAAGCCACACCGATAAGAATACCCAACATGGTCAGAAAAGTTCTGGTCTTGTTCCTTTTCAATGCCCGTATTGCAATACGCATTAGATTTATATAGTTCATAACTGGTAATTTTGCCGTTTTGGTATCAAATCTGATCGCTTTTCTCTGTTCGCCGTTCACCGTGTTGAAGGTATGGGATCAGGGCATGCATTATCCCCCATACCAACATATTCACAGATTTGTTAAGTACTAATTCTGAGGGAAATCCGAAAAAACTGTAACAATAAGTCTTAACTGGATTCATTGATGCCTTTCGTTTCTAAGATTTACTATATCCAGACGAGGTTTCATCAGAGCGCATCATGGTTATTGAGCACGGGTATTGTTTTGAGAGCTTCGCGCGCATCCACAACGCTTGCCGTTCTCTCTTCGCTACGGATCAAACCGTCACGAAACACAATACGACGGCTGGTAAAGTTGGCAATATCCGGTTCGTGGGTCACAAAGACTATTGTTTTGCCCTGCCGGTTCAGGTCCTGAAAGAGAGCCATAATTTCAAATGATGTGCGTGTATCCAGATTTCCCGTAGCTTCGTCGGCCAGGATGAGTATGGGATTATTGACGAGAGCCCTTGCAATGGCAACCCTTTGCTGCTGCCCACCCGAAAGCTGACTGGGCATATGATCCATCCTGTCTGCCAGACCTACTGCTTCCAGAGCAGCGATGGCCATTTTCTTCCGATCTTTTGAATGAAGGGAAGCATTGTACATCAAAGGAAGTTCAACGTTTTCAAGGGCTGTTGTCCGGGGCAAAAGATTGTATGCCTGAAAAACAAAGCCAAGCTTTCGGTTTCGTATTCCGGCCAATTGATTCCTGTTCATGGAAGCTACGCTTGTCCCGTCAAGATAATACTCGCCGGATGTAGGCGTATCAAGACATCCCAGAATATTTAACATGGTGGATTTTCCGGAACCACTGGCACCCATGATAGCAACGAACTCCCCTTCTTCAATTTCCAGATTGATGCCGCGAAGCGCATGGACAACCACTTCTCCTACGTGGTAATCTTTTCGCACCTGCTTAACCTCTATAATTTTCTTTCCCATAAACGTACATTTTATCGCCGGCGAGGAGGAGTAGGCATAAACGGACTTCTCGCCTGATTATTGCTGACCGAAAATCGCTTTATCCCGCTGTTTTCTGCTATGATTACCGTATCTCCTTCTCTCAGGCCATTGAGTATCTCTACGTGGATATCATCATCAATTCCGGTTTGTACAGGCCGGGGTTCGATTTTCTGACCTTCTTTCAGCCAGACCATTCGGGGAGGCTTTGATCCGGAAGAATCAGCCGAAATTCCGGCAGGGGAATGAACGCCTGTTTTCGTTGAAGCCGGTATTTTCATAGCCTGTGTATCAAATGATTCCCCTGCACCTCGTGCACCTGGTGAAGCAACATTGTTTTTAGGAAGTGCGGACGGAGTGAATTGCAGAGCCTTTGCCGGCACCAGCAGAGCATTGTGCGCTTCACCGGTAATGATGGTAATGCTGGCTGTCATGCCCGGCATCAGTTTAAGGTCCGGATTAGGTGCCTTGATGACTACCGTATAGGTCACAACATTGTTGGTTGTCACAGGCTGAAGTCTCACTTCGGTAACTTTCCCGGAAAACTGCAGATCAGGAAAGGCATCTACGGTAAATGTCACCCTGTCACCGTCTTTAACCTGGCCTATATCCGCTTCATCCACATTCGCCTCAACCTGCATTTGTGTGAGGTCATTGGCAATGGTAAACAGAGTAGGTGTATTAAACCCCGCAGCCACCGTCTGGCCTTCACTAACAGCCCTGTTGAGCACAACCCCGTCAATGGGAGAATATATAGTGGCATAACTCAGATTGATTCTGGCCCTTTCATACTGGCTTTCAGCCGACTTTACGTTTGCCTTTGCCATATTGTAATTGTACAGGGCCTGATCATAATCGGTTTGTGCCACCAGATTTTTATCGTACAAAGGTTTGATACGGTTGTAATTGGCTTCCTGAAAAAGCAACTGGGCCTTTGCATTTTCGAGAGCGGCTTCGGTTTCGGAAAGAGTGGCCAGCAAAGGGGTTTTATCCATTTCAGCCAGCAACTGACCCTTTTTAACCCGTGAATTAAAATCAGCATGCAATCGTTTTATCACCCCTGAAACCTGGGTGCCGACATTTACCGTAATAATAGCACTGAGCGTTCCTGTTGCCGTGACAGTATTCTGTATATCACCCCTTTTGACGACAGCTGTTTCATAGGATATTACCGGCTGTACCGTTTTCTTTTTTCCGGCTAAAATAAAAACTACCAGTATAACTACCAGAATGGCAAGACCGAACAGTATTATCCGTTTTTTCATTTCCGTTTAATTTTGTTAATCTAAATTTCACAAGGCTAGTGATTTACCCATATAAAAATCAAGCACTTTTTGACTGAAAAGAAGGTTGTATTTGGCCTGAAGAAGTTTGCTTTCGGCAAGGATCAGGTTGGTTTTCTGCACAAGAAAATCAACCGAATTAATGATGCCCTGATTGAACTTTTCTTCGGCTACCCGGTATGATTCCATAGCTGCATTATATCCTTCAATGCCGGCCTCATATTCATTCCGGGCTGAAGTAACATCGGCACAGGCCTGTTCAATATTTTTGCGAAGCTGGTTCATCGTGTTCAGTTCATCGAGTGTTGCACTTTCAACGCCTATTTGGGCCGACTCAATACGCGATTTAACTTCCCTTTTCTGATAAATCGGGATCGACAAACTCAGACCAAGGGAAGGACTTATTTTCTGATCCAGTTGTTTTGAATAATTTAGCCCGGTTAATGCGCTGGAATATCCCGTACCTACGCCGGCATTCAATGAAAGCGAAGGGAACAGGCTTCCTCTGGCAATAGATACTTCCAATGCTGCAGATTCTTTACGCAGTTTTGCCGCCTGAATCTGCGGTTTGATAGAAAGAGCGAGGCGAAAAACCGAATCAGCATCGGGATAGTTTGCCGCGTTGATCAGGCTGTCAACTTCGGGATACACAATATTAAACGAGTCGTTAACCGGTATTTCCATTAACTGCATGAGGTTTACACGGGCTAGTGTAAGCTGGGTGAGTGCAGAAGCAAGGTTTTGTTTTTCCGATGCGAGCTGGGATTTTACCTGAAGGTAATCCGACAGGGCAATGGATCGCAGTGTCAGTCGTTCTTCGGCCAGTTGAAGCTGTGTTTGTGTGGCTTCAACCTGATTTCCGGCATTCCGTACCTGTTCGTTGGCAAACAATACCTGAAGATAGGCATCCATAACACTCAGGCTCACTGATTCTCTCTGCGTTTCCGCATCATATTCACCTGCCTGCCTGCTGATTGTTGCCTGGCGTATGCTGTTGGTTACCCTGAACCCGCTGAAAAGAGCAACACCTGCATTTAGCGAGTAATTGGCCGTGTTCAGGGAAGAAAAATCCGAACTGTTTTCCTTTTTGCTCCAGGCAAAATTCTGGCTTACAGATGCATTTACAGCAGGAAAACGCTGGGCAAGTGCCAGCTTTTCATTGACAACCTGATTCCGGACATTGAGATCCGACTGCCGTACCTGAATGTTTTGTTTCAGGGCATATTCAATACATTCCTGCAATGTCCATGGTTTATCCTTCTGGGCCATTGCCTCCTGAGCGGAGATGACCGGGATAAGAAGAAGAATGATAAGAATTCTAAAACGTGTCATTTCTCAATTTTGACACCTAAAGTAAAGCACGTATACTCCTGATTTACAATAAAACAGACAAACCGGTACTATTTACCGACAAAGATGTTTATTTCAGGAGCCAAACGACAGAAACCATGAATGAATAGAAAAATGGAGACAATTCAGATGAGAACATTTCAAGCCCTGACAGGAACCACTTATGTTAAACACGATGGTTGGGTCAACCGGTCGAGAAGCCAATCCAGCATTGGTTAAGCCATTGTTACCATCCTGGCAGGAAGTTCAGGCCAAAGGTGCCGAATTTTACGTCGCCGCGCTGAAAAGGAATGGCATAATAAGGTTCGAGAACAAGGTATCCAAAGAGGTTGATGCGCAGGGACAAACCGGCACTGGTAACCAGTTTGCGCGTAAAAGGTTCAGTAATCCCGGTAAAGTAATCCACCCGGGTATCTTCCAGCACAGGTCCATTGGTAAAATGCAGCCGGGCCCCGCTGTTCCACGCAACGCCGGCATCAAAGAACAAAGCAGCCTCTGTGAAGAGAAATTTGGATTTGATAAGTGCCAGTTGTTCTATACCGGTTGTAGGCACACGGAATTCAAAATTGAACAGTGCCATGCGCGATCCGAGCAGATTTTCAATTCCCATGGAATTTGATCCCGGTACATAATTCGTAAAGACAGCATTATCATACCCCCTGATATACCAAGGATATCCAAGATAGAGCGATGAATAGAGCATATTTTCGGCATCTTTGCCATAGCGGCCATAATGGTACAACCGGAAGCTGAAATTGACCGGTTTAATAAAGAAATACTTCCGGAAATCAAGCAACCCGGTATAAAAGTTATAGGAGCCAAAGTACTTTTCTCCGCCTACCCGCATCCGGTATCCCCTCAGAGGTGAGGTCATTCCGAAATAAGAATTATCGCCCACGTAGGCAAGGTCAACCTCCTGAATATTAAAACCTTTGGGTACCGGCTGGTTTCGTTGGACACTTTCGCCGAAATAGTTCATGGGATAACCCATGTAATCAGTGTAGTAAGTATTATAGATATCGAGGCGGTAATAGTACCAGCCAACGAAGCTCCTGCTTCAATACGACGGGTCTGGGAGAAAGGATAATAGGCAAAAAGCGAAATCTGGTCTTCAAAAAGTCGGTAATAATAAAGGGAATACTTGATCAGGGGAAGCAGCATGGTGTCTTCCTGAGTTATATACCTTGCCGTATCGAAAGCAGCACCCATGCTTCCAAAGCGATACGGAATATGCGACACCGATGCGCCCCAGTTGATCCTTCTTTCCTGATTAATATAGGCAAACTGTCCTCCGAAATCATAAATTTCGCCATTCAAACCGAGAGCGGCATACAACTGGTTTTCTCCGGTGATATCGCTGAAAAGGGTTTCCACACTTCCTGCGACACCGGTTCCATAGCGGCTGGTTGCAACGCCCACTCCTCCGGAATTACCGATATAGTCGAGTTTGAATTTCCTGCGGAAGGGAACATATTTGAATTTGTCAGCAGGTATATCAGAGACAAATTTTTCGGTGTTGAGGTCCCGATCAACGATGTTTACGCCGAAACGCTGGACGGGAGGCAGAGTCCCTGCAGTTTTATCCACATTGTCAGGCTGAATCTCCACGGCTTTGAATTGGTCTGGCCTGGCAGAGAATACCGTGTAATCACCTTTCTGATAATAGGTGTATGCTACGATGCCGGTAGCCGGAGAAACACTGAGAGCCGGAGAAAACATGGTGATGCCGGAAATGCCGGTAAAGAAATTAGTCAAACGGAATACTTTTGCCGTTTCAAAATCATAACGGTAAAGATTTCGCATCCCATCCCTGTCGGAGAGAAAGTAGAGCGATTTTCCGTCGGCTGAAAAAACGGGATTCATATTGTTTGCACCCGGGAAAACATTCAGGGTCTTAATTTCCCTGGTTTCTCTGTCATAAAAGGCTATGTTGTATACTGAGCGAAAATGAAACTGTGGCTGACCTTCTGCGGGCATGTCGGTTGTAAAGGCAATTCTCCGTCCGTCGGGTGACCAGGCCGGTTGCATATTGGCCCAGGCATCATCGGTTATTTGTTCGGCCCGCTTATGACGAAGGTTATAGATCCACAAATCGGATTTACCTTCCTTCAGTCCCGTAACTACAATTTCTTCCCCGTTGGGTGACCATGCAGGGTTGGAAAAAGATTCGAGACCAGGAATGATCAGTTCACCTCGTTTTCTACCGGAAGGCACATCGAGAATCAATAAGCGGTTATATCCTTCCTTAAATATGACGAAGGCAAACTGCTTGCTGTCAGGGGACCATGTGCCGGAGGATTCGATAAAGTGGATTTGATCGATATTTCCGCTGTTAACAGTGCTAAAAAGTTTCCTGACGCTTGTTCCGGTAGCGGCATCGGCAAGATACAGATCGTAGGTAAACACATCCTTTTCGGAAACAAAGGCAATGTATTTTCCATCAGGACTCAGCATGGGCGCCAGGTTATTGCGACCTGCATTCACTTCTGAGAGCAGTTTTGTCCCTACGGGAGATTCAATGCTGTCCGTAAGAAAACGCCTGTAATGAACATAGGTAGCACTTTTCCACATGTTACCCACGGTAACGGCTTTCTGCTTCAGGATGCTGTCGCAGGCAATTTCCAGTCCGAATTTGGAAGTATAATCAAGCAGGGGAACAATCACTGAATCGCCCCACACCTTGCCGATAAATGCCCAAAATGCCTGCCCATAGCGGTAGGGAAAATATTTATTGGAACGGGTCAGATCGTCGAGGCTCGGAAAGTCGTTCTGCTGAACTGCATCCCGCATCCACATGGCTGTATTGGGATCTTCACTGCCTATACTGAAATACTCTGCCATCCCTTCAATCATCCACAGCGGAATGTTCCGCAGGTTGCGCATCCGGCTGTCTTCGCTGTGCAGAAGAAGATTATACTGAAAAGCATGCACCATTTCGTGCCCGATGATATGACTGGTCTGCCCCATGGACTCATTAAAGGGCATTACAATACGGTTTTTGAGACCTTCCGTAACACCGCCTGTTCCCATTCCTATGTCTCCTGAAATGGCAGTCGTTTGCTGGAAATCAGCCTGATTTGAATACAGAATGATGGGATTTCGGGTGGTAAATGTATCTTTAAACAGCTTAAGATGATGGTTGTACCAGTCTTCGGCCAACACCCCCACTTGCTTTACCAGTGAGTCATTCTTCATGTAATGATAGAATTCAAAATGCGGCGTCCGGTAAACCCTAAAACGAAAATTCTTATAATCGGGCTTGTTTCTTCCAAAATATTGCCCGCTGGCTGTCAAAGAAAAAAGAATCATTGCCAGAAATATCCCCAGGTATTTCCGCAAGCTAGGCAGCAGAGTATGGTTCATACGCAACTGTTTTCGGTGCAAAACTAAGCTAAACCGGTTAGAACAAAAAATATACCAAAGCCGGGATAAAAAATAATCAAAACAATTTGAATTAACGTTTTTTAACCTCATCTATCGGTGTTGGACCTTCTTTTTTTCAGAACACAGGTTTAAGGCTCATAAAAAGAAAAACAACCCTCATGATGAGAAAGCGAAAAAAAACCTCTCTTCTATTTGTGACTTTTCTGATAAAATATAACTTTCGAAAAAAATAAGGAATATGACTACCGACACTAAACGAATTGTCTCCGTTGATGCCCTGCGGGGATTTGATATGGTATGGATAATGGGAATCGGATCCCTTTTATCGGACCTTCCAAAGGCATGGGACAGTAGTATCACCCGGTTTCTGGCTACCCAGATGGACCATGTGGACTGGACCGGTTTTCACTTTTACGACATTATCATGCCGCTTTTTCTTTTCATTGTTGGTGTGGCCATGCCTTTTTCCGTTTTGAGGAGAAAAGAAAAGGGGGAACCGAAAAGGAAAATATACCTTCATGTTATCCGCAGGGTTATCATTCTGTGGATCTTTGGAATGATGGTACAGGGTCATCTGTTGTCCTATTCCTGGCAGGAACTGAAATTTTACAGCAACACCTTACAGGCAATTGCTGCAGGATATTTGATTTCTTCCATCCTTATTCTGGAGACCAGGCGCCAGATACAGATGTATGCAACAGCCGGGCTTATGCTGGTTTACTGGCTTTGCATGGCACTCATTCCCATACCGGGGGCAGGTGCAGGCAATTATACCCCTGAAACCAACCTGGCCATTTATATCGATAAAGCTATACTGGGAAGCCATCAGGACGGAACAACCTATTCATGGATTTTAAGCAGCCTGAACTTTGGTGCCACAACCATGCTGGGTGTTTTTGCAGGATACATCATCAAAGGCGACCGATCGGGTATATTCAAGGTCGGGCAGCTTGCCCTCCTGGGCATTGCACTCATTGCAGGAGGCCTGCTCTGGGATCTGAATCATCCCATTGTGAAACATATCTGGACCAGCTCCTTTGTTTTGTTCTCAAGCGGTCTCTGCTACCTTCTCCTGGCTTTTTTCTATCTCTTCATTGACGTTCTTAACCTGAAAGGGTGGGCCTTCCCCTTTGTGGTAATTGGTTCCAATGCCATTGTTGCTTATATGCTTGGTCACCTGATTGATTTCAGGGTAATTGGAGATGTTTTTATCGGGGGGCTTGCCAAATATACAGGTGCATGGCAGGAAATCATCCGCTGGGCCGCTCACTTTGCCATTCTCTATGGTATCCTCTATTACATGTACAAACACAAAATCTTCCTGAAGATCTGACACAACAATATTGTTCCGGAATCACGGTAAAGTACCTGATACAAAAAATGGAGCCGGATGACAATGCATCAACCGGCTTTATTTCCATATTGGTCAGAGGTTCCTTTATGAACAGGCACCTTTACCGGGTGATTTTTCCTGTTTCAAGCTTGCCTCAACGAAAGATTAATGGGACTCAGTCATTGGTATCACTTCGGATTCTTTGTAGCAAGTAATTTGATATTCAGTTCAATTTCGTCTTTAATTACCCTGTCTTTCATTTTTGTAGAGTAGGAAACTCCATATTTCTGGCGGTTGAATGTAAGATTCCCTTCGGCCCGCAAGGCATTTCCCTGTTGAGTAAACCGAATACCGGTAATCGCCTCTTCTCCGGTACGTCCTCTGACCGTGAATCTCCCATAAAGGGTATCTGCATTCATCTTTTCAACAACAAATGTGGCAACAGGGAAAGAGTCGACCGCAAAGAAATCGGCACTTGACAAATGAGCCACAAGGTATTGTTTCGGGGTTTTTTCCGAATAGTTCTCATCGGTGGGACTAATAGACTTCATATCCACCTCAAAATTTCCGGAAACAACTGAATTGTTGGAAACAGTAAATGAGCCACTTTTAATGCGTATATATCCGTAATGATCATAAATATTCAACATTGATCCTTTCCAGAAGATCGTTGAACTGTCGGTGAGTACTGTATAGGTACCGTCCTCAGCAGCACCAGTAGGACCCGATTCCTTTTTAACTGCCGGTTGGCAGGAATATAAAACCAATGTTCCGGCAAAAAGTGATACTAATAGCAATTTTCTCATAGTCATAAATTTTATTAAAAACATACGGGATTGTATTTTGTTCAACGCCTTAAGCAGTTGTTTTTTTATCTTTGATGCAATAAGAAAGACTGATGAAAAACTATCTGCTTTTTCTCCTTTTTGGCGGCATCATGGCCTGTTCAGGCGATCATCATCCTGCTGCACCGGCAAATTCGGATGCTTCACCTGAAGCCATACGTTTGCTGAAATTTCTTTATTCCATTCAGGGAAAATACATTTTGTCAGGACAGCACAATTTTTTGTACGAACCTGTTAAATACACCAATCTGGTATATCAGATCACCGGCAGGTATCCTGTGGTATGGGGATGTGATTTCAGTTTCAGTGTTACAGGCGAAGATGCCCGTAAATATCAGCATTGTGGTCCGGCCAACCTGATTGATTATGCCGATTCTTTCAGGCTTCATGGCATTCATCCCGACACCCTGAGGGGAAGGATGGTGCAAAAGGCAATCGAATTATGGAAGAAAGGGCATATCATAACGCTCATGTGGCACCATTGTTTTCCCCCAATGGGAGACAGCTGCAGCGGATCTTCCGTATGGGCCATGGAAAACAGACCTTCACCCGAGCTTTGGGACTCGCTTGTTACAGAAGGCACCACCCTTAACAACCAGTGGAAGAAACAGGCAGATATTGTTATTCCCTGGCTGCAGAAACTACGAGATGCCCACGTACCTGTGCTGTGGAGGCCCTATCATGAGATGAACGGAGTTTGGTTCTGGTGGTGTAACCAACAGGGTGAAAACGGATTTCCCAGGCTGTGGAGAATGATGTTTCACTACTTCACCAAAGAAAAGAAACTGAATAACCTGCTATGGGTATGGAATGCCAATGCACCCAGGGATATATCCGGTGATGAAGCTTATCCATATCATTTGTTCTATCCTGGCAATGAGTATGTGGATGTACTTGCTGCCGATGTTTACCGGAATGATTACCGACAGGAACATCATGATCAATTAGTTCAGTTGGGAAAGGGCAAACCCATTGCCATTGGCGAAACCGGAGATGTGCCGGTTGACAGTATCCTCTCAGCGCAACCACGATGGACATGGTTTATGGTCTGGGGGTATTTCATCCGTTTTAGACAGAACCCGCCGGAAAAGGTAAAGGCCTTGTACAATTCCCCCCGGGTACTTACCCTGGATGAACTGGTGATGAAAAAAGACGGACTGCATGTTGCTGACAGGGAAGAATAGGAACGCTTTACAAGATTGTAATAAACAAAAAATGAAACGCCATGAAAAGGGTAGTGATAGTCTTTGCCGACGGATTTGAAGAGGTTGAAGCCATTACTCCGGTAGACGTTCTGCGCAGAGCCGGGTGTGACGTTCAGATGGTTTCAATTACCGGAAAAAAGGAAGTGACCAGTACCCGCGGAGTACGAATAATTGCGGATGCATTGTGGGAAGAAATCTCCGCTGAGGAGGCTGATATGATTGTTTTACCGGGAGGACAACCAGGGGCAGGGAATCTTGACCGGCATGAAGGCCTAAAGAAGGCGTTGCAACGCTTTGCCCAGGAGGGAAAGTGGATAGCCGCTATCTGTGCAGCCCCGCTGGTACCAGGCCATTTGGGCCTTCTTAAGGGGAAAAAGGTTACCTGCTTCCCGGGTACGGAGAAAGAACTTGAAGGCGCTCTGTGCACAGGCAATCCTGTCGAATCAGATGGTTTTGTGCTGACAGGGAAAGGCGCGGGAGTAGCCCTGCCGTTTTCCCTTCTGCTGGTTGAGAAACTTCTTGGAAAGGAAAAGGCGGAAGAAATAAAACACAGGATGATGGCCTGATTTTTGCAATCATTTACCCACAAACCAACCAACCATGAAAAGATTTGCTTTATTATTTGCACTACCGGCATTTTGTATAATAACTCTAAGAGCCGGTTCGATTTATGTAAGCCCTGCCGGAAATGATTCAGCCGAGGGAACTCTGACCAAACCGATGAAAACGCCTGCCCTGGCGGTCAGAAAACTAAAGGCCGGAGATACCCTGTACTTCCGCGAAGGAAGGTACTTTCTAACAGAACAGTTCGCCTGGCATCCATCAGGACAGGAAGGTGCCCCTGTGGTTTATACAGGGTTCCCTGGTGAAAAGGCCGTTCTCGATGCCTCTGCCATGCAATTGCCCGTTGTGGAAAGAAGGCAGAGACCGGGGCTGTATCATCAGGGAGCAGTGCAATTGACCGGAGTCCATTGGCTGGTAATCAGGAACTTGATAATCGAACACTCTCCCCTGGCCGGCATCGGACTCTGGAACAGTTCCCATATTGACGTCCTCAACGTGACAACAAACCTTACTTTTGCTCCAGGCATCTGTGCATGGCCAGGCTGCGAATACATTCGCGTTATGGGCTGTACGATCACAGGTGCCAATTCCCATAAAATGAACCGGGATACAACCCGTTATCCGACCAGCAGAGAAGCCCCCCATGAAGCCCTCAGTATGTGCGCATCCCATTTTGAAGTTGCCTGGAATCATATTCACCACTGCGATAAGGAAGGAATTGATGTAAAAGAAACAGCATCGCACGGGAAAGTACATCATAATTATATTCACCATCTTGCCCGCCAGGGACTTTATGTTGATTCCTGGTTCGGAAAACTTGAAGACATTGAGCTTTATGAAAATGTAGTGCATGATTGCGTAACCGGATTCGCTGTCTCTGCTGAGGGAGGACCTGTGGCAGACAATATTTATTTTCATCATAATCTTTTATATGATAACATTGGCTGCGGCATATTTTTCAGCCGCTGGGGAAAAGACAACCTCCGTACCAACATCGTAATTAAAAACAATACGGTAGTCCATTGTGGTTACGGCGATGGGACAGCCAACTTCTGGCTTAGAGCCGGAGGGTGTTACCTCTATTCAGAAAAACTATACAACATTCATATTGCCGACAACGTATTTTGTGATAACTGGCCTTTTCAGATCGGAGTATCATCCTTGCTCAACAAAAACGATACATTAAAAAGTAAAATGATACGGATTGAGGGTAATCTTATTGATGACAGAGTGAAAGGATTGACATACCCTGTCTATCTCGAGTGGCCCAGAGATTCCGCATACCGATATGACGGAGCAGATGCGCTGAATGCCAGGATTACTTTTATGGCAAGTGATCAGGGAAATTTCACTATTAAGAAACTCCGGCCGGGGTCAAACACCGAAGTCGCCAAAGGGGCTTTCCCTCAGATTATACGCCAGGGGTTTTGGTGGAAAGAATCCTTCCCTCCTGAGTTCTGAAAAAGACACATCAGGTTTATCTCATAAAAAGGAAAGTGATATACCCGGCATAAAGGATAAGAAAAATGGCAGCTTCCCATCGGTCGAATTGCTTCAGAACGCCTGTGTACATGGTTGCAAGAAGCATCAGAGAAACAATCAGATACAACAATACATCGGTATTAAAGGATGACGGGTAAGGAACGGAAGTTATAGTTACGGAACTTCCAAGAATAAAGAGAATATTAAAGATATTCGATCCGATTACATTGCCGATGGCAAGACCGCTTCTCTTTTTCCATGCAGCCACAGCCGATGCTGCCAGTTCCGGCAAGGATGTCCCTCCGGCAATCAGTGTCAGGCCTATTAATTTTTCGCTGACTCCCAAAGAATATGCTAGTTTGACTGCATTATCAACCACGAGACGTCCACCGACTACCAAAAGGATCAGGCCGGAGAAAATGAGGAGAAAAGTTTTTGCAGAGCCATAGACAGCAGCGGGGACATCGGGTGCCATATTGTCTCTCCTGTTATGATAACTATAAAGCAAAAAAAGCAGGAAAAACGACAAAAGAACGATACCGTCATACCACCTCAGAGTATTCTCATGTGATGAAAACCAGGAATCATTACCCAGTACCAACAATAAAATGCCGGCAAAAACCGAGTAAGGTATTTCATTCCGTATAGTTTTATCCTGTATAGGAATCGGTGAAATGAGACCGGAAATACCGAGAATAAGAAGGAGATTGAAAATATTACTTCCGATAACGTTTCCCAGCAGAACCTGTTCGTGCCCTCCTGTTGAAGCAAACAAACTTACAACCAATTCGGGGGCAGAAGTACCAAAGGCAACAATGGTAAGTCCAATGGTGAGTTCTGACAGGTGATATTTTCTTGCCAGTGAAGTTGAACCATCAATTAACCAGTCAGCCCCTTTGATGATGCCAATAAAGCCAGCAACAAGAAACACAATCCAAAGCCACATATTCTCCTGACGATTTGAGAAACACTCGCAAAAAAGCAAATTAACAAAAAAAAAATAGTTACCAAAAAAAGTCTCCATGTTGGAAGGCTGAGGCCTCTCCGTCAGGCACCCATACACTCGTCCATAACCAACCCGGCCTCAGCCCACACCAGTCGTAGACATCCTCGCACCGGCTTGCAAAGTGTAAGAGTATGAGCAAGATCTTATTTCCTTTCTATTAGAAGCGGAAGCATGGAGTGATGGTATCCGGGTTAACGTTGATGAGTCAAAGATTCAATAAGTCTGGAAGGTGATGAATACATTTCTGATGCATGAATCAGGATTAACATAAAACAAGCAAACCATTGGATTAATCATTTTTGTTTTATTTCCTTAATTGTTTTTTAATGAAAACGATCAAAAATTCATATATTTGTCATTCAGCGGAATGGAATTTGCCATGACAGAAAAGAACCAACATTTGAATGATCCTCTGAACAAAGATTTTGTTTCAACAGAGGGCGGAAACGTGCAGTTTCTTATCCTGCACAATGATGAGATCCATACGTTCGATTATGTGATAGAGAGTCTTATCGACGTATGTCAGCACGAACCTGAGCAGGCTGAGCAGTGTGCCCTCATAGCTCACTATAAAGGCCAGTGTGATGTAAGGAAAGGTACCCGCGATACACTCTCCCCCATGAGGGAAGGCCTGACGGAAAGAGGACTCACTGCAACTATTGATTGATATGTCATTATTCGTTATTATTCTGCTTATTGTACTCGGCATTGTTCTGCTTCTTATCGAATTTCTTGTAATTCCCGGTGTTACTATAGCCGGAATAGGAGGTCTTGTACTTATCGGTACCAGCATTTATTCAACTTACAAAAGCTATGGCAGCACTGCAGGAAATATTGTCCTTATTGTAACCTTTTTTCTAATCCTTTTGGCCTCCTTTTTTGCCCTGCGGTCCAAAACCTGGAGGAAAGTCATGCTGAACACCACGGTTGACGGGAAGGCCTCTGAATCGTTTGATGACAAACTGAAACCGGGGGATCACGGAAAGGCCGTTACGAGGCTGGCGCCAATGGGAAATGCTATGTTCGGTGATATTATTACCGAAGTCAAGACCATGGGGGAATTTGTTGATGCCGGTACTGAAGTGGAAGTCGTCAAAGTACACAACAGGGAAATTGTTGTAAAACCCATAACCCGTTCATAATATGGAAACACCTGTATCATTGTTTTTCTGGATCATTGGTATCATCATACTGATCATCCTCTTTCTTTATCTGGTTCCTTTGAATCTTTGGTTCCGGGCTCTTGTTTCGGGCGTACATATTTCTCTCTTCCAGCTGATCTTTATGCGATGGAGGAAGGTACCACCCAGCATCATCGTAGGAGCCCTAATTGAAAGTACCAAAGCCGGAATCAAACTCGAGCGGAATGAACTAGAAGCGCACTATCTTGCAGGAGGTCATGTTGAACGTGTTGTCCATGCCCTGGTTAGTGCATCGAAAGCGAATATTGACCTTTCATTTAAGATGGCCACTGCCATTGACCTTGCAGGGAGGGATGTATTTGACGCAGTGCAGATGTCGGTAAATCCAAAAGTTATCAACACACCACCCGTTACAGCTGTTGCCAAGGACGGGATACAGCTGATCACAAAGGCAAGGGTAACCGTCAGGGCCAATATCAAGCAACTGGTGGGCGGTGCAGGCGAGGAAACCGTGTTGGCACGCGTAGGGGAAGGCATTGTTACGGCCATCGGTTCTTCCCTTAGCCACAAGGAAGTTCTTGAAAATCCTGACAAAATCTCCAAAACGGTACTTGCCAAAGGGTTGGATGCAGGAACTGCGTTTGAAATTCTTTCCATCGATATAGCCGATATCGATATTGGGAAGAACATCGGTGCTGTGCTGCAGATGGACCAGGCCAACGCCGATAAGAATATCGCGCAGGCAAGAGCAGAGGAACGCCGTGCTATGGCTGTTGCCTATGAGCAGGAAATGAAAGCAAAGGCGCAGGAAGCCAGGGCAAAGGTTATTGAAGCAGAAGCACAGATACCGCTGGCTATTGCTGAAGCATTCCGGAGCGGTAATCTTGGAATTATGGATTACTACCGCATTAAGAATATTGAAGCCGACACCAACATGCGTGATTCAATCGCCAAACCCGGACAGCCTCCTAAAAAAGAATAGATTAAATCTTCAGAAAGGCGGGAAGATCCCGCTTTTCCTTTATTTTCCATTTTTTATTTGGAGGTTCATCAGGTTTTTTTACTTTTGTGCTGCAAAAAATTTTCCGGTTAAGAGGAACCTTTTATTCATGTTTCCAGGGTTCTGCTAACGGAAATATGAAGCTATAATCCGGAGAGGTGGGTGAGTGGCTGAAACCAACGGTTTGCTAAACCGTCGTTCCGCAACCGCGGAACCGGGGGTTCGAATCCCCCCCTCTCCGCAAACGGGGTGTAGCGCAGTTGGCTAGCGTACTTGCTTTGGGAGCAAGTGGTCGTCAGTTCGAGTCTGACCACCCCGACACAAAACTTTAAACAGACGTAAAACACAAAGCTCATGTTCGATTTTGAAAAACTGGATGTTTATACGGTAGTTAAGGAGCAGAATCAGAAAGTTCTGCAATTTTTAAAAGATCATCCTGAACTGGATGCAGAAATCGCTTCAGAATTAAAGAAAGCCAGTATGGCTGTTGTGGCAAATCTTGCCGAAGGAACCGGGAAAATGAACGATACGGAAAAAAGACACTATTTGTCGGATGCCCGTACCAGCGTCTTTCGTTCGGTAGTAATGCTCGATATGCTTCGCTCCCTCGAACAGATTGATGAGGAAGATTTTAACCAGCTTTACGAAGGATTTGAAAAATCGTCCAAGATGCTGCTTGGAATGTACCGCAGCTATTCATCCAATCGATCCGGTAACAATAATTCACATAACAACTCAGGATCACAGACAGCCTGATATATTCTTTTTTTTCTTTAGAAACATTTATTGATTCGGAATTCATCGCAGTGGAGGCTTCCGGCTCCGGAAGATTATCCTGTTTTCCATGTTGTGGATTCCTTGTTTTTTGTTGGGTGAGAGGATAGATTTTATTGTATAACCGTAAGACACAATATTCCTCTTTTACATCTATGGCTATCCGTGGTTAAAAAATACAGAAAACCACAGTCTCCACTGATTAAGCCCGGAGGGTGTGCTGTAAATAACTGCAACCCTCTTTGATCTCCCAAATCATCTCTGATTTGAATTGATCAAGGCTCCCACCCTCTCCGCCGCCAATGAGACAACAGAAAAACAAATTGCCGAAAGGTCGAAAGTCTATATCTGGCGACACGCAGCCATGGCCGAAAAGTCCAGAAAAACTAAGTGAACAATATCTTCTGAGTCAGATATTAAAGGAAAAATACCATTACTATGGAATAAATTTCTGAATAAATCGTTATTATTGTAAAAAGATAAACCTGCATGCATAAAAGGTATTTAATTGGCGTTATTCTCATTTTTACGGTCTTTTCCCTGCGTGCGCAGGATTCCATAAAGCACTGGAAAACGGGTGGACTTGCTGCTCTTAATTTCAACCAGCTCAGCCTGACTAACTGGGCAGCTGGAGGTTCAAGTTCCATTTCCGGCACGGCCTTATTCAACTTTACCGCCAACTACGCCAAAGAAAAAAACGCATGGGAAAATACCTTAAACCTTACTTATGGTCAGCTTAAGAGAAACGGGGAAAAGCCTGTTAAAAGCGACGACAAGATGGAATTTGCCTCTAAATTTGGTCGGAAAGCTACCAATGCCTTTTTCTACACTCTTCTTTTCGGTTTCAGAAGCCAGTTTGCCCCCGGATATAAATCTCCGCAGGATAAAGAAATTATTTCTAATTTTCTTGCTCCGGCCTATATCAATCTGGCATTAGGTATGGACTACAAGCCTGCCGAAGGATTTTCCTTTTACCTCTCCCCCGTTTCAGGAAGGATAACAATTGTTAAGGATGACAGTCTTTCTGCTAAGGGAGCATTCGGGGTTGATCCGGGCAAAAAAGTTCGTTACGAGTTCGGAGGTTACGCAAAAGCCGCCGTTAATAAAAACATTATGGAAAACGTAAACTTGCAGACTTCGGTAGATTTGTTCAGCAATTATATTAAAAACCCTGAAAATGTTGACGTTAACTGGCAAATTTTGCTGGGTATGAAAATCAACAAGTATCTCTCTGCTAATATTTCTTCCCAGCTTATTTACGACGATGACATCAAAATTGGAAAAGATGAAAACAACGACGGGACTATCGATCCGTCAGAAAAGAAACCCCGCATTCAGTTCAAGGAAGCTTTTGCCATCGGATTAGCATATAAATTCTGATACAGCTGTCTTCGCTCTTCAGGCAATTGATCTTACAAAACCCTCAAAAAAGAATGCCTGCCAATTTCCCAGGTGTCCGTTTTTGAACATTGCTTGTATCATTTCTGTACAATCCCACTTTCTTGTTACGGGAAGAGAATTGAATCAACACTTTAATATTCTGCTGTTTAAAAATAACGGCATTAATATTGATAATGGTAAAACAATTAAAACCCAAAGCTGATGATTCTGATGAAGAAAGTCCATAAATCGTATATTATGGGCAACAACAGTTTGCATGTTCTCAAAGGGATTGATCTTGCCATTGAACCGGGCGAAATGGTTTCCATTATGGGATCCTCGGGTTCGGGAAAGTCGACCTTACTCAATGTTATTGGCCTTCTTGACACCTATGATGCCGGAGAATATTATCTGGAAGGGAAACTGGTGAGGGAAATGAATGAAACCCAGGCAGCCAGGTTGAGGAACCGTACCCTCGGTTTTGTTTTTCAAAGCTTCAACCTGATTGCTTTTAAAACAGCACTTGAAAACGTGGCCCTTCCTCTTTATTATCAGGGAGTTGGCCGAAAAAAACGGAATGCAATTGCCATGGATTACCTTGAACAGGTTGGACTACGGGAATGGGCGGATCATCTTCCCAGCGAGTTATCGGGTGGCCAGAAACAAAGGGTGGCCATAGCAAGGGCACTGATTGCACAACCGAAGGTCATCCTCGCCGATGAACCTACCGGTGCGCTGGATTCTCAGACATCAATTGAAGTCATGGATGTGCTCCGGGAAGTAAACCGGAAAGGGATTACCGTGATCATCGTTACACATGAACAGGATGTTGCCCAGCGAACCGACAGGATCATCCGCATCAAGGACGGAGTGATCGGTGAAAATATCATACTCAGACCTTCTGTTGAACATATTGCCGTATAATATCATGGGACTGTTCGATGTTGATAACTGGCAAGAAATCTTCTCAACAATTAAGAAGAACAAACTCCGCACATTCCTGACAGGGTTCAGTGTGGCCTGGGGCATCTTCATGCTGATGATCCTCCTGGGGTCAGGAAATGGATTGCAAAACGGCATTGAATACCAGTTTAAAAGCGATGCCACCAATACCCTCTGGCTGTGGAACGGAACAACGACAAAACCTTACAAAGGCATGCAAGCCGGACGGCAGATCAATTTCACCAATGAGGATTACGACTTTGTAAAAAACCTGATCCCTGGTGTGAAGGAAATTTCTGCCCGATACTTTCTCTGGCAAAACCGCATTGTATCGTACAAGAAAGAATATGGTTCTTTCGATTTGCTTTGTGTGCATCCCGATATGCAGGTGATAGAGAATCCTACTCTCGTAGAAGGCCGTTTCCTGAATGAAATCGATATTCAGAAAAACAGAAAGGTTGCCGTTATTGGGATGCCCGTCAGGAAAGCCCTGTTTAAAAACGGAGAAAATCCTCTGGGAGAGCTGATTAAGATTAACGGTGTTCTTTTTCAGGTAGTTGGTGTTTTTTCCGATCAGTATGAACGCGACGAACAGCGTATTTATCTTCCCATTTCCACCACACAGATGATTTTCGGAGGGGGAAACCGCATCCATAATCTCACGCTCACTACTGATCTTTCGCCAAAAGAGAGCGAACAGCTTGAAAAGAACCTCAGAGAAAAACTGGCCCAGCGGCATCGATTCGACAAAGATGATATGGGTGCCCTCTACATCGGAAACCGGCTGAAAGAATACAAACAATTTCAGAATCTATTTCTGGGGATTAAAATTTTCGTAGGCATTATAGGCCTGTTTACCATCATTGCCGGTATTGTGGGTGTTAGCAACATCATGATCATTGTGGTGAATGAACGTACAAAGGAAATAGGCATACGAAAAGCCATCGGCGCAACACCCTGGTCAGTTATCCTGATGATTGTGCTGGAATCGGTTGTAATAACCGCTATGGCAGGTTACATTGGCCTGGTAGCCGGAATCGGCCTGCTGGAGCTAATTTCTGCCAATATGCCGGCTACAGAGTTCTTCAGAAATCCGGAGGTAGATTTCTCCGTTGGAGTTAGCGCCACCCTGATTCTTGTTCTGGCCGGAGTCGTTGCCGGATTCGTTCCGGCTCTTCGCGCTGCGCGCATAAAACCCGTCGTTGCATTGAAAGACGAATAAAACATTTCCGGTATGTTCGACAGAGACAAATGGCATGAAATATACAGTTCGCTGAAGGCGAACAAACTCCGTACATTCTTTACTGCCTTCGGGGTTTTCTGGGGCATTTTCATGCTCATCATCATGATGGGCTCGGGCAACGGACTCCAGCATGCAGTGTTCGACGGATTTTCCGATTTTGCCACCAACAGCGCCTTCGTTTTTACCCGACAGACAACCATCCCTTACAAAGGGTTTCCCCGCGGTCGGTACTGGAATATGCATAACTCCGATATGCAGGCGCTTCTGGAAAACATACCCGAAATCGATGTCCTTGCACCACGGCTGCAGCCCTGGGGTGGAAACGGAGACAACAATGTGGTCAGGGGATTAAAAACCGCATCCTACTCCATCTTTGGCGACTATCCGGCTTTTAACCGTATCGACCCGGTTGATATGGTCCAGGGTAGGTTCATCAATGACGTGGATATCAGGGAAAAAAGAAAAGTGGCCGTGATCGGAAACCGCGTAAGAGCTGAACTTTTTAGTCCGGAGGAAAACCCGATTGGACAGTATATCCGTATTAAAGGAATCTATTTTCAGGTGATCGGTGTATTCGAACCTAAAAACAAAAATATTTCCTTCGGTGGTGACAAGGAAAAATCGATTCATATTCCTTTCACTACTATGCAAATTGCCTATAATTTCGGCGATGTGGTGCATTATTTTATGGTAACTGCTCGCAAAGGCATACCTGCATCAGTGGTAGAGGAAAAATGCCTCCGAATTCTGGGGGAACGAAACAACATTTCCCCTCAGGATGAGCAGGCTTTTGGCCATTTCAACATGGAAAAGGAATTCAAGAAGATGACCGGTTTATTCATTGGCATCCGCGTTCTAATATGGATTGTCGGCATAGGAACCCTCTTTGCCGGAGTAATTGGTGTCAGCAACATCATGCTGATCATTATTAAAGAACGGACAAAAGAAATCGGGATCCAGCGGGCTATAGGGGCTACCCCGTGGCGGATCATCAATCAGGTGCTTACTGAATCGGTGACCCTTACGGCTATTGCCGGAAGTTTTGGTCTTATGCTTGGCGTGGGTGTACTGGCTGCCGTCAACCAGGCCCTGGGCCCTCAGACCAGTGGCGACACCATGTTCAAGAATCCTGGTGTAGAACTCAATATAGGGATTGCAGCCCTTGTAATTTTAATCATTGCCGGCCTGATTGCAGGAATGATTCCTGCCCGAAAGGCTGTCAGCATGCGGCCTATTGACGCTTTACGTTACGAATAGAAGATAACTTTTAAATGAATAAACGCTATGAAAAAAGTTTTTCGCATCACACTGGTTCTGGTTTTTATCGCCCTTTTCGTGGCTACCTTTGCCTATCTGTATTCCAAATCAAAGAAAAAGCCGATAGTGTATGAAATTAAAAATCCGGAAATTACCAACATTGTCAAGAAAACTGTAGCCACCGGTTCTGTTGTTCCCAGAAAGGAAGTAGCCATAAAACCTCAGGTATCAGGAATTATTGAAGCACTGTATGTTGAAGCCGGACAAAAGGTGAGGAAAGGCGATCTGATTGCCAAAGTGCGCATTATTCCTGATATGGTAACCCTCAACAATGCCGAATCAAGATTGAAGAGAGCTCAAATTAACCTGGAAGATGCCAAAATGGTATATGAACGGCAGAAGAAGGTCTATGAACAGGGAGTTATACCCGAAGCTGAATTCCAGCAGTACCGTCGTGATTACAACAACGCGCTGGAAGAGTTGGAAGCTGCTGAAAACAATCTTCAGCTGATTCGCGAAGGGGTATCTAAGAAAGCAGGAACTGCTACCAACACCCTGATCCGCTCCACTATTGACGGTATGGTGCTCGATGTGCCAGTTGAAGTGGGTAATTCTGTAATCGAAGCCAATAACTTCAACGAAGGCACAACTATTGCCAGTGTGGCCGATATGGGGGAAATGATTTTTAAAGGGAAGGTGGATGAAACCGAAGTAGGAAAACTGAAACCCGGAATGCCGCTGGTACTTCGTATTGGGGCCATAGAAAACGAAACCTTCGATGCTTTTCTGGAGTACATTGCACCTAAAGGGAAGGAAGAAAACGGTGCCATTCAGTTTGAAATCAAAGCGGCTGTGAAACTAAAGGATAAAACTTTCATCAGGGCCAATTACAGCGCCAATGCCGATATTGTTCTGGAACGGGCCGACAGCGTCCTGGCTGTGGAAGAATCCCTCCTCAAATTCGAAAAAGATTCTGCCTACGTGGAAGTGGAGACCTCGGCACCGCAGGTATTTGAAAAACGGTTCATCAAAACAGGACTTTCGGATGGAATTAAAATTCAGGTACTGGAAGGTCTTTCAAAGGAAGATAAAATAAAAGGACCTGAGAAGAAAAATACCCCGGAAAATCAGGACAAGAAAGGTTAAGCTGGTTTGAAACAATCTGTCATTTATTTTTCATTACGCTGGTTTCGTAAAGCAAATGAGATGATTAAAGGATATTTCTCATCATAGATAGGCACAGATTTTTCGCATACTTTGCTACATTTTCTATGTGCTTATTCTATGGTCATCACCAGAACTGTGATTTTCTCAGTTTTTTAACAATAAATAGCCAGGCATCGCAACAGACTTTTCTCAGAACTCCTCCAGGATACAAATGGCAGGCAGGTATTGACACTAATTTAGTATTGGCTGAAACATGCCAGTTTTCTCTGTCAACTTCTAATAAGAAACATGGAACAAACAGTGAGAACCCCAAATAAAAAACGAAAAAATTAGCTGAAATTCAACACGATTAATTGAAATAAAAAGCTGTAAATAGTTCGTCAAAGAATGCATTCGCTGATCGTTCTATGTTTCCGATGAACCTAATAAAGCCTTCGGGAGTTTATGCTTTCTTTTCATGGATTTTGCATCATCTGCTCCAGTTCCCTGGCACGGATGAGTGAGATACGCTTTCCCTGAAACCAGGAAACAATAAATGCCTCGGAAAATCCGTATTCTTTAACTTTTTTCAGTGCTTTTTCAGCGGTGCTGATGGAACGAAACATTCCGGCATAATAGCGGATAATGCCCGATTCAGCTGAGCGTTCGCCTATAACCGGATACAATCCCCGGAACATCTCGGGCTTTACCGGTTTGCTGAAAGCCCCGATCTGGATACGATACAGCACCCCTTCAGGAAACCCTGTATCCAGGGGAATGGGGGAACTAGCTGAATAGGGAGAATCCGGCCGTATTTCAAAAACATCCCCTGCATCAATAGCTTTATTTGAAGGAACATGCGCCAGATCTTCCATGGGAGCTGGTTCCTGCTTCTTCTCCGTCACTACTATTTTTTCCGCATCCTTTTTGCCGGAAGAAAGAGGTTCCCGGGCCGGAGGTAATGCAGTTGCATTCCTGCCAGATTCCTTAGCAGGTGGGCGGTAGCGGGGAATTTCTTTTTGCAGGTATTTCATTTCCATTTCCCTGGCAAGCGAGTACCGCATATTGGCAAGGTTCTGCAGGCTGTCGGACTTACTGAAAAGGAGCGAAATTTCCCGGGAACGGCGGACCCGCTCGGCAGGATCTTTCACTTCTGTAAGATGTTGCTTTTGTTCCTCGGCCACCCGCATAATGGAATCTGATTTTAACTGCAGACGCAGCGCCTCGTTCAGCAAGGTCAGATACCCTGACTGGTCTTCCCCAGTCATCACAACAGGCGGAGGTGCAAATTGGGTTCTGTTTTTCCCATTCTCTGCTCTCCCTGGTTGCCGGTTAGATTCCTTTGCAGATCCATTAGCCACTGCATCGGCATTATATGAAGCCCGTGCCGGAAAAAAAGACAAGGTAACAGGATCATTCTGCTTCGTGAGTACTTCGGCTTCCATTGCAGGCCAGGCAATTTCATAAGCTGTAAGAAATCGTCCGCCAGCCCTTCGATTAGACAGCAGAATGGCCAGATTCTTTTCCTGCTCCGGGTAAAAGGCCACTTCGTCAGCCGGACTGTTCAGGGGAAAAGCCAGCACTTCCGTATGATATCTTCCATTTTTCCGCAGTGAGATAACGATATCGTGTTGTCCGGTTCCCATGGCTGGGGTAGAAACATACCATCCCGAATCCCCGGGCAAGAAAAAGGCTGAAGAAAATTCAGGAACTGGACTTTTATCGTCCGTCACAGGTCTGAAATCACTCCATCCTGTTGTCTGGTGAAAAACATTCTCCCATTTCTCGTATTTTCTGGGCCAGCGACCGGATGCCGAAAAAACCAGCCTTGAACCGTCAGGAGGATGAAGCGGCACAATCCATAAGGGAGGTATTTCCCGGAGTGAATACCGTTGCAGTAGACTTTCCGGCAATGTCATCAGAACAAAAGTATCACCCGTGACACTGATGTATGGTGGCCAGGGCGGCCCTGCACCCAGAAAAACTTCTTTGTACACGGTAACATGCACAGGATTTTGGATTGCCTTTCGGGCCGAATCAGCCCATGCTCTTGCCAGCTGAGCGTTCTTTTTTACTGCTGAAGGTATTTGTTTTTCAGACAGGCAGGATGTATATACCGATTGTGCTTCATCAAAACGGTAAAGGTAACGATACCCTTCGCCCTGCCAGTAAAGGGCATCAGGGTAAAATTCCCTTACAGCCGGAAATTTGAGCAGTTCAATTCCCCTGGCCGGGTCACTGTTTCCCAGGATGAGAGAAAGTCCCAGGTAGTAATGGTAAGCAGGATCTTTTGGAAAAAGTTCAAGCAAGGCATTATAGCAATAGGCTGCTGAGCCGTAGTTTGCTGAATCAAAGGCACTTGCTGCCCGCCCGCGCAGCATATCGGCGGAAAGTCTGTTTTCCTGAGTCAGGCCGTATTCGCAGCATCCAAGCAGAATACCGGTAAGAAACAGAACCCAGAACCTTTTCAGGTTCCGGAATGTTATTAAGAAACACTTCGTGGTATTTGGGACATAATATAAAAACATGCGCCTCCTGTTCCTCCCCGTATGCCTCAGGTGTTGAAAAAACATTGAAAAATAGTGAATAATAGCCGCTTGTTGGCGGTAAAAATAAATAAAATAAACGTTAAATTTGAACAACTATGAGCACACTGAAAAAGGGATCCAAAGCCCCTGATTTTGAGGCTGTGGACCAAAACGGAAACCCGGTTTCCCTGAAAAAGTTTACCGGTAAAAAGGTTATTCTTTACTTCTATCCGAAGGACGATACACCAGGATGCACGGCGGAAGCATGCAACCTGCGCGACAATTATCATACGCTCACCTCGAAGGGGTTTGCGGTAATTGGCGTAAGTACAGATCCCGTGACGTCCCACAGGAAATTTGCTGAGAAATATGAGCTTCCCTTTACCCTTGTATCCGATACGGAAAAGAAGATTGTGAAAGCTTATGGAGTATGGGGTGAGAAGAAGATGTACGGAAAAACATACGAGGGCATAAAACGTACTACATTCGTTATCGGGGAAGATGGTACCATCGAACTCATTCTTGACAAGGTAGATACAAAAGACCACGCCCGCCAGGTTCTTGAGGCACTTGGCACACATTAACCAAAATAACACTATGGAAAAAGAAACCAAATCACAGAAAAAGGAAATTGACAAGGAAAAACTGAAAGCGCTTCAGTCAACCATTGACAAGATTGACAAAGATTTCGGGAAAGGCGCCATCATGAAGTTGGGAGATCATCCCGTTGAGAATGTTCCGGTCATACCATCGGGATCGATTTCCCTTGACTTTGCCCTGGGAATAGGCGGTTATCCCCGAGGCAGGATAGTAGAAATTTACGGTCCGGAATCGTCAGGAAAAACTACCCTTGCACTGCATGCCATAGCTGAAGCCCAGAAGGCAGGGGGTATTGCAGCCTTTATTGATGCAGAGCATGCCTTCGATCGTTTTTATGCAGAAAAGCTGGGTATTGATGTTGAAAACCTTCTGATATCGCAGCCAGATAACGGGGAGCAGGCTCTGGAAATTGCCGATAACCTGATCCGTTCCGGTGCTATCGATATCATCGTCATTGACTCGGTGGCAGCACTGACACCCAAAGCGGAAATTGAAGGCGAAATGGGCGATTCAAAACTCGGCCTTCAGGCACGGTTGATGTCGCAGGCATTGCGTAAACTTACCGCCAACATCAATAAAACCAATACCTGCTGCATTTTCATCAACCAGTTGCGTGAAAAAATCGGTGTGATGTTTGGTAATCCCGAAACCACCACAGGAGGCAATGCACTCAAATTCTACGCATCGGTGAGAATAGATATCCGAAAAATGAACCAGTTGAAAGAAGGTGAAGACGCCACCGGAAACAGAGTGAAGGTGCGTGTTGTAAAAAACAAACTGGCTCCACCTTTTAAAAAGGCTGAGTTCGACATTATATTCGGTGAAGGCATTTCCCGCCTGGGAGAAATCATCGATCTGGCTACCGAAAAGGATATCATCAAAAAGAGTGGCAGCTGGTTCAGTTATGGCGATACACGGCTTGGACAGGGACGCGATGCCGTTAAACAGCTTCTCCGCGATAATCCTGAACTGACAGCAGAAATTGAACGAAAAATCATTGCATCCCTCCAGGAAGCACCCAAAAACTGAAACAGCATCTGACAAAAATATTCCCCCTATGAAAAAAGTACGTTTCATTGTTCTGACCATTGTCGTCAGTGCACTTACCTTTTCCTGTTCCGCTCCCGATAAAAAAATAAAAGAAAAATCGAATACCGATTTTTCGGGAACCCTAACCCCTGAGGAGATTGCAGGAAAGAAACTGACACCTGAAATTCTCTGGAAATTCGGTCGTATTGGGGAAATACAGGTTTCGCCCGACGGGAAAACTGTACTTTATTCCGTTACACGCTACGACATAAAGGCTAACAAAGGAAATACCGATCTCTTTCTGATGAATCTGGCCGACGGAAAAACCATCCGGCTTACTGCAACGGACGAATCTGAATCGAATCCCCGCTGGCATCCATCGGGAAAACAAATTGGTTTCCTGTCATCCGAAAACGGTACTTCGCAGATCTGGGAAATCACACCTGATGGTAAAACCCGCCGGCAGGTATCATTCTATTCGGGCGATATCAATAGTTTTGAATATGCCCCGACCGGCGATAAAATATACTTTACCGCTGAAGTAAAAACTGATACGGCTCCGTCTGATCTGTACCCAGACCTTCCCCTGAGCAACGCAAAGATATATGACGATCTTATGGCCAGGCACTGGAACCAATGGCACGATTATGCTTATAGCCACATCTTCACCGGCAGATACAAGGAAGGAACCGTTACCGAAATCAGGGACATTATGCCAGGAGAACAATGGGATGCCCCCCTTGCACCCTATTTTGAATCCCAGGAAATTGCGTGGAGTCCTGACGGGAAATATATTGCCTACACATCAAAGAAGCTCAAGGGAAAAGAATATGCCGTTAGCACAAATTCTGACATTTACCTGTACTCCCTTGAGACCGGAAAAACGGAAAATCTGACTGAAGGCATGCCCGGATACGACCGGAATCCGGTTTTTTCACCTGACAGTAAGAAGCTTTTATGGACCAGTATGGCTACACCGGGCTATGAAGCTGACAAGGACAGATTGTTTCTCATCGACCCTGGTACCCATGAGAAGACTTACCTTACAGAGCATTTTGACCAGAGCATTTCCAATATGGTATGGAGCAGGGATGGAAGTAAAATCTATTTTATCAGCGGTATCAAAGCAACCTTTCAGGTATACGAGATGGATCCGGAAACGAAGATTATCCGGCAAATTACATCAGGTCCACACGATTATACTTCACTTGCTCTTGCGGGGGATTTACTCATAGGAACCCGGATGAGTATGCGTATGGCTCCGGAAATTTTCGCCATCCGCCCCTATGACGGTACCGAAACTCAGCTGAGCTTCGTCAACAAGAACATTTACGACAATATACCCATGGGGGAAGTGAGGGAGCGATGGGTAAAAACCACTGACGGAAAAAATATGCTTGTGTGGGTTATTTATCCCCCCGATTTTGACTCAACAAAAACATACCCCGCTCTCCTATACTGTCAGGGAGGGCCACAGAGTGCAGTAAGCCAGTTCTTTAGCTTCCGTTGGAATTTTCAGATCATGGCAGCCAACGGGTACATTGTTGTTGCTCCCAACCGGCGTGGTCTGCCGACGTTCGGACAGGAATGGAACGATCAGATTGCAGGCGATTACGGGGGACAAAACATGAAAGATTACTTCAGCGCCATTGATAACATCAGCAAGGAACCCTATGTGGACCCATCACGTCTTGGTTGTGTTGGTGCCAGCTACGGTGGATATTCTGTTTTCTGGCTCGCCGGGCATCACAACAAACGGTTCAAAGCTTTCATTGCTCATTGCGGGATTTTCAACCTTGAAAGTAAATATGCTTCGACAGAAGAATTATGGTTCCCGAATCATGACCTGGGAGGTCCTCCCTGGAAAAATCCCAAACCCGCATCCTACCGTTTTTCGCCCCATCTGTATGTTGAGAGCTGGGATACCCCCATTTTGATTATTACCGGAGGTAATGACTTTCGTATACCTTATACCGAGAGTTTGCAGGCATTTACGGCGGCCAGGTTACGCAATCTTCCTGCACGTTTGCTTTTCTTTCCTGAAGAAAGCCATTTTGTGCTGAAACCTCAGAATTCCATATTATGGCAGAGGGAATTCTTCGGCTGGCTTGATAAGTATGTAAAGGGGCAGAGCCAATAAATTCAGATAAGGTTTCCTTGCTTTGCCTTTCATCTGTCGTATTCAGGCGGATGGTGCCATGATCTATGTACAGCCAATTGTTCTGTCTCCCAACTGATGGTTTCGTGTTTCGTGCAGGGTAAAGGGATTAAGGAACAGAGTATTGTCATTAACCTCGGACTGCACCGATGACCAAAGGGTATGCACAGAATGATGAGCAGAAAATCTGTGAAAAATCCGTATCTATCCGTGGCCATTTGTGGTAAAAAAATACAAATAAAACCACCGATTACACAGATTGCCACAGATTAAACACAGATCAATACAGTTTTTCATTTCTGTGAAAAGTCTGTGGCTATCTGTGGCCATCTGTGGTAAAAAAAATACAAATAAAACCACCGATTACACAGATTGCCACAGATTAAGCACAGATCAATACATGTTCATTTCTGAGGAGAGTCTGTGGCTATCTGTGGCCATCTGTGGTAAAAAAATGCAATTAAACCGCAGATTACACAGATTCCCGCAGATTAAACACAGGTTAAGACAGTTTTTCATTTCTGTGAAAAGTTTGTGGCCATCTGTGGTTAATACCGGTTTAACTTATTCACTGGAATTCTATTCAGGGATAAATTGTTCGTCATCTCTTGTCAAGCATCCTCACAGCATGCGGCATCCGCACCACCACCGGCAGACGAGTCAGTACCCGGCATCAATCCGCAAAAAACGAACCGCCTGTCTTTGGCAATTAAGAAAATTTCATTAAATTTAAGCTATGATTCAGATAAACACAGGAAATAATTTTTCGCAGGTTCTTCTGCATCTGGTTTTTATTGGCACATTTGCCTTTTTTTATGTTCTGGCAATTATTGTCCTGAAGCCGTTTCGGCTGCACCAGAAACGTAAAATTTCAACGCTTTTGCTGAAGCTGTCTTACCTTGTTTATCTATTTATCTTTCTCGCCTACATTTATCTATTCCTTTTTTATCAGGAACCACCTGTTGACGATATGTCACCAGCTTCTGTTCCGGTCAAAGGGGTTTTCCGGTACGAATACCTTTTGCTGCTACTCACCTTCCTGATTCCCAACTTTGGAATGATATTGCGTCGAAAGGTTCATGGGTGGAGAACACAGTACAATATCTTTATAACGATTGCCAACCTGCTGGCCTCGTCATACCTTGTGCTGTTAATAATGATTACCGATTGGATTTTCTGATCACTGAATACCCCATTTTTTTTGTACCAGTTCCAATATTTTTTGCAGGTTCTTCTCTGTGCCATCTTCCCCTCTCAACCAGTGAATCTTAATACCGTTGCGTTCCATTCTCCTGAAATAGGTTCGTTGTCGCTTGGCGAACTGATGAATGGCAACCATCAGTTTTTGGAACATTTCATCATAGCTAATTCTTTCAAGGAGGTATAATGTTATCCATTTATATTCCAGTCCGTAATACAGCAGATCATCCGGAGAGATGCCATCCCTGAGCAACTGTTCCACCTCCGCAATCATACCTTCCCTTAATCTGCGTTCCAGTCGCTCTGTTATGCGCCTGCGTTCGTTGGTGCGTTCATAAAGTATTCCGGTTACGAGGGAATCAAAAGATGGCAATAAACCCGGGATATCCGGGTGTTTTTGCTGGTACACTGCAATCTCGAGTGCTCTGATGAGACGTTTGCGTGTTTCGATATCTGTTTTGTTATGCAGAGGAGTAATTGCCGCAAGCATACCAGCAAGTTCCTGATCCGATTTATTTTCCCATTGCTTTCGCAGTTCCTGATTTACAGGAACATTGAGAAGGCGATAATTCCTTATAACAGATTCGATATACAAACCTGTACCTCCGCATACTACCGGAATGGAACCTCCGGAGGCGATACCGGTCCATGCGGCCAGAAAATCACGCTGGTAATCGAAAAGAGTATATTTCTCACCCGGTTCCCTGATATCAATCAAATGTACCGGGATTCTGGTACTGCCAACAAGATAATCATCGTAATCTTTTCCTGTCCCCATATTCATTCGACGATATACCTGACGGGAGTCTGCGCTGATGATTTCACTGCCCAACCTATGGGCAACCAGGGCAGCCAGACGTGTTTTTCCGCTGGCAGTAGGTCCCAGAATCACCAATAATGGATAATTCTTACCGTTTGAATCAGACATTAAACAGGTTATATTACAACAACAAAAATATTGTATACCTGCGAAATTAAAACATGTAATCTAATAGCGAAGGGAAAGGTTGCGCAGAAGATAAATGAACCTGTATTCATATAATTGTTTCGTGTTCCGAGTTAGTCTGTGCAAAGGGTGGAAGGTTTTGCCTGGTTATCCGTAAAATGCAATAATACTCTGAGGCTATTCTGTGACCATCCGTGGTAATACAATATACAGAAAACCACAGATTATACAGATTGCCACAGATAAAGCACAGATCAATACAAATCAATTCTGAAAAAATCTACGCATGTGCATACGTAATTTGCCCCAAGGGCCGCTAACACATCGTTACAGCGGGATTAACCCGGATATCATTACTCGATGTCTATTCCTTAATATATTAGGAGTGAAGAGAACCATCTGATTGAGCGCCAACGTTGAGCAATGGCATTTGGTTTAAGTTGCCCTGATTCCTCTCCAAACTCTTTGAAAAGCGAACAATGAAAGCAAGCTGGCCCGAAGCATTGAAAAATATCTACCTTTGCAGCCGACAACTTTTCGAAGTATGAACTGGAGCAAAGTTTATCAGCGAGCCAAAAACATGCTGTATCAGCCTGAACAGGAATGGGTAATCATAAAAGAAGAAAACCTGTCGCAAAGAACGGTTCTCCGCGAATACGCATGGCCAATGATGCTGATTGTTCTCGTTTCGACTTTCATTGGAAGTATGTTGTTTCATACCGGTTACCATCTTACATTCGGATACCTTTTTGCGCGCATTATAACTTCCCTTGTCCTGTCGGGTGGAGTAATGTACCTGTCTGCCTTCTTCATCAACGAGGCCGTTGAAGGATCCGGCGGTATTAAAAACATGGATGCGGCCATGGGTCTGACCACTTATTCCTGGACGGCATTTTTTCTTTTCTATGCCCTTGCCAGCATTCTGAGCCTTTTCCCCCTCAACGTTCTGTTCTATCTTTGTGGATTATATTCGGTGTACCTTTATTATACCGGAATATCTCCCATGCTTTCCGTTCCTGAAAACAACAAAACCCGCTTTACCATTATTTCTGTAATTATCATGCTGGTGCTATATACTATCGCATCAGTTATTCTTGGGATTCTGTTTGCCGGTCTGCTGGAAAGTGAAGTGACCATAACCCTCTAACCATCGCTGCATTCCATTTTTAACTACTTTTACCACAGTTTTAAGATATACGGCATGGAATTCCAGAACAACATTCAGATAAAAAACAAAAAGGCCTATTTTGACTACGAGCTTGTTGAGAAGTATATAGCCGGCCTTGTCCTCACGGGTACCGAGATCAAGTCCATCAGGATGGGCAAAGCCAGTTTGGTCGATACCTATTGCCTTTTCAAGGACGGGGAACTGTACGTTCGTGGAATGAATATAGCAACTTACGATTATGGCACCTATAACAACCATGAGCCCATGCGCGACCGCAAACTTCTTTTGCAGAAGGCAGAACTCAGGAAGCTTCTGCGCAAGACAAAGGAAAAAGGTTTTACCATCGTTCCTACTCGGTTGTTTATTACTGAAAAAGGGCTTGCCAAACTGGAAATAGCCCTCGCCCGAGGCAAGAAAGAATATGATAAACGCGAAACCATCAGGGAAAGGGATCTGAAAAGAGATATGGAACGAAACCGGATCAGGAAATACTGATTACCGCCTGCACCAGCGCGACCTTACTGACTGAAAAAGAAATCCTGCAACTCATATAAATCCGACAAAGTAAGGGTATTTTTGTAATCGAAATACGCATCTATAGCAGCAATTACCTCTTCAAACGACAGGTATCCATCCTGATCGGTATCTATAAAGCGGAATTTTTCAGGGATAACCGTTTTTGCTTTCGTGGGTTTCTGGGAAACCGTCCAGTACCATGCGGCGTCGGTTCTGCTCACAGCCTCAAGAGCAAGGAAATTGTCAACCGCACTGTCAGGAATAGTCACACCATTCTGATCGACAATGGCACCGGGCAAGGAACCGGACTCCTTGTCGTAATAATCAGGTACTCCATCTTTATCAGTATCAAAAGGACAACCCGTTGAATCTACAGGAATACCTGACGGTGTACCCGGACATTTGTCCCATCCGTCGAATACACCGTCATTGTCTTCATCTTCGTAAAGGGCATAGTCAAAATCATCCAGGTTGGCAAACATTTTTTCCACTATTTTCTTTCGTGGCGAAGAGAACAAATCAAGATGCATGGTTATGTAAGAGAAGGAGAAACGGTCGTTGTGTTTGTTGCCTCCGGCATTCCCATTGGATGATGTATTGTCCGTCCCTCCCAGATTATCCAAATAATCGGTATTGGTAAAATGCACTGAATGCCCCATCCGTATTGTCAGACGATTGGAAACGTGAAAATCCACTCCTGCATCAAAAGGTATGGCAAAAGCATTTTCGGGATACTTTCCTTTCCCGTAGATATCCAACTCCCGCAGGTCGGTCTCATAAACGTAGTCGCGTTGCAGCAGGCGGTTTGGATAAATTCCCTGCGGCCGATTCCTAATAGTCCCGTCATCCCAATAAAAATACAGATTGCCGCCGGCATCGTACAAATCCCCTTTAGTATTAAACTGGAAGTTTTCAACACCAACAGATACAAAAGGACTCAATACCGGAGGACTCTTGTAAAAATGTCCAAAGCGGTATTCAAGATTCAGGGCAAAAGCAATAAGAGAGCTTTGGAAATTGAGATTTTGAGCCGGATTGGTCAGCGACCTCTGGTTGCCGGTGAGTGTTCCGTAAATCAAGCCAAAGTTGGTAATAAGATAATGTTTATTGTCGAGGAAGGTCGATACATTAAATTTAACACCCATATTGCCAACGAGAGGATTACGGATATTGTTTCTTATATCCCCGGTAAAATGGAGATAACCTGGGCCCAGACCAATAACCGGTTTATATACCGGATTAGTAACCTGAACTTCCTCCCGCAGCATTTTTTCCCATATATCTTCCTGGGCGAACAGACCTAAGGAAGAACCTGTGAGCAGGAGAAAACCTGCAAGATGCCAAAACAGTATCCTCCTATGTTTTTCCGCGGTCATCGCATGGACGAATGGATCATGGAAAGAGCTTCCTGAACAGGTATACGTTTTCCGTTATAATAAGCAATGACAAAAGCATCTTTGAGAAGAGTTTTTCTGATTAGTTCCTCCTTGTATTTCCTGGCGTCCTCGTAGGTAACAAATGAACCAATTGTGTATTTGTACCAGCCTTCCGATTTCTCCAGACGCACTTCATCCGTGATCTTCATCCTACGAAAATGTTGCGGTATATTGACCTTATTCCTGGTTGCCGCAATCTGCACACGGAAATAAACACCTTTTTCGGGTAGCAGCACATACTTTTCATCTGCTGCTTCCGGCAATGTATGTTCCGATACAACAGCAGGTTTGTTTGTTTTCTCGGCAACAACAGGAATCTTAGCATTTGGAATTGATTCCTGAGTGGATTTTTTTTCTTCACTCCTTGCAGAAGAGACAGTGGCCTTAGGGGGTTGCTGAACAGAAGGTTTTTTTTCTTCTTTGGCAGCGTCAGAAGCAGGAAGACGCGAAGCAGGTTGGGCAGCTGGTTTTGTCTCTTCCGACGCCAGCAGAGGTATTTCCCCTTTACCCGAAGCTACGGCATCAACAAGCGTAGAAAGTGCGGTCTTGTCCAGTTTAGCCAGTGGCTGAGCGGTCACTGAAACAGGCACTGTAAAGGTCCGGTTCTGGCTTGTGCAGGAAAATGCTCCTTTCAGCAGGTATCCTCCGCCTTTGGTTTCGGATTGAGGGATCAGACGGTAGGAAATGATGAACCAGGGATCTGCCGGAAGATTCATCCATAAAAACCGCGCCATGCCGTCGCGAAAGGTAAACAGTCCGTCCTTTCTTTCAACCGCTACGGCCGTATATCCGGCTGGAATGGTTTCCTCCAGTTTGCCAAAACTTGTCAGATTCCCCTTGTAAACCAGTAATGTAACAATTTCTTCTCCCGGAAGATTCCCGGAGGGAGTGACATTCCGAAGGCAAAAAACTTCGGGTGCAGAAGCAGCAGGTAATACGGAAGAAACTTTCTTCTCGAAATCCTTGATATCAACAATTAAACGAGCATCGGTCGAAGGCGAAGGAAGAATGTTTATTTCTTTCTCAGGAAGCTGTATTGATTTCCTGTCTCCGTTATCCACGTAAGAGAAGGTACCTCCCATGGTAAATTTCCCTTTGAGCCTGTAATCAACCTGCACTGAATACACCACGGAAAAAGTATCGGTTTCAGGCAGGCGGAACCAAATCATGCGCACCCTTTTATCCTGAAAAGAAAAATCGGCATTGGCCGGATTAACTGAAACAGCCTGCAACCCGGCCGGCAGATCCTGAAAAAGCCTGCTAAAACTCTGGATACTCCCTTTGCTGAAGAAAAGCTTAACCGCAAATGATGTTCCGGCCGTAACCGAACCCGGTACATCCATTTTAACACTCACACCCCCCGTCTGGGAAATTGATGTAACTGATAAGAAAAGAAAAGCAACAGGCAGGATGATTTTGTACCGGAACATAGAATTGCTTTTTTCAGTGCCTACATACAAATATACGATTTCTTTAGAAGTTCGGGCTGAGCATGTATTTCGAGTAGAATGTATCAATTATTTCAACGGCTTCGTCGGAAGTATCGACCACTGTAAAGATATCCAGGTCCCCGGGACTGATATTGTGTTCTTTCTCCAACATGACCTCGCGTATCCATTTGATAAGGCCTTCCCAGTACGATTTTCCCACCAGCACAATAGGAAATTTCCCGATCTTGCCAGTCTGAATAAGGGTTATAGCCTCGAAAAGCTCATCAAAGGTTCCGAATCCTCCCGGTAAAACAACAAAGCCCTGGGCGTATTTCATAAACATCACCTTGCGGACAAAAAAGTGATCGAAGGTGATGAGCTTATCGGAATCGATAAAGAAATTGGGTTCCTGTTCAAAAGGGAGGGATATGTTGATCCCAACACTCTTGCCCTTTCCCCTTTTGGCACCCAGGTTTCCCGCCTCCATAATGCCTGGCCCTCCACCTGTAATGATTCCATACCCCCTTTGGGTAAGCTTGTAGGCAATCTCCTCAGCCAGCTTGTAATATTTATTATCAGGAGTAGTGCGCGCTGAACCAAAAATGGAAACGCAGGGACCAATACGGGCCAGCTTTTCAAAACCTTCAACAAATTCCGACATGATTTTGAAAATCTTCCATGAATCCTCGGCCTTAATTTCCTGCCAGTCCTTGCTCTTGAAAGCCGATACGATTTTCTCTTCACCTGACATCATAGGAAAAACAGATTAAATTTGCATACATTGTTACATTTCGTGTATTCTTCGTGCATTTAGCCTTCCCATTATACAGGCTTCGTCATGCAAAGTATACATATTTTAAACACAGATAAAAAAACTTTTCAACTGGTTTCTACTTTTCATAAAATGCTGCCAGTTCCCGGGCGAGAAACCGGCCGGTATAGCTTTCAGTGCAGCGGGCAATCTGTTCGGGTGTACCGGTGCCAATAATTTCACCTCCTGCAGCTCCGCCTTCCTTCCCAAGGTCGATAATATAATCTGCAACTTTGATTACGTCCATCTGGTGTTCAATCACCACTACCGTATTGCCTTTGTCAACCAGCCGATTGAGCACTTCAATCAGCACCCGAATGTCTTCGAAATGAAGACCAGTTGTAGGTTCATCGAGAATGTAAAGGGTTTTGCCGGTATCGCGTCGTGAAAGTTCAGCCGCCAGTTTTACACGTTGTGCTTCTCCTCCTGAAAGTGTAGTAGAAGGTTGTCCGAGAGTGATATATCCCAGACCCACTTCTTCCAGAGTAATCAATTTCCTGTAGATGGACGGATGATTTTTGAAGAATTCCACAGCCTGATGAACCGTCATATCGAGCACATCGCTGATACTTTTTCCCTTGAACTTCACTTCGAGGGTCTCGCGGTTATAGCGTTTGCCGTTACAATCTTTGCATGTTACATAGACATCCGGAAGAAAATTCATTTCTATAGCCTGGACTCCGGCTCCCCGACAGGTCTCACAACGGCCACCCTTTACATTAAACGAAAAGCGTCCTGCCTTAAATCCTCTGATTTTTGCGTCAGGTGTCTGTTCAAACAACAGACGGATATCGTTCATCACGCCGGTATAGGTTGCAGGATTGGAACGGGGTGATCTGCCGATCGGGTCCTGGTCAACTTCAATTACCTTGTCAATATATTCGGTTCCTTCCAGTTTCTCAAATGGCAAGGGCTCCGCAGCAGAATGGTACAGAAGTTTTGCCAGGGCTGGATGAAGGGTGTCGTTGATAAGGGAGGATTTTCCGCTTCCAGATACACCGGTAACACAAACAAAAGTGCCCAGAGGAATGGATACGCTGACACTCTTCAGGTTGTTCCCTCTGGCCCCTTTGATGGTGAGGTATTTACCGGAGGCTTTTCTTCGAATCGGGGGCACAGGAATGTATTTTTCACCTGAAAGATACTTACCTGTTATGCTGTTCGATGTAAGAATCTCGGTTGGAGTTCCGGCAGCGACAATTTCCCCGCCGTGCCGGCCAGCACCCGGCCCCATATCGATAAGGTAGTCGGCCGAGAGCATCATTTCCCTGTCGTGCTCGACTACAATTACTGAATTAGGAAGATCCCTCAATTTCTTCAAAGACTCAATCAAACGCAGGTTGTCCCGCTGGTGCAATCCGATACTGGGTTCATCAAGAATGTACAATACATTTACCAACTGGGAGCCGATCTGTGTTGCCAGTCGAATCCGCTGGCTTTCTCCCCCGGAAAGACTTGCAGCAGGGCGGTTCAGACTCAGATAGGAAAGCCCTACATCCAGAAGAAACCCAAGGCGTGTGCGTAGTTCCTTGAATATTTCAACTGCAATTGCCTTCTGACGGGCAGGCAGGGTTTGCTCTGTTTTTTCAAGCCATTGATTCAGTTCGTCAATGTCCATAGCGGATAATTCGGCGATATTTTTCCCGGCAATCCGGAACCATAGGGCTTCCTTTTTCAGCCGGGTTCCATTGCACTCGGGACATACTACTTTCCTGTAGTAGTGATCATAGTCGCCGTTTCCATTTTCTCCGTTTTCCTGATGGGATGCAAGGTAGCTCACGATTCCGTCAAAACTAAGAAAATAATTGGAGGTACTGCCCAACGGACTGTTGATAAGCTTAAACGATTCTTCCGATCCGTAAAGGATAATCTGAAGAGCTTCTTCCGGGATTTCATTGATAGGCGTATTGAGCGTAAATCCGTATTTATGGGCTATAGACTCCAACTGCCAGAAAATAAGGGAGTTTTTATATGGTCCCAGGGGTTGAATTCCTCCTTTTTTTATGCTAAGGGCAGGATCCGGGATAATTTTCTGCAGGTCAACTTCGTTAACAGTGCCAAGTCCATTGCATCGCGGACAGGCACCACGGGGAGAATTGAAGGAGAAGCTGTGGGGAGCCGGCTCATCATAGGATATTCCGCTGACCGGACACATAAGACGCCTGCTGAAGTAGGAAACTTCATCGCTTTCGTGCCGCAGCACCATCACGATGCCTTTGCCATGTTTCATGGCTGTTTGCAGGGAATCGCGCAGGCGTTTTCTTTCTTCCTCCAGCACCACCATGCGGTCAATCACAATTTCAATGTTGTGTGTTTTGTAACGGTCAACCTTAAGTCCGTATTTCAGTTCAGTGATCTGCCCATCGATGCGCACGTAGAGAAATCCTTTCTTTCTGATTTGCTCAAAAAGCTCACGGTAGTGCCCTTTGCGTCCCCTGACCACTGGCGCCAGCAAGAGGATCTTTTCACCCGAATACCGACGCTGAATGAGGCCGATGATCTGTTCGTCGGTGTACCGCACCATTTTTTCGCCTGTAACATAGGAATAAGCTTCCCCGGCCCTGGCAAATAATAACCGAAGAAAATCGTAGATTTCTGTAATGGTCCCTACTGTGGAACGGGGATTTCGGGTAGTGGATTTCTGCTCAATCGCAATGACCGGGCTAAGTCCGGTTATTCTGTCCACATCCGGCCGTTCCGGAGTGCCAATAAACTGCCGGGCATATGAGGAAAGCGTCTCGATAAAACGCCGCTGTCCTTCCGCGTACAACGTATCGAAAGCGAGAGAGGATTTTCCGCTTCCGCTCAGCCCGGTAATCACCGTCAGTTTGTTTCGGGGAATTAAAACGTCAATATTTTTCAGGTTGTGCACACGTGCACCAAGTACCCTGATAGCAGCTTCACTGCCTTTTTTCTCAGCCGTTACTTTCTTTGTTCCGCTCATGTTTACTGAATCGTATCGTTCCCGTTGACGGGCAGACTGTCATAATTGAGCCGGAAGGGATATTCATACTCACCATATCCCTCTGCGGGAATTTTAATGACATATTTTTTCTTTGCCTGGTTGGTAAGTTTATTGTTTCTCAGCCAAGGATTATGCAGCTTCAGAATTTTGTAATTGATGCCGAACTGATGCGCCCATGAAGTAAAATCAGTAACGGAAGAATCAAGAGAAACAAACTTGTATGCCACAGGGGGATACAAATCTTCATTCCGCAGATGAAATCCATAGGCTTCAGGATCAGTAATAATCAGTTTCAGGGCAAGAATCCGGAAAATGTATCGTGATGTTTCCTCCCCCAATAAAAGATCATAATAATTGTTCACCCTTTGCCGTTGCAACTGCTGGTTGAGGGCTTTGCGACCCATATTGTAGGAAGCAGCAGCCATGGTCCAGCTTCTGTACAGACGGTAGGAATCGTTCAGAAACCGGCAGGCTGCCTCGGTTGATTTTTCTATATGATATCGTTCGTCAACCTCAGCATTCACTTCCAGCCCGTATTGCTTAGCCGTACTTTCCGTAAACTGCCAGAATCCGACGGCATTTTTGGGAGAAACCACATGGGCCAGACCACTCTCCACCAGAGGAAGATACTTAAAATCGGCCGGAATGCCATTGCGCCGCAGGATAGGTTCTATCATGGGAAAATATTTATTTATCCTCTTCAGAAACAAAAGGGTTTGTGACTGAAAATAAGTATTGACAAGTAGTTCCCTGTCAAGTCTCTCCCTGACATCATAATCCTGCAGAGGTACCTTTTCGCCCGCAAAATCGAGCGAGGAAGGAAGAGGAAGAGCATAAACACCATATTGTTTCTGAAAACGGGCCGACCAAAGATCATTTTCCTCACTTCCGGCACTGAGAAATAAAAATACTACCGATGCCAGTACAAGTATTAACGGCCATTTCAACTTATCCTGCATTGCAAACCTCCACATTGTAGCAAAAAAGCAAAGGTAGTGTATTTGATGATTTCAGGCAAAAAAGTGTAAAACAGAAAATTAATTGATTCCCGATTCCCGATTCATGATTCCCGATTCACGATTCCCGATTCATGATTCCCGATTTCCGATTCCTTATTTCCCTTGTGGTACAGGTTACACAAAATTGCTTTTTGTTCCGTGCTTTCCGTTTACATTCTTTTGAAAGAATTATTCCGGTTCGAACAATAGCAAAAGAGTTGGAAACAGGAAACAGGAAAATCGGCAATTATTTAAAAGTGTAACTCAGTCCGGAATAGACGCCAAACGAAAAGAGGTGGGTAGAAAAAGATCCGGTAGTATTAGACGGATTCAGATAGTATTTAAAAGCAGGTTCAAGCCTCATTGTAATGTTCCCGGTAAGGTGGTAATCGAATCCAAGGGCAGCCGCACCACTGTAATTCCAGGGTCGTATTCCCTCGGTACTTCCCAGATCAGTTTTTCCGTTAGCTGAATTCATAAACACTGTATTGCGAACCAGAAAATGGTTTATGATTCCTGTCGAAAGCGAAACTCCCAGTCTTCCGTCAGTGAGTGCGTACCTAATGAGTACAGGAACTTCGACATATCCAAGTTGCTGTACAAATTTCAGTTCCGAAAAAGAACTTTCAGCCGGAACAGAAGAAGCCATACGGCTGGAAACAAGACCTTCCAGGGCGGGGATATTCCCCAGCGAATTGGCAGTTCCGACTGATGAACCGGAATAAGCGACAGATTCCTTGTTCTGCAGTATATCCGTCCCGTTAAATGAATACGCTGATGGAGAAAAGGATTCCTTCCATTGCAACCCCATTCCTGAATATCCCATTCCGGTTCCTATGGAAATGCGCTTTGTTACCTGATAGTTAACCCGCAGTACTCCGGCATATGTGGCAAGAGGCTCTTCCTTGCTTTTCACTGATATTCCGGAAGCATCAGCCAGAACTTCCCGATTTCCGTCATGGACATTTCTGAATGCCAGTAAAGGCCCAGCCTGCCCGTCGAGAGAAAAATAACGGACGGGAGCATTCTGAGTGTGTTCATCGGGTTCCACGACAATTCCTTCATCCGAAGAAAGTGATGCCAGCAGCAGTCTTTCTTTTATACCAGGCAGGTTCCATTTTGTTGACATTTCCATAGCCGGTTCTCTCAGTTGCAGAAAAGGGAAAGAAACCTGCTGCTCCTTCAGGTAGTTTTCCTCTTCATCTCTTATTTCATTGGAGGTTGTTGAATTTTCCAAGGCCATCTGCACAAAACCGGCCCTTTGCCTGACAGGATTGTTTTTCGCAGGATTCCGTTTTTCGTCTGAAGCAGGAACGAAAGAAGGCACATGCGAATTTCCCGTCATTGCTTCCGTTGCAGCCGGGATATTTTTCTGAGACAGGTCGGAAGCAACAGGCCGGCTCTGACGCCCGAAATAATACCCCGACAAAACAGCGAAGGCCAGAATAGCTGCTGCAGACAAAAGCCGAAACCACATCAGGCGACTTTTCTTTTTTCTGCCCAGTGCTTCTTCAATAGAATCCCAGACCCCATCGGGTGGCTCAGCTTCGTAACCGGCCAGCCGTTGGAAGATTTTATCAACATTATGTTCTTCCTGCGGTTTCATCAGATATTCATCCTGCTCTGTACTTAATTTCTGAATACTTTTTTAATTTGTTCTGCAAAATTTCTCTTGCCCTGCTCAGGTTCGACTTGGATGTTCCCTCCGTGATTCCCAGCATTTCCGAAATTTCTCTGTGCGAATACCCCTCGATGGCATACAGATTGAATACCAGCCGGTAACGGGGAGGCAACTCACTGATCATCTGCAGGAGTTCCTTCTCAGTCAACAGGTCGGAGGCTGATTCCGGTACCTGTTCCCGGACACTTTCCAGCTCATACACCGGGTTCATCCGCAACCTGTCACGGTATTTCTGCAACGAAACATTTACCATAATCCTGCGTATCCATCCTTCAAAAGAACCTTCAAACCGGTATTGGTTTATCTTTCTGAAAACCCGTATAAATCCTTCCTGCAGGTTGTCCTTTGCCTCATCTGCATTATCAGCATATCGCAGACACAGGCTGAACATCCTACCGGCAAACATCTGGTACAATTCCTTCTGTGCTTTCGGATCCTCATCCCGGCAGCCCTTAATGATATGTTCAAGTTGATCCACGTGTCCGGGGCAATGATCTCAGCGAAGGTACTGCAAAATGTCTGCCGTTTTGAAAAAGTAGATGCCAAAAAGTGCCAACAGGTTGCGTCAGTTTTTAACGCAACCTTTTTACACAAAAAAGAATCTTAACAAAAAACAAGAAAAACTTGGGGTTATGAAAAATTTGATTGGCATCTTTTTATGCGGTATTATTCTGCTCTTTGGCCCTGGATGCGAAAAAAAGAACGATGGTGATGGCAACTTCAGGATGAAGGAAATTGCGCTTACACCGGTCCAGAAAAACCTGGTACAGGCAGGAAACAATTTTGCACTGAACCTTTTTGGCGTAACCTGCAGGGAGGAGGAAAACAAACCCCGGGTATTTATTTCTCCGTATAGCATATCCGAGGCTTTGACCATGACATACAACGGAACTGCAAAGGCCACAGCCGATTCAATGGCAAAGGTTCTTGGATATGAAGGGATGAAGACAGAAGAAATTAACGCCTATTGCAAAACTCTGCGAACGACTCTTCTCTCGCTGGATCCGAAGGTTCAGCTTTCCATTGCCAATTCCATATGGTACCGGCTTGGATTTGAAGTCCAGCCTTCCTTCATTGATGTGAATAAAACCTGGTTTGATGCAGCGGTACAGGGTCTTGATTTTACTTCCCCGCAGGCCCCTGAAACTATTAACAAATGGATTGCAGATAAAACCAGGAACAGAATCAAAAATGTAATTCAAGAAATTGATCCGGCCACCGTGATGTTCCTTGTAAATGCCATCTGGTTTAAAGGAATGTGGACTAACAGGTTTGATACAAAAAATACCGTTGAAAAGGATTTTTACTGCCCGGGAGGCAAAACTGTTAAGGCTTCCTTCATGCAACAGGAAAATTCATTCCGCTACTACAGCAATAGTGTGTTCGCTATGGCCGAAATGCCTTACGGACAGGGAAATTATGCCATGCTGGTTCTTCTTCCCAACGAGGGAAAAACCACCGATGATGTTCTGGACATACTGGATTCCGATAACTGGACAGAATGGAAAACCGGGCTGCAGGAGAAAAAACTGAGGGTTGAATTTCCCCGAATTAAATTCAATTACAACATCGAACTGAATAAGGTATTGTCAAAAATGGGAATGCAGATTGCCTTTTCAGATGACGCTGATTTTTCAGGAATCAATCCAAACGAAGACCTTCTTATTTCGAAGGTTCTGCACCATAGTTTTCTGGAGATAAACGAAGAAGGAACCGAAGCGGCAGCTGTTACGGTGGTTGATGTTGGAGTTACAGCAGTACCGGTTGAACCGGAGATAATACCCTTTGTTGTTAACAAACCTTTTCTGTTTGCCATTCATGAGCGGAGTACCGGTGCTATTTTGTTTATGGGACTGATCAAAGAGCCGAATTATTAACAGGGTTCCGCCGACCATAGCCGGATTCAACTCAATTGAGCACGGTAAGGAAACCTGCAGAGCAGGAATCAGGTATCGCTGCATTCATGTTTTACAATCTGATACTGATCATTATAAACCGTTATACACCATTGATGGTCTTTGTTTACCCAATAGTGTATCCATAGAAAGAGGGATTTGGTTTGCATACTGAACACGGAAAGCAAGATCTCTATTTTCTCATCCGGATGACAAATCATCGTCTGGGAAAACTGCTGATGATGGCCGAATATTGGAGAACAATCATACACCGTTATTGTGTAATAATGTGTGGCCAAAGACTGGCATTCATTGTCAAAACAAAGCGTGGCATCTTCACCTTCCACCCACCATTGCGTAACAAACGAAATATCGGTTTCATCACTACAAACCGGGAATTTGCTATAATACATATACTGTGACAGGCTCAGGTCTTTTTTTTGTCATCCACCATTGGATCATTTCATCGTGATAGGTATATCCTCGGACATCAATTCCATTGTACGTTATATATTGCGCCCAGTGATCCGTATAGCTGTAGTTGTAGGCCTGCACAAGAAGTTTTCCGTTGTTTTCGCGCCAGGAGTATACACATCCAGGAATGGGAAAATCAAAGCATTCCACGGTATATTTGACCTTTTCTCCTTCAGGCGAATCGTATGGCATGTATATTTTTTCATTTTTCAAACCAGAGGCATCTATAAAAGAAGGATTTGAAGACACCTGAAGGGTCAGGTTGAGAAGATCCGCCATGGCAATGATTTTTCCGGCCATGCTGTCATCCATTGTATAAATGTAGGAAGGCAGTTGAACCGGTTGCAGCTGGAAATAGGCCTTCTGACCCGAAGAAGCCATCAGCATGATTTCGTTGAAGGTAGCGGTATTACCCTCATCTTCCCTGTCATCTTTTTTGCATGAAAAAAGAAACAGGAGAACCATCAGGAGGATTGCAACTGTTTTCATGACAGGAAAATTTTTCATAAAAGGTACAAAAAATCTTCCGGAATCCGGATGCTAAATAGCAGGTATTTTTCTCTTATTTATTTGAATTTCTATACGTTACGCCATCGATCCCGACAAACCTTTCAGCCTGTGAAGTGTCGTCAAAAGCCTCACGTGGTGAATTTGTCAGGGGCGATGGTACCTTTGAAAAATGAAACAGCTTATCATCCCTTGTTTTACCCTCGACAAACTCGTAACGTGAGCTATGATTGCTTAACGGAATGACAAGGGATTTGTCCTAAACCATTTTTAAAGAATTGTCCTGGAAACAGGGTGTTAAACCACTGAAACGTAGTTGATCTACGACCAGAATCATGATACAGTTGAAACAATAGAAAGTAACAACAGGCCGAAATAAGTATCAAAAATTTATGCAAATCGATAAGCCTGGTAAAATCAAAGAAAGTGCTTATTGATTCAGAATACGCAGGGCGATAAACGACATGGCCCCCATGGCCTGTGCCAGTGCCGGTTCATGGATGCCGAAGGTGGCGGCATGGAGGGCATTGGCTGGTTCACCCGGGATTTTCGTACCAAACCGGTAAAATACGGCGGGATATTTTTGTGAGTACCACGCAAAATCCTCCGATGTCATTCGTAAATCAAGCTGTACCACGTTTTCTTTACCGGCATATTGCTCTGCTGCGTCCATTGCAGATGCAGTGTACTCTGGATGGTTTACCAGTACCGGATACCCTTTCAGAATGGTGCATTCGCAGCTACCACCTCCTGCCAGTGCAGTTTGTTCGCTCACAGTGCGGATGAGGCTATGTGCCTTTGTCCGCCACATTTCATCGAAGGTCCGGAAAGTACCTTCCATTGTTACCTCATCGGGGATCACGTTGGTAGCTCCTGCGGCTTTGACTTTCCCGATGGAAAGAACAGAAGGAACAGCGGGATTTCCTTTCCGACTGACGATTTGCTGGAGGGCAACAATCATTTGTGCAGCAATCAATACCGGATCCGTGAGTTTATGAGGCATGGCAGCATGTCCTCCCTTCCCGGTGATGGTAAAATACAGTTCATCGGTTGATGCCATGTATGGCCCTGGGCGGAATCCCAGTGTGCCGCTTTCGAGATCGGGATCGACGTGCTGTCCGATAATCAGGTCAGGTTCCCGTTCGCTGAAAAGGCCTTCTTCCATCATCCGCAACGCACCTCCGGGAAGTTTCTCTTCGCCTGGCTGAAAGATCAGCTGAACTGTTCCTTCGAACCGGCCTGCCATTTCGTGTAGGATACGGGCACACCCGAGCAGGGCAGCCATATGGGCATCGTGCCCGCAAGCGTGCATAACACCAGGATTTAACGAAGCAAAGGACGAGGAATTTTTCTCTTCAATAGGAAGCGCATCCATATCGGCCCTCAAGGCAACGAGCTTTTTTTCAGGCCGTGCACCCCGGATAAACGCTGTTATTCCTGTGCCTGCAATCCCTTTCCTGTAAGGAATGTTCCAGTTGTCCAGCAGGGAACAGATGTAATCTGCCGTTTTTACCTCCTGAAACGACAATTCGGGATGTTGATGAAAATGCCTTCTAAAAGAAATTACTTCTTCGAGAAGCTGCTCACTGCGCTGATGGATATGATCCCGTAAGGTCATCGATGAATTATTTTCCCAGAATAAGGCGAATTCCCACCAGAATAATCAGAATCCCAAATATTCTTTTCAGCAGTTGTTCCGGAAGGCTGATGGCCAGTTTGGCACCCAGAAGACCGCCGATAAAAAAGGCGACCATAACAATCATTCCAAAGCGGTAATTGACATAGCCCTGTTTGGCATAGGCTAGCATGGCCAGAAGAACGACCGGAGGGGTAAGAATGAAAAGGCTGGTACCCTGCGCCTCATGTTGCCCCATCCCCATTACAAGAACAAGTGCCGGTACGATAATGATGGCCCCTCCTACCCCCATTGTACCCGAAACAATTCCGGCCACCAGGCCGATCAGCAGCAGAAGCAAAATCTGAGTTATTCCCATGTGCGTGAAAGTATTAAAAATCCAGATTAAGTGACAGATAGAAAATACGGGGTAAAATTACCTTATTTTCGATACCGTGCGCCCAGTCGAGCCGGAGAAAATATCCGAGAATTTGTGTGCGAAGACCAAATCCATATCCGGCAACAATCGGATCGCGGTTCGACTGAAGGATTATTTTATAGGTACCCCGGTCAATAACTTCCCTGTCATAGGCATTTTTCCCTGAATAGGGAGAAAAACCTGTCCAGGCCGAACCGACATCAGCAAATCCTACAACCTGGAAATTGTTCAGGAAGGCAGATGAAAGCGGCCTGTTGAGTATATAGCGAAAAACGGGGAAACGGATTTCATTATTGATCAGGGCAAAGTTATTCCCGTTCCTGATATTTTGGGTAAAACCGCGCATGTCGGTTGCCAGGGTCTGGTATGCATAATTTACCTTGGGGTCAATGGCCACGCTCTGATCAAATGTAGGGTATTTTCCGGGAAACAGATTAATCCAGTTGTCAACGCTGCCCAGGTAATAGATGAGACGGGCATGGCCAAAGGATGTACTGGCTGCAAAGCGGGTTGCCCAGATCAGGCTCCGGTGGATACGCACATAATGCCTGAAATCTATCCCCAGCACCCAGAGGTCCGTTTTTTTCTCATTTACCTGTTTGTAATATTCACCAAATATTTTGTACCGTGTACCACTGTATAAATTGATTCCCAGGCTACGGGTATTGTCAAAAATCATTTCTCCCTTCAGACCCGCCCATGCTCTGATATAATTGGGCAATTCAAGGCTTTTGACGTCAGTAGCCAGCAAGACGGTTCTGTCGTGCCGAAAGCTGGCTGTTCCCTTAACAGCAAAAACCTGACTGAACGGATACCTCAGAATATACATCACCTGGTGGGTTTGGGTTTTTATGAGATAATCGTAATCGTACAGGTAATTCTTAAAAACCTGCCGGTGAAATACAACCTGTTTGTCGAGCCTTTTTTTCAGGTTTTCGAAGCTGAGCAGGTATTCATTGCTGTCAAAATCGGTTGCAAAGCGCACTCCTCCAATGATTTTATAATCTTCAAACAAATCGTTCGTCCCCAGTTTAAAAAGCATGTTAAACCCGGGATTGTAATACACAGCTCCCCCCGTAAAGGCCTGGTAAGAAGCATTCAGAAAGGTAAAATCGATCTGGTTTACAATGTAATTGGTATAGAAAGAAGTTTCATAAATGCGGACGCGGGGCCAGAGGGAACCAGCATTGGCCGAATCGCGCGTTATGACGATATTTTGCTTGGCCAGTTGGGCATTCAGGTAATTGATTTTTTCTTCCTCAAAAATGTAATTATTGATATCAACCTGTTTGGTTGTATTCAGGGTCGAATCGAGCATTTTGGGCAAACCTTCCGTAGAACCGAGCATTTGTAATGGAATATATGTTTTGGGGATCCGGGCTATGCTGTCGTTTTTCCGCAGCTGCGCCGTGAGGATGGCGCGGTAAGGCGTGGATACGGGAGGAGAGGCAGAACCCGGCACTTCCGCCTCGTGGCTAAATATGTTGAATCTTCCGTTGCTGAAAATAAGATCGGCAATTTTACCTGTACCGGGAGAATAATCCTGTTCGAGGATGCCCCTGGAGTAATTGGTAAGGGGGACACTCTTGCTGAAATACCGATAATGAATAATGGTGTCCACAAAACTTATCGTACTGTCGAACCGTCCGAGGTATCGGTTGAAAATTCCGCTTTTATCGCTCAGGTACAAGAATTCATTCCGGCCGCGCTCGGCAGGTTGAATGTTGTCAGTATAGGCTGTTTCGGAGAGGTTGGTCAGGACATCCGAAATTTGAGGATAAAGGGCCAGGTATAGATCAAACGTGGCCTTTGTACATTGGTCACAACCGGTCATCACCGTCAGACTATCGGATGTCCGGTTGCTGCTGAAAAGTATCTGCTTTCCTCCCTGAATAAAACGGGGATGAAAATCATCGGCCAGATCGTTGGTTATTTGTTCGCTTGTTGCCGAAGCAAGGTTATGAACGTAAATGTCGGATTTTCCTTTCTGAATTGCTGAAAGAACCAGTTGCAACCCATCAGGCGAATACCCGAAATCAAGTACTTTTTCGAAATACAGAAAATTGCGGCCGATCAATTCTTTCGTAGCAATATTGTACTGGTAAAACCGAATACCACCTTTTTCCTCCGTGAAAAACGACAGTATCTGACCGGTGGGATTCCATCCCAGCACCGGATAGGAATAATCCTGAATCTGATCAAGCTGGTGTTCTTTTCTGAAAATACAACGTTTTTTACCTGTCTTCTCATTATAGAGCCAGATTTTGTATTTTCCGTTCAGATTGGTAACCCAGGCTATATAATTGGAAGCAGGATTTATTTTTACCTGATAGTACATCAGTTTTTTCCTGGGATGCCGGATGATTTTTCCTGTTTCAGGTTGCGCAGGTACATCCTGTGTATGGTAATACTGGTCTTGATAGTAGAGGAGCCATTCCTGGGCAAGGTCGCGAACCGTAAAACCCAACACATTCAGGAAGGCTGTGCTGGCATTCTTGTTGATGCGTGTGAGATAAACGATGTTGGGTATCACCGATTTGCCATACCTGTCGGCAATAAATTTCCAGAACGAGTGTCCGGCATAGAGAGCATCTGCTCCTTCCAGACGGTTAAACCGTTTGTAACGTCCGCTGAGGATACCATCGCGGACAATATTGTCAATTTCAATACTCCATTCGCGGCCCAGGTAGGAAATAAGTCCGCTCCGGTACCATTCGGGCAGGTTAATCAGGGTAGTATTGGTAATGTTTTCCCGCAAGTCGCTTCCGTACAGCATCTCATTGAGCATGACCTCGGCGATGGCACTTCTGATCTGTTCCTCAAAATGCCTGTGGTTCCCGTCAAAGAATATTGACACCTTGTTATTGACAATTCGGGTGACACCTCCCAGGTTATTGAGTTCATCGTTACCAGTAACAAGGCCTATGTTCCCCTGCCGGAAATCGGCCAGTTTGTTGTAAACGAGAAAAATCAGGCGTTTATCAATGGTGTAATCAAAAAAACTCTCAATGGCAGGAAGCTGCTCCCCTGCATACTTTGCAGCATATTGCGCCAGTTCGGTACCAAACTGATTGAAGTATATGTCATACCGGTCAAAGCGATAGAAATTCCAGAAGAAATCGCCATACTGAACCCTGTTTTTACCAAAAGTCATCTGATGACCGTTGTAAAACTGGGCACCGGCATTCCATGCCATTGCGAAAAAAAACAGACCAGCTATGAAACCTTTTTGCCTGCTCATAGGATTGTAAAGGTAAATATTCCTTCCGATTTTTTTACGGCAAGTAAGGGATGCTTCATATCGGGTATTTAAGATTCAATGCTTCGAACTATGCTTCCTGTTCCTGTTTCTTCTTTTGAAATCAGGGCATTGAAAATTTTACCAATAAGGCCCTTGTCCTTATCCCTGCCTGTCATGTACATCGAAATAAAGTAGGTTAAAGCCCTGGTCTATGCAGTTCATACTGCCCGCCGGCCCCATGCTGCACCCTTGACCAAGAAGCAAAGAACAGGCATAATTTTTGCGCACAGATTGATAACTTCAGTTAAATTTGCAGAAACACGATTAAAAACATACGATATGAAGCGGTGGATGTCTGTTTTTTTCCTTCTTGCCTTGTTCTTTCCTGCAGGCCTTCAGGCCCAGTCAAGACAGCCCTTTATGGCATTTGAAACCGATGTGCACGATTTCGGCACCATTCCTGAAGAAGGTGGACCGGTAACGTACCGTTTTGAATTTACCAATACGGGCGGAGCGCCACTCATTATCAGTAACGTTACGACCTCCTGCGGCTGTACGGCACCTTCCTGGTCAAAGGAACCGGTTCTGCCCGGAGCGAAAGGATATGTCAGCGCTACGTATGATCCCAGAAACCGGCCGGGGAAATTCGAAAAAACCATTACCATCGTTTCTAACGCTGAAAAATCTCCGGTAATTCTTCGTATTTCAGGCGAGGTAACCGGAAATCTCCCGGGAGTAGAAAATATGCTTCCGGTTAAAATAGGTAACCTACGATTGAGTTCGAACACCGTCAGCTTCGGCGATTTGAATTTCGGAGATCAGGACAGAAAAAGCCTGTACGTAATGAATACAGGAAGCTCCACCGTGCAGATTTCCTTTGCCGATGTTCCGAAGCACCTGCTGGTAATGCCCAATCCCGCGCAACTGAAACCGGGTGAATCAGGAACTATTGACATTACCTATGAAACTGAACTAAAGAATGCCTGGGGATTTGTTACTGACCGCTTTCAGATTCTGATCAACGGAAAGGCAGAACCACTGAACCGGATCGTGGTGACAGCCAGCATCAAGGAAGATTTTTCAAGGCTTTCGCCGAAGGATATGGCTTCTGCTCCCGTCATTTCGGCCGAAAAGGAAACATTTGACTTTGGAACGGTCAGGCAGGGAACCAAAGTCGAGGCCAGTTATGTTGTAAAGAATACAGGCAAGCGCGACCTGATCATCCGGGATGTACAGACCTCCTGTGGATGTACTGTGGCAGTGCCCGGCGACAAGATCATAAAGCCCGGAAAATCGACTACTGTTAAAGCGGTATTCGACACCCGCGGTTATCATGGCACACAGAACAAACTGGTTATGATCATCAGCAACGACCCGAAAACGCCAAAACTTAATCTCTGGCTGAAAGGCACGGTGGAAAAATAAACAGCAATTCGTTGGAAGAAAAAAACTTACATGCCCACAATTCCGGGGTTCAGGAAAACGATGGTGCTCCTGCTGTCAATCCTGAACTGGGCAAACTTATACGCCACAGGAAAAGGAAAATATGGTCGCCGGATGAGCTGGCCGAAGGAATACTGAACGGAAATGTGCCTATGCTCAGCCGCGCTATTACACTGGTTGAGAGCCATCATCCGCGGCATCAGGAAATGGCAGCCGAACTGGTGGAAAAATGCCTTCCGTATGCCGGGAATTCCATACGGATTGGAATCACCGGGGTTCCTGGTGCAGGAAAAAGCACTTTAATCGAAGCGCTGGGCAATCAAATCGCCTCACAGGAGCGGAAGCTGGCCGTCCTGGCAGTGGACCCCAGCAGTAGTCGCTCGGGTGGCAGTATTCTGGGCGATAAAACCCGAATGGAACTTCTTTCGGCTAACCCGTATGCGTTTGTACGCCCTTCACCTTCGGGGGGCACGCTCGGTGGAGTAGCCCGGAAAACAAGGGAATCAGTCATTCTGTGCGAAGCGGCCGGCTATTCCGTCATTTTCATCGAAACGGTAGGAGTAGGTCAGAGTGAAACCATGGTCCATGGAATGACCGACTTCTTTCTGCTGGTGCTCATTCCCGGCGCCGGAGATGAGCTTCAGGGCATGAAACGCGGCGTCGTTGAACTGGCTGATGCCGTATTGGTGAACAAAGCCGACGGTGATAACGCCGAAAAAGCTAAACGGGCTGTGAGTGATTACGCTTCTGCCCTGCATCTCCTGCCTCCCCATCCGGGAAAATGGATACCCCGCGTCATGGCTGGTTCGGCAAAAACCTCTTCAGGAATCGATACTCTGTGGAATACCATCAACGAGTACATTAGTCTCACCAGAAATAACGGCTACTTTGAAGCCAAACGAAGAGAACAAAACCTCGACTGGCTGCAGGAAACCATTCTGGATCTGCTGCAGTCAGAATTTTACCGGCATCCCGGCGTGGCATCCCTGCTCCAGAAATATACTGCCGAAGTGGCAAAAAACAAAATAACTCCTTACTTTGCAGCCCGTCATTTAATGGAAACCTATCATCAAAAAAAATAGTAATATGAAAAAAAGCATCCTCTTCCTTACGCTGGTCATTCTTATTTCGGCATGCAAAAACGAAAAAAACACCTACACCATTAAGGGGAAAATGGACGGTCTGGCCAATACCCAGGTGTATCTCAAAAAAGAAGTAAACGAACGCTTCACATTGGCTGATTCGGCTATGATCGATAAAAAAGGAAATTTCCTTTTCAAAGGCACGGTTGAATACCCTGAATTTGCTGTTTTGGTTTTCAATGATACACTGATGGTGCGCCTGTTTCTGGAACCAGGCACCATTAAGGTAAATGCTTCGGCATCCCACATCAAAAATGCCCGGATTGACGGTTCACCTGTAACATTGGAGTTTAAAGCCTATCAGGATACACTCACCCTGCTCTTCAGTAAAACGGAAGATTCTCTGTATGCCATCTATAGAAATGCCAGGGAAAACAATGACAAGAAAATTCTGGCAGAAGCCATCAACAGTCTGGATGAACTTGACAGAAAGGTAAATGGATTCAAGCGTGATTATGTGCGCAGGCATGCCACTTCAGCTATTGCTCCCTATATTGTTTGGAGGGAGCTTTCGTATGAAATGGAACCTGAAGAAATGGAATCCTTCCTTGCATTGTTTGACCCCCGTGCCAGCCAGTCGGTGTATGTTGCCAACCTGCGCAACCGGATCGAAACCCTGCACAAGGTAGCTATAGGCAAGTCTGCTCCCGATTTTACCCTCCCCACCCCCGACGGCAGGATGGTTTCGCTTTCCTCACGGCTTGGTCAATATCTGCTCATCGACTTCTGGGCATCATGGTGCGGCCCGTGCCGGAGGGAAAACCCCAATGTTGTCAAAGCATACCAGGCCTTCCATAAAAAGGGATTCGACATTCTGGGCGTTTCGCTCGACAGGGATTCGGAACGATGGGTAAAAGCCATTCAGGACGACAAACTGGAATGGACTCATGTTTCGGATCTGAAATACTGGGACTGCGAGCCGGCCCGGCTTTATGGAGTACGGAGTATTCCTGCAAATTTTCTTCTTAACCCCGAAGGAATTATTATCGCAAAAAATCTTACAGGAGATGCACTTTATCAGAAACTGCAAGAACTGCTGAAGTAATTTTAACGGGTATGGAGTTTTTCAGGGACATTACCATTGAAACCCTAATGATTACAGGCATCGTCATGGTAATGATGCTGCTGATCGAGTATTTCAATGTATTCTCAGGCGGGGGTTTTGGTGAATATGTAAAAAAATCCTTCCTTCGGCAAACTTCCATCTCGGCATTTCTTGGCTTTACACCAGGCTGTGTAGGAGTATATGCTGTCGTTTCCCTGTACCTTCACCGCATTATTGGATTTGGCGGCCTCCTGGCAGCCCTGCTGGCCACTGTGGGCGACGAAGCGTTTATTATGATTGCCCTAATCCCCAAGACCTACCTTCTTATATCGTTGATTCTGCTGGTTCTTGCCCTTGCTTTCGGACTTCTTTTTTCCGACGTTAAGCTCAAGAGTATTGAAAATTCCAGAATGCTTATGCACGAAATGCACCAGCATAAAGAAGACATGGAGGGGAAACTGCAGATAAACAGGGTGATGCAGCAATTGAAAAACATGAGCTTCCCCCGGGCTATCCTAATTTTTGCCCATCTGGTTCTCATTTTTGGGATTATCAGTGGCGTGCTTACGCATAATGAGCATCCGGGAACTGCCGGGGAAGGGCATCCCTCCTGGGATTTCATGCGGATAACGTTCCTGGTAGCCTCTGTAATGGCTTTGGGAATTGTAACCGTTGTCTCGGACCACTTTCTGGAAAAACATCTGTGGGAACATATCATCAGGAAACATTTCCTGAGGTTGATTCTCTGGACTTTTGGCACTCTCCTGGTAACAGGCCTTCTGCTGCACAACTGGGAGCTCCGTTCCTGGATGCAAACCAATCAGCTTTTGCTTCTGCTCATTGCAGTTGCCATAGGAATCATCCCTATATCGGGTCCACATATAGCCTTTATTACCCTATTCGCCCAGGGAGCTGTTCCGTTCAGCATTCTGCTTGCCAATTCGATTGTTCAGGACGGACACGGAGCCTTGCCGCTTTTTGCTGAATCCCGTAGTTCCTTCTTTCTTGCCAAGGGAATTAAACTTATTCCTGCCCTGATTGTTGGTTTATGTGGTTTATGGTTACGGTTTTGAACAAATAGTTTAACTCAAAGAATACGGTGTTATGCATTATGATCTAATTGTTATTGGCAGCGGCCCCGGCGGGTATGTTGCTGCCATCCGTTCCGCCCAGCTGGGCATGAAAACGGCCGTTGTGGAAAAAGCCGAACTCGGGGGAGTCTGTCTCAACTGGGGATGCATCCCAACCAAAGCCTTACTGAAAAGCGCTCAGGTGTATGATTATATGAAACATGCCGGTGAATATGGCATTACCATTGCCGGTGAGGCAAAACCCGATTTTGCCGCCGTAGTAAAGCGCAGCAGGACAGTGGCCGAGGGAATGAGCAAGGGTATTCAGTTTCTGTTTAAGAAGAACAAGATTGATGTTCTGCAGGGTTACGGAAAACTTGCTCCCGGAAAATCGGTAACCGTGACGAAAAATGACGGATCAACAGAAACCTTTACGGCCAACCATATCATCCTGGCCACCGGAGCCAGATCGCGTGAATTACCCAACCTAAAACAGGACGGGAAAAAGATCATCGGTTACCGCGAAGCAATGACCCTGCCTGAACTTCCCACATCCATGGTGGTTGTTGGTTCCGGCGCCATCGGAAGTGAATTTGCCTGGTTTTATGCTACCATGGGAACAAAGGTTACCCTGGTGGAATTCATGCCCAACATCGTCCCTCTGGAAGACGAAGAAGTTTCCAAACAACTCGAACGATCGTTCAAAAAGGCCGGAATTACCGTCATGACTTCCTCGACCGTTGAAAAGGCAGAAGTTAAAGACAATATATGCCATGTAACCATCAAAACACCCAAAGGCACGGAAGAGGTGAAAGCCGACATAGTTCTTTCAGCCGTAGGAATTACTCCTAATCTGGAAAACATAGGCATTGAGGAAACGGGCATTGCACTCGAAAATGGAAAGGTTAAAGTGGACGAATACTACCGTACCAATGTGCCAGGCATTTACGCCATTGGCGACATAGTGCACGGGCCGGCATTGGCACACGTGGCTTCCGCGGAAGGAATCTGTTGTGTGGAAAACATCGCAGGCAAACATCCGGAACCTGTGGATTACAAAAATGTGCCTGCCTGTACCTACACCGTACCCGAAATTGCATCGGTGGGACTCACCGAAAAAGCAGCACGCGAAGCCGGGTACTCTGTCAAAGTGGGTAAATTCCCTTATACGGCTTCGGGTAAAGCAAGCGCCGCCGGAAACAAAGATGGTTTTGTGAAGCTTATTTTCGATGAAAAATACGGTGAACTGCTCGGGGCCCATCTGATCGGGCTGAATGTTACCGAAATGATTGCAGAACTCGTAGTAGCCCGCAAACTGGAAACTACGGGGCATGAGATCATCAAGTCGGTTCACCCCCACCCCACCATGAGCGAAGCCATTATGGAAGCGGCTGCCGCAGCGTATGGAGAGGTAATTCATTTATAGAAACGATCCGGCTTGACTTTTCAATAATCGCAGAGCCAATGGAGCGAGCTCAGGAAAAGTATTACTACTAAGAACCGAAAGAAAGGAATAACGCGTTCAACGGATCAGGAATACTTTCCTGGCTTCACTGAAATTGCTGCCAATAATTGACAGCAAGTATATACCACTGCCGACGGGTTTTCCCGCATCATTTAATCCGTCCCACACCACTGTATATTTTCCGGCCTGACGAACATCACTGACCAGAATCCGTAAGGTTTGTCCCCTGAGATCAGTGACCATCAGAAGCACCTTTCCTGCTTTGGGAACAATATAGGTGACAGTGGTTGCTTCCGAAAATGGATTGGGATAGTTTGCCAAAAAATGATCCGGCCCGCCATCGATAGCGATTGCGGCAGGTACTGAAACGGTGGCGTGCAGGGGGGAAAAGGCCCAGACATTGTTTCCCTGCAGAACAAGCGCTGTTGAGCCACCCATTACTGTATTGAATACATCAGACGTCAAATCGGTTAGCGGAACATAGTCGCCGGTAAGCCCATTGAATGCGTATACCTTTTTCAGGCCCAAACTGCGAAACAAACCAATATCGGTACCGGCATATACGTCATACGTACCCTCAGGCGGGGTTAATTCATGAAATTTACCAGTATAGCTGCTGTAGGCCGAAAATTGATTCCCGTTCTTGAATAAAGAAATTACATTGATGCCGCACTGGAATTTTAGTTTGCTGCATGTCTCCGAAAAGGTACCGTTGGTATTGGCATCATAGATTCCATAAAAGGAGAGATAATTGACAAAGGCAAGTTTTCCGTTAACATAGGTCATTGGATATTCAATATTTTCAGGAAGCAGTAAATGGTTATGGTTGTGAATAACCGACGAATAGAATTGTACTGTATTATTTGGCAACATGGTACCAAACGCAACAATGTTTTCATTGGAAGATGTGTTACCATACCCGTAAGGAGCCATGAACACAAGCAAACTGTCGAAATTACCGTTGAATGCATAAACATGCATGCTGTCGGGATGGCTCCTCGAGTAGTTCCGGTAGCATACATAATTTTCGCCTGACACAGGGCTCATAATATCCTCGCGTGAAAACGAAAGATATTTTGTACGGCCTGTTTCAACAGAATGAAACCAGATGGATGCGGTATCAAAATCTGTGACAGTACTGCCACCCAGAATAGTACCATAGGGAGTAGCATCCCTGAACAATTCAGGGAAATGCACGGTAAAACTGTTGTTTTTGCCTGAATAAACCATGTAGGAGTATTCTCCGGTCTTTTTGTTTCGCACAGGAAGCATCGCCACCTGACCGCCACAGTAAAATCCAGAGAATTCAAAGTCGGTTGAACTGTAATCCCACGAATATTCCGACCAGATTCCCGAACGTGTATCAAATCCGTGACAGTACAAACGGCATCCGTCAGGAGGATTGATTAACTGGCTGTACGCAAAGGCATAAACAGTATTTTCCTTGACGTTCTTAAGATTCCGAGCCAGGAAAGATACCAGCGGTGCCTTCTGAAAAGAAAGAATTTCAAACCGGTTTTTAAACGCACTGTAGCCAATTCGTATCTGATCATCACCACTGGTACGGTAAGCAAAAAAACCGTAATTCATTTTCCATTCATCATCCAGGCAGGTCCCTCCTTCGTCAAGTTCACAGAAAGCATGCTTTTCCATGCTGTATGCCAGCATATAGGGAGAAATCACAGATCCTCTGTAAATAATAACAGCGGCATAATTATCGCGCGACCAGAAAGAACCATCTCCGCTCTGGTAGTTGTCGGGTACGGATATTTCGTGTTCTTTCCATTTTCCTATAGCTCCATCAAATATGTAAGCATGCGTCCGGGTAACAAACCAGGCCAGGTTTTCTCCCGCTCCGAAAGGATTTGGTTCAAAATAGGATGGAAGTACTTCTCCCTGGTAAGGCAGGGTATCCCAACCTGAAACCAGCGCACTGTAACCAATAAGCAGGGAATCGGTATAAGCAACAGCCACATTCCCGTTAACAACTATTTTGTTGATTTTTTTCACACTTTTCAGTGAAACAGTTGTCCATTGGGCAGTAAACACATCGAAAAAATATATCACAGGTGATTGTTCACTGGTAACAGCGGCCACTGATTCGCCGCAGTACATTAAAGTAGTTCCGCTCATCTGCGGATGCAAAGTCTGTCTGAACCATGCTCCGGTCTGAGCATGCAGAGGCAGGTTTAGGGAGGACAGCAATCCAAAACCTGCCAGCAATCCAAAGAGAAGTGCTTTTTTCATAGGCTGGTTTTTTGGTTTTTGCCAGTATTTTGTTGTTAATATGGTTATTACCAGTGCAGGAAACAGCTTCGCCGGATTCAGAGATCTGGAACATTCACGGGCAATCACGCCAGGACCCTGACTGATCCTTCACCTTGTCGGCACCAACACATATATATTTTAAAACCAGCACATTGAAGACCAATTTACAAAAAATAATGGTATGGAACATATCCTAAACATTTTTTCTTTGGCCTACTCCGAACTGTCTTTAAACTGTATCGTCAAGACGGCAACGATTCCGTATCTTCCTAAATCTTAAGGTGGATCAATTTATGAAGAATGTCTATCGTCTTTCCCTTTTGCTATCTGTCTCAAATTATTTTGGAGTAGGTTGCTCAGCTTGTTCCGGAAAAGGTGGCTCAATTTAATTTGGAATAATCATTCTGAACTCATAAAAAAAGAAAAGATTTCTTCAATCTTTTAATGTTATACCAAAATCATGAAAAATTGCGGATACAATGAACTAGTAAATATTATAGAGACTGTTTAAAAATTTTATAAAATTAAAAGAAAAAACCGGTTAATTAGCAGGTACAAACCAAAAACATTACATTCTGTATCCAACAGATTTAATCGATTCTCAATTCGAAGTAATAAAAGCTTCGTAGATGACAATAGAAAAAGGAAATATAGCCTCAAAAAATAATAAACGGAATATTGTATATATGCTGAACCGGGGCTCAATGCTGAATGTTACCGAAAGAATATCTTGGCTAGCAACTGGTTTACTATTATATTAATAAATGGCTTAAGGCAGGAATATGAAAAAACATTCAGTAGCATTTTAGAAAGCTTGTTAGAAAGAAACAAGGACGAAAAAAATGTCCAAGTATGGCTATCATTGATTAACAATCGATTACGAAAAGTGAATAGAGGATTCCGGATAAAGGATTTGATGGGAACAAGCGAGTAAAGGAGAGAATACGAGATACACGGTTGATACTCTTGGAATTTTGCTTGGTTTTATTGTAACAGAGGCAAATGTTCATGATAGTGTTGCGGCAAAAGCTTTTTCAGATCGATGAAAGGGAAATTAGCCAGGTTGAAAAAAATACTTTCTGATGCGGGATACTTGGACGATGGGCTTGTTCGTCTAACCCGTAAATACCTGAATTGTATCTTTGAAGTGATGAGGCATCCGAAAAAATAAGGATTTAAAGTAGTTCCTACCAGATGGGTAGTAGAGCATTCCATTGCCTTGTTTAACTGGTACCGGAGATTAAGCAAAAATTTTGAAGCTAAAATGGAAATAAGTGAATGTTAGGCATATATTGCTTCTATTGATATGTTAAGGAAAAAAATTTAAACAGGCTCTTAATATGACATTTTTGAGATGATTCCTAATCTGATTACATTTATCCGTCTTAATTTTTTTTAAAATTGATTTGTGGGTGTAGGTTAATCAGCCATTTATTCGTCTAAAAAAACCAGATACAACACAACTTTTCCTTTTCTCTGGGTAGGTCTATTTAAAAAATGGCCATACTTTTAACTTAACTAACTGATTTGAAATGTAAATTCTCGATTTTAAATTATTTTGGACAACTGGGAGTAAATATAAAGAATGTATGGGATTATGTATACCTTTGATGATAAAAATGCTTGTTATAATTCAATCATATTCTCCTTCAGGTCGTAGATCAACGAGAATCTCTTTAATTATACCGTTCTGTATTCCGAATTTCAGGGATCCATAATATGTTTCATTTTCATTATAATTATTAAAAATCAAAATCGGAATACCAAAAAAGTTCATATTTTTATCATTTTTATTTTTATTTGCAAAATCCAGATATTCATCATAAACTTTTGGAAGCGAATTTTTCAGTATGGAAACACTATCATTTATCATGAATATTTTATTATTTATAAACACTTTGTGATTTGGACCTGTAACATGAATCAGGTTTGTAAAAATTCGTCCTGACTTATTTGTATATGTTGATACAATGATTGATCCAAATCGCAATTCAGTGAATTTTCTTGAATAGTCGTCATATTCCTCTGACCAGCTCCTCTGATGGGTTAATTTTCCAAATGTTTTTAAAACATATCTTGCATCGTCCAAGCGCGTAGTATCTATTGTAATTTCAGTGAGTGTCAAATATTCTTTATTTTGTGCAATTGTGAATGATCGGTTTAAAAAGATAAATGTTAATAAAAATCCAAAGCTAATTAATCTTGTTTCCATTTTTGTCAAATTTTGTTGTTAAAAAATCAATTGGGTTTACCCTATTGTATTTATTAGTGCTTCCTTTATATACAGTAAGATGTAAATGATAACGCCATGCAGATATACCATAAGCTGTTTCGCCACTATTACCAGTATAACCTATTAATTGCCCTTGCTTAACAAATTTATTATTTATGTCTTCTGTTTTACTAAGATGACCATAACTTACCCAAATTGTTTGATTAACATTTTTAATCTTATGTTCTGTATCTTCTGATTTAATTAAAATATAGTTTCCAAGAGCAGTGCTGTAGTTAACAGTTGCCATACCATCAAACATTGCATAAACTGGGGTTCCAAGTGGAGCTTTTAAATCAATACCATCATGAACCTTATTCTTACCTAATGAAAATGGAAAATTTGATATATTTTTTTCCCACTCTTCGCAATTTTTTAGATCTGGATCGTCCGTATACCTTGTACAGCCATAGGTGCCACCGATTTTACTGTTCTCATTAGTGCCTACTATCTCCATTTCTTTTAAAGGATCGCCGAATAATAATTGATTATTTGTATTTGCAATTATATTTAAAAAGGTCAGCCACTTTTCCTTCGTATTTTGTCTTTTGCTGAAGTCGAATTTTTCTATCTGGATCATCAGGGAGGGATCAGTGGCACCATCTTCGTAAAAGGCAATTACGAGATATTTTACAAAGGTTTCTTCTGCCTTTATGTGTTGGGTATTTTCTTTGTTTTTCAGCTCAGAAACTTCATTGACCACTACTTTTGTCAAGCCGTCTATCTGATCTTTTTCACTGTAAATTGCTATGGGATATTGCACATCGTCCAGCTTGTATTTTCCGACATATATGCCATTTTTCTTAAGCTGCATTTTTTCTATCTTTTGGCCCTTATCCGCTTTCTGTATTTTGGAAATGATCTTTTCCAGAATCTGGTCCGAAGAGGATGTTCTCAGCTTCCATTGTTGCATCCACTCTTTTTCTTCGGGGCCATCATACTCCAGGTCAAGACTTTCCTCTTTGGAATTTGTTGCCAGCGCTCTGGTGATTTTGTCAAGATACCGGTAATTCTGTGAATTG
>JAKPTE010000025.1 GCA_029571215.1 Bacteroidota bacterium
AGTGATTTTTCCGTCGGGAGAATCAACCGGAAGAAGTTTGCAACCCGTGAATTTCTCAGGGGCCCCGCACTCATCGGTTTGAATATGAGCTGATTCAGCACAAATGATGGAATGATAACTTTGGGTAAGCGCCGACAACCCCAGCACATTGGCCCCGGTTCCGTTGAAAACAAAGTAAACGCCGGTATCGACTCCAAACAATTCACGGAAGCATTGAACAGCCTCTTCGGTATAGGAATCGTGGCCATACCCTGCCACATGCCCGTGGTTGGCTTCTTCAATGGCTTTCAAAATCAGGGGATGAATCCCTGAATTGTTGTCGCTGGCAAATCCTTTCCGCATCGGTTCGTTTTTTTTCAAAAGTAATGGTTTTGGTCTCATGGTGGATTACTTTTTTTTCAAGCGGGGATTTTTAAAGATTTTAGGCATTAACTTTACAGAATGGAAAACCAACTTTCTTTAAGCGAAAAACTGCTCCTGTTGGCAATCAGGCCACAGAAAGGGGGTATAGCCCCTTTTTCATTCTCGATTGACCTGGTGATCGCGGGAGCGAGCATCCTGGAGATGGAGTTGACCGGAAATGTACGGATTGCGGAGGGCCGTGCGGAGACCACCGGGCTTCAAACAAACCATCCGCTTCATCTCTATATGCTTTCCGGGATGATAAGGGCAAATAAGCCCCGTAAAATAGAGCGCTGGCTCACATCGCGGAGATTATCCATGAGAAAGGTCAAAGGGGACGTATTCCAGAGTTTGGTCCGGAAAAAAGAAATCAGGCTGGAAGAGCGGCGATTTCTCTTTTTCAGGTGGAAGAGGCCTTATCTTCACCCGGGGAACCATTCGGGGCAGGTGATCGATCAGGCAAAGCGACTGATCAACCAGCCCTCCGGCAATGAGGAAGATCTATATTTCCTGATGCTGCTGGATCCGGCAGGTCTGCTTCGGCGGATCTATCCCGAAAGGGGCATGCGGAAGGCGGCCTTGAGGAAGATCAGGCAATTGAGGGAAAACAACCTAAATGCGGGCGCGGTGGCCAAGGCACTGGCAGTGGTCAAAGCCATTCAGCGGGTACAGGCTGCCCGCAGGGCGGCCACGTGACGGTGGAATACATTTACGATGCCAACGGCAACCTGGAAAAAGATTACAACAAAAGAATAGTAGATATCCAGTACAATTCGCTTTTCCCGGATTTGCGATTTGATACAATCAAGTATTGTTCCTTTTATTGATGTGCATTGTCATCACATCATCAATATAACCTTAAAAAAAAAACACCTGAAAGTTGCTTCCACACCAGAAAAGGAGAATAAAAAAGCTATATTTCCCGGAAGGAATGCACCAATTATGGAATTGGCTTTTAGGTAATTACAAAATTTTTGTCAAAAAAAAGCTATATATGCCCTGGTTGACAGCATCTTCAAAGAATGCATCCCTAACTTCGAATAGTCTAAACAATAATTACTATATTTATATGGCCTATTTGAAATAGAATAAGATTCATCTTACAGTCTGAATAAATCAAGGAGAAAAACAAAATAA
>JAKPTE010000035.1 GCA_029571215.1 Bacteroidota bacterium
ATTTTTGAAGATTCGGGTAGTAAATTTACAGCAGAAGAAATTTTTGTCATACCATTTTTCCCTTGGTTTCAAGGCCTGACTGATTTATCGCTTCCTATCGTAACCTCTTTCCATCATCTGCTCCTTATGTGTTCATTCAAAAGCAGGCTCTGCATGAAAAAAAAGAATGTTGGTAAGAGCCTGTTTCAAGAATGTAAGTTAATACCTGAATCTTTCACGCATTTATAAAAAAATCAGAAGCACCATCTGGGGATCCTGTTATATAAAGGGATACGACAATAACCCCAAAACAACAGGAGGTACCCAGATGGTAAAAAAGCAGAAGAAGGATAGCAGGAAAAGCCTTGATAGTAAACGATTTAATGCAAGCTGCGGGAGAGCCAGAAAAATCAATGCTTCGACGGCAGTTGCGACTTGCAGGGAGCAATTGAGTCCGTTTGGCGGGCTTCTGGGACTGCTCAAGTTATTGGATATTTTCGACTTTAAGAACAATTTTGAGGAATTCTATGTAGCGCCGCAACGGGAAACCAAACTGGGCGACTATTCCATGGTTCTGGGCATAGTGCTACTAATGTTTATCGGGTTTAACCGGATCTGGCATTTTGTTTACATCCGCTTGGAGTCCATGCTTTGCGGCATATTCGGCGTCCGGGAACTTCCGGCCGTCAGCACCTATTGGCGTTATCTGGATAGCATGGGAATCAATCAGGCCCATTCCATATTGAGAATCATGAGCCGGTTAAGAGAACAGGCGTGGAAGATATGCGGGATCAAACACAGCCGCATAGCCATTGATATAGATACGACTGTGGAAACCATATACGGCGGGCAGCAGGGCGGCCGAATTGGACATAATCCGAGGAACCGCGGAAAGAAAGGATACCGTCCGGTGCTTTGCTTTATTGAACAGACCCGTGAATACCTATATGGGAAACTGCGTAAAGGAGAGACCGTCAGCGGCGAGGAAACAGCCAAAGTGATTCACACATTCAAGGATCATTTACCGTCATGTGTCCAAAAAGTTCTTCTGAGAGCGGACGCGGAATTTATGAGCTGGGCCAGCGTCGAAGCTGCCTTGGATGAAGGCTATGATTTTATTTTTGCTAATAAACAATGCGAGCCGCCGTTTGATCCAAAGAACTGGTACCGTCCCCTCCAAAGGGAAGAAGCCCAGTTTAACAGTTGCCTGTATAAACCGTTCGGCTGGAAACAGGTATGCAGATTTGTCGCCATGCGGATTCCCAAGAAACCGAAGGAAGACGAAAAACTGACACAGTCCGAACTGTTTGAAGAAGACCAATACACCTATCGTATATTTTGCACAAATCTGAATGGTAATGCCCACGAGGTTATTGACACCTATGATAAGCGGGCGGATGCGGAAAACCTGATCGGTGAAGCCAAGCAGGAGGGATTGGATGCGATTCCATCAGGCAAGTTCAAGAACAACTATGCCTTCTTTCAGATTGCCATGCTAGCGTATAACCTCTGGCGGTATTTTAAAATCATGGTAAATCTATGTGATGGTCAGGAAAGAATGTTCACTGGAATAAAGGACAATAAGATTCGCATTGCCCGGCTGAAATTACTGATGATTGCCGCCAAGGTAGTCATGTCCGGCAATCGGAACATGGTGAAATATTCGATTCATGATGCCAGGACGCCTCTGTTGCTTAAGCTCTACGCGTTCTTTGATCGTCTGCGATTTGAAAAATGTAAGGAGTGCAAGGCATGAATATTTTAACCGATTTCGTGCAAGAAATTTCTTGCACGGCGACATTTTTGAAACGGCGGCCAGAGGAAAATCATGGAAATATTTTCTTGTTGAGGTTATGAAAATACCGAATGCGTGCAAGATTCAGGTACCAGCTTTTCGTGTAGCTGCTTGATGGAATCCTTACAGATACTGTGGTTTTCGGGATACAACGAAAG
>JAKPTE010000037.1 GCA_029571215.1 Bacteroidota bacterium
TTTTTTCTTCTGGCCTGAAACGGTGGCGATAACAGAACCTGTATGGATACCGGTACGAAGCTCCCAGACCTGTTCTCCTCTGTTTTTCTGTATGTCGTAGAGATACTGATGCATCTGCAGGGCGGCCAGAACTACCTGAACAGGGTTGGTAATGTTTTTGACCGGGATGCCACCCGCACACATGTACGAATCACCAATGGTATGGATTTTTTCAATGTTAAGACTTTTGACAATCTGGTCAAAATGGAAAAAAATATCATCCAGTTCATCCATGAGTTTCTGCCGGTCCATTCCCTCTGTTATCCGGTTAAGCCCGTGAACATCGGCGAACATTACTGTCACCATTTTGAAGTTCATGACAGGCTTTTCCTCTATCGGACTGATACGGGCCCTCTCTGCTTCAGAAATCTCCGACAGCATTTTTTTTAAGCGTTCATTTTCTTCTGAAAGCTTATCCACAAGCTTCTGAAGCTTATCCTTTTCTTCGAGAAGCTCCTGGTTTTGCCTTGCCAGCTTTGCTACACGCCTGATTAACGCTTCATCCTGTTCCGGAACCATGCCAAATGAGAGTTTAAAGTAAAAGTATATTTTCTCTTCAACATATCAAAACAACAGACTGGCATCCTGTTTTCATTTAAAGGAACTTACCTACCTTTGCCGGGTTATTCATTCCAATGATGATAAGCTTTTTGCCGGAGGTGCTTTGTTTATTCATTGCATGTGCAAAAAAACGACCTTTTGTTATACTGGATGTCCAGAGAAAGGGTTGATGTTTTTGAAAGGATGTAGAATGGTTTTTATGATGGAGATACATTGAAAGGCCATTTCGTAACAGAAAGAAAAAAGGATGCCGTTCAAATTAGTTTCTGATTATAAACCAACAGGAGACCAGCCGGAAGCGATAGAACAACTGGTCAAAGGACTCGAATCCGGAGTTCCCTTTCAGACCCTTATGGGAGTAACGGGTTCAGGGAAGACCTTTACCATGGCCAATGTTATTGAGCGGATGCAGCGTCCGGCTCTGGTGCTGAGCCACAACAAAACTCTGGCTGCCCAGTTGTACGGGGAATTCCGTCAGTTCTTTCCTGAAAATGCAGTTGAATATTTTGTGTCCTATTATGATTATTATCAGCCAGAGGCATATCTCCCGGTTACAGACACCTATATCGAAAAGGACCTATCCATCAACGAAGAGATTGAAAAACTGCGCCTAAGTGCAACCTCGGCCTTACTTTCAGGCCGGAGGGATGTTATTGTTGTTGCATCAGTTTCGTGTATATACGGTATTGGAAACCCGGACGATTTTTACAGCAATACCATTCGGATTAAAAGAGGAGAAAAAATCAGCAGGAATGTTTTTCTTCGCAGGTTGGTTGACAGTTTGTACTCCAGAAATGATGTGGAATTCAAACGGGGGACCTTCCGGGTGCGGGGTGATACGGTGGATGTATTTCTTGCCTACAGCGATTTTGCTTACCGGCTTTCCTTCTGGGGAGACGAGATTGAGAGTATAGTAACCATCGACCCGGAAACCGGAAAATCGGCAGAAAAGCATGAGGAAGTAGTGATTTTTCCGGCCAACATTTTTGTCACTGCTTCCTGGCGCATACAGGATGCTTTACGACAAATCCAGGACGATCTGGTTAAACAGGTGGAATTCTTCAAAGACAATGGCCGGCTGCTGGAAGCCAAAAGGCTGGAAGAGAGGGTGAATTACGATCTGGAGATGATCCGTGAACTGGGATATTGTCCGGGTATAGAAAACTATTCCCGATATTTTGACGGGCGCCCGCCCGGAAGACGTCCTTTTTGTCTGCTGGACTATTTCCCTGACGATTTCATTACATTCATTGACGAAAGCCATGTAACGGTTCCCCAGATACGAGGAATGTTCGGGGGAGACCGGTCGCGCAAGCAAACTTTGGTGGAATACGGGTTCAGGTTGCCGGCAGCACTTGACAACAGGCCCCTGCGCCTGGAAGAATTTGAAGAGCTCATTGGTCAGACGATCTTCGTTAGCGCCACCCCCGCTGAATACGAACTTCAGAAATCGGAAGGTGTTGTGGTTGAACAGCTGATACGACCTACCGGTTTGCTGGATCCAGTCATAGAAGTAAGACCCAGCCTCAATCAGATTGACGATCTGATGGAAGAAATCCGACGGCGCGTGGAAGCAGGGGAACGTGTTCTCGTCACTACCCTCACCAAGCGAATGGCCGAGGAACTTACCTCATATCTCATGAAATTCAGAATTAAAACTCGTTACATTCATTCCGACATTGACACACTGGACCGGGTACAGATTATGGAAGGGCTCCGGAACGGTAGCTTTGACGTACTGGTAGGTGTGAATCTGCTGCGGGAAGGTCTTGATCTGCCGGAGGTTTCGCTTGTGGCAATTCTCGATGCCGACAAAGAAGGATTCCTGCGCTCAGAACGCAGCCTGACCCAGACGGCAGGACGAGCGGCACGCCACCTGCATGGCACTGTGATTATGTATGCCGACACCATCACTGAATCGATGCGAAAAACCATAGAAGAAACTAACCGGAGACGGGAAAAACAACTCCGATACAACGCTGAGCACGGAATAACACCCCGTCAGATTGAAAAAGCGCTGGTTTCCATTATGGGTAACAGGGAGGAATTCTCCACTCGGCACAAGGTGTATGTAGAACCTGACAAAACGGATATTGCTGCAGATCCCGTTGTTCAATACATGGACCGCAAGGCCCTTGAAAAAGCCATTGATAAAACCCGCAAGGCCATGGAAAGTGCGGCCAGAGAACTCGATTTCATCGAAGCGGCCCGCCTGCGGGATGAGATGTACGCCCTTCAGAAGCTTCTCGAATCAAAGAGCTGAAAGGCCCAGCCATCATCCAAGGTAAGACTTGAGTATTTTGCTGCGCGAAGTATGCCTTAGCCGCCGGATAGCTTTTTCCTTAATCTGACGTACCCGTTCTCGGGTCAGCCCAAACCGGTCGGCAATCTCTTCGAGCGTCATTTCAGGACAACCCAGACCGAAAAAATACCGGATGATGTCTCTTTCCCTCTCAGTAAGGGTGGACAGAGCCCGTTCAATCTCCGTACAGAGCGATTCCTTGATCAACTGCCTGTCAGCTACAGGAGAATCATTGTTTACCAGCACATCAAGCAGGCTGTTGTCTTCTCCGTCGGCAAAAGGAGCATCTACCGAAACATGACGTCCTGAAACCCGGAGCGTGTCAGTAATTTTTTCCTTGGGAAGCTCAAGCATTTCTGCCAGTTCCTCCGGAGTGGGGGTTCGTTCGTACTCCTGTTCAAATTTTGCGAATGCTTTGTTCAGCTTATTGAGGCTTCCGACCTGGTTCAGAGGCAAACGCACAATGCGCGATTGCTCGGCCAGAGCCTGAAGAATAGACTGCCGGATCCACCATACGGCATAAGAAATAAATTTAAAGCCACGTGTTTCATCAAATTTCTCTGCCGCTTTGATAAGGCCGAGATTCCCTTCATTGATCAGATCCGGAAGACTAAGACCCTGGTTCTGATACTGCTTGGCAACGGAAACAACAAAGCGCAGATTAGCCCGTGTCAGCTTTTCAAGAGCCTCCCTGTCACCTTTTCTGATCCGCTGCGCCAGTTCAACTTCCTCTTCGACGGTTATAAGTTCTTCCCTTCCAATTTCCTGAAGATACTTATCGAGTGAAGCACTTTCACGATTTGTAATCGACTTTGTAATTTTCAGCTGTCTCATGGTATTCCCGTTGGTAAAGCAAAACCAGAGGGCGAAATTACGTCAAGGAATATTTAAAATCAATTTAAATTAAGGCTTTTATGAAAAAATTTTATGCCATAAAAAAAATAAGGGATGGCATCTGGCTCCATCCCTTATTTAAATACCTGAATCAATGCCCATTACAGCCCAAAGGCGTAATAGGCTACCATGCCGTTTGGATACACCCCTTCGATATAAACGCCTCCCTTTGTTTTGGATAGAATATCATTCAGGTCGTTTACAGAATTGATGGCTTTATTGTTGACACGGGTGATAACAAATCCGTTACTGATACCGGCATCTCTGAATTTACCTTTTCCGACTTCAACGACACGGAGGCCGTTGGAAACACCCAGTTTGGATTTTTCCTGTTCTGTCAGAGGTGCAAACGTAGCGCCCAAAACCATTACTAGGTCTGATTTCTTCACAACGCCGGTGGTTCCCTGCATATTGCGCAGAACAACATCAAACTGTTTTTCTTTATTGTCGCGCAAAACTGCAATGTTCACTTTCTGTCCCGGACGGTACCGGCCAATCTGCTCCTGCAGTTCGGCACTGCTCGTAACCTTGATTCCATTGACATTCAGGATCACATCACCTGCTTTAATGCCGGCTTCCTTTGCTGCACCATTGTCGTTCACACCATCAACATATACGCCACTGATGGTCCCTAAACCTTTATCTTTAGCCAGTTGGGCATCAATATTCCGGATAGAAACACCGAGAAAAGCACGCTGAACCTGGCCATATTCCATCAGGTCTTCCACTACCTTCCTAACAATGCTGACAGGAATGGCAAAGGAATTGCCGGCATACGCACCTGACGGAGAAATAATGGCGGAAGTAATACCTACCAGTTCACCTTTCAGATCAACCAGAGCACCCCCGCTGTTACCCTTGTTCAGAGCTGCATCGGTCTGGATAAACGACTCTATACGGTACTGATCGTCCAGAATGCCAAGGTTTCTTCCCTTGGCCGAAACAATTCCGGCAGTGACCGTAGACGTCAGATTAAAAGGATTTCCTACGGCCAGTACCCACTGCCCAAGCCGGAGTTTGTCAGAATCTCCCCAGGGAATGAACGGCAGATCTTTTCCGTCAATTTTCAATAAAGCAATATCAGTACTCGGGTCGGTCCCTATAAGTTTGGCTTCAAATTCCCGGTTGTCATTCAACGTAACCATAATCTTTTCTGCTCCGTCAATCACATGGTTGTTGGTAACAATGTACCCATCAGAAGAAATGATGACTCCCGAACCAAACCCGACCACCGGTTCGGAGCGTTCCTCATAAGGCCGACCATAAAAAAATTCATAGATCGGATTTCGGTAAACCTGCGACATTACGGCCTGGGTTTTTACATGCACTACTGCATGAACTGTCCGTTCAGCAGCATAAGTGAAGTCGGTTATGCTGGTGTCAAATACCGATGAAAGGCTGGTAAGGGTTACGGGAACTTTTTCGGTAGCAGTAACAATATGCGTTTCAGGACGAAATACCATTGTGTACAATCCCAGGGAAATCAGTCCTCCCATCATTGCTACCAGCAGTATTCCGAAAAATCGTTTCAGATTCATAGCTTTCTTTTTTTAGTTTTACATTTGTCGCCTGACAACGACAATCAATTTTCATGCAAAATAACGGCATGAAAATCATGTTTGTTTGATCAGGCCCGGATATTTAACTTTTTTTAACCGCCATGCAGTTTCATTTTTATAAGTACCAGGGAACAGGAAATGATTTCATCATCATTGACAACCGGGAAAAGGTTTTCCCGGCGGGAGAACAATTGATCGCCCGCCTGTGCCACCGGAGGTTCGGCATCGGCGCCGACGGACTTATGCTGCTGGAAACTGACCCGCAATTTGACTTTTCCATGCGCTATTTTAATGCCGATGGGAAGGAAAGTACCATGTGTGGCAACGGGGGCCGTTGTATGGTTGCTTTTGCCCATAAACTTAAGCTCACAGGCACGCACGTTCGTTTTGGCGCCATCGACGGAATGCACGAGGCCTTTATCGATTCACCCTCCTATGTGAGACTGAAAATGCAGGATGTCAAAGGCATTGAAATGCAGGGAAAAGAAGCCTTTCTCAACACCGGTTCCCCGCATTTTGTAAAATGGGTTGATCATGTAAAAGAACTAAATGTGGTGGAAGAAGGACGCAAAATCAGGTACCAAGAACGTTTCAACCCGGCCGGCACCAACGTGAATTTTGTGGAACGGATGGATGAAAACACCCTGTTTGTGCGAACCTATGAACGCGGGGTGGAAGACGAAACCCTTTCCTGCGGAACAGGCGTTACCGCATCTGCAATTTTTGCAGGCATCGGAGATAAGAATGACAAAGTGACATATTCCATTCAGACCCTCGGAGGAAAACTGACGGTTCGTTACAGCAAAACGGGAAACAGCAGCTGGCATGACATCTGGCTGGAAGGCCCTGCTGATTTTGTCTTCGAAGGTGATATCAGCTTGTAATAATCAAAATTAACCGATATGCTAACCAGTAGAAGCGATTACTATTTCGAACTGGAGATGGAGGTGCGTGACTATGAATGCGATCTGCAGGGAATTGTCAACAACGCCGTTTACATGCATTACCTCGAACACGCCCGTCATAAATTTCTTCATGCCATAGGCCTTGACTTTGAACAGCTTCACAGGGAAGGCATAGATGCCGTGGTGGTTAAAGCAGAATTGGACTATAAAAAGCCTCTGAGAAGCAGGGACCGGTTTATCATTCGGCTTCTTGTCCACCGTGAAGGTTACCTGCGTTTTGTCTTTCATCAGGACATCTACCGTTTGCCCGATGAGGAGTTTATTCTGGCCGGAAAGATTACTGCTGTGTTGCTGCGTAATGGGAAACCTGCCCTGCCCGACAGCATAATGCAGGCGATTGAGCGCTTTCTGGAAGAAAAGACACCGGGTGGTCGTGCATAATAATCTGTTTCATTGTTTCCTGTGAACTTTATCGAAGGAATGGTTGTTACTTTGTACACCCCGTAAAAAATGAATACGGCTATACTCTACATGACGCAGCACGGTTGTACGGAAAAAGCTGCTATTGAACTTGCACGGCTTCTTCCGGGAAAAACCGAACTGTTTAATCTGTATAAAGTTCCTGCTCCTGATCTAAATCAGTTCGATACGGTAATTATCGGAGGCTCCATCCATTTTGGAAGAATTCAGGCCGGCCTGCAGAAGTTCTGCAACGAACATCGAGGAGAACTTATCTACAAAAACCTGGGATTATTTATTTGCTGCATGGAAACAGGAAAAAACGCCGAAGCCGAGTTTGAAAATGCCTTTGAAGAACCGCTCCGTCGTCATGCCATTGCAAAAGGCATTTTCGGAGGCGAGTTCAATTTAAAGAAAATGACTTCATTTGAACGCATGGTGATCCGACACATAGCCAGCGTAAGAGAAAGCACTTCACGTGTTGACACAGAGGCTATACAAAGGTTTGCCAAACAGCTTGCCAGTGTTGCCCAGGCACAGTAATTTTTTATTGATTAATTTTACCGGAAAATTACTGCATGCGTTCCATACCTTTAGCCGCTGCCTTATTCCTTTCCTGCCTCCTGTCTCCCGGGCAGTCTGTAAGAATTCTTCTCGTAACCGGAGGTCACTCCTTTAATGAACGGGCGTTTTATAACCTTTTCCATAGCATGGACAGCATTGCATTTGACACCGTTACGCAACCCAGTGCTGAAGATCTGTGGGATGCAGGTATGGTAAACGCTTATGATGTAGTGGTTTTTTACGATATGACCTCAGAGATTTCCGAACCATCGAAAAGAGGATTTCTGGAAATGTGCGATGCCGGCGAGCCTCTGTTATTTCTGCACCATTCACTCTGCTCCTACCAGAATTGGCCCGAGTACAAAAACATTACAGGAGGGAAATACTACCTGGAACCACCTCCTGGTAGATCAAAAGCTTCGCGGTACAGGCATGACATTACCCTCGAAATTTTTCCGGCCGGCTCTCCTCATCCTGTTGTATCGCGAACTCTCGGAAGCAAACGATCGTTCGTACTGACCGACGAAGGATATGCTGACATTGAAGTATTGCCCGATGTAACCCCACTCCTTATGACCAGCCATCCCGATTGTTTTCCCTTGGTAGGATGGACACACAGATACAGAAATTCTCCGGTTATTTACCTTATGCCCGGACATGATGAAAAAACGTTCTCTGATCCCATGTATTTAACCCTTGTAAGAAACAGCATTCTCTGGCTTTCGGAACAGAAAAAACATTCACAGCAATGAACCACGACATTGACAAACTCATCCAGACCTACTTCCGGAAGAAACGGGAAGGGATGGATATAACCTCCATTCGGAAAGAACTGCAGGAAATGCAGGTTCCTGATGATCAGATTCGCCGTATCATTATGAAAGTGGATGATCTGGTGGTAGAAGAAGAACTTCGGCAGATTTCCACACAAAGAAAGAAAGAATTCAACAACATCGGTACCATACTACTTCTGATTGGTCTGGTGCTGCTCCTGTTGAAATATCTCAAACTTGTCAATCTGCAGGGATATTATGTACTGATTTATGCGCCCATCATTGCAGGGGCTGTGATGATCTGGCGTGCCCGTGGGATGGATGACCATTCATCAGGAATGCACGGAAGGCAGAATAAAAGGATTCGGTTCAGATAAAATGCAATCGCCTTTTACCGTTCACAGAAAAACACAGAACTGGAAGAGTGCCTTACTTCAGAATTTCTGACTACAACAGTAGACATATTCTGAATTAAACATCAATCACCGGTTGTCACTCTATTTTTCCTGAGCAGGGTCCTGCTGCTTCAGAATCTCAAGATATTTGGCGTAGTACCGGTTATAGACCTCCTGTTTTGCTACGTAAGCCCTGGCTTGCCTTGCTTTATAGTCCTGTTTTGATTCGTCCTTCCCCCTGGGTGCAAATTCGGGCATGGCAGCCAATTCCTTTTCGACCTCTGCAGCAAAATAAAAATCAACAAAAAGATTTTTGCCTGCTTCAAACATCCGCACTTTCCCATCTCCGGAACCAACGGCAAATAAAGTGGCGTCCGGATTGAAAGCCACGGCATTTACTCCCTTCTCAAAGCCGGAAAATGTATAAATTTTGTTTGCGTTAGCAGTTTCCCAAAGAATAACTGTATTGTCAAAGCTTCCGGTGAGCATCCACTTTGCGTCGGGAGAAAGCGACACTGACATGACCGCCTGATCATGCCCTGTGAACGTGCGGATGCTTTTTCCCTTTCCGGCCTGCCACAGACGAACCGAATTATCGCGCGATGCCGTTGCAAACAAGCCTGTGGCCGGATGTGCTGCAATCGAGTAAATATTTCCTCCATGACCGGTGAGGGTTTGTAAAACTCTTCCGGTTGGCACATCCCATATTCTGACAGTTTCGTCGAGTGATCCGCTGACCAGGCGATTGTCATCCAGCCAGGCCACAGCCAATACGCTTTTTTCATGACCTTCAAGAGCACGGAAGTGAGCTCCCGTCACCAGATCATAAATATGTACTTTTTTTTCAAAGGTGCCGGCAGCAAGATATTTCCCTCCCGGCGCAAGGCTGAGGCTCCAGATGTCAACAACCGTAGTTCCGATTGCTTTGTCCTTCGTTCCGTCAGTATTCCATGCGATAATGGTCCTGTCGCCTCCTGTATAAATTTTCTGCCCGTCGGCTGAAAAAACCACAGCCATAACACTTCTCACATGTGCCCCGCTCAGCACTGCAGCCGGTTCCCAGCTGTCTTTTTTCCAGATAACAGCCGTTTTGTCTTCCGAACCACTTACCAGCAGGGAACCATCAGGACTCCAGCCCAGAGAAGTCACAGCTCCAGTGTGTTTTGACAATACAGCAACCGGTTGAACTTCCTGCGAAACGACCTGAAGAAATATGCTCAGAAGAATGCCAGAAAAACCAATGCGGATCATGAATACGTCTATTATGTTTATTATTTACCTACGGTAAAAATAACGAAAATCCCAACGAATCTGCTTAACAAAAAAATTTCAGACCGTGATATACCATCTCCCTCGACCATACAGGTATTGTTGATCGGATAATTTTTACCCTGGTCCGCAGGTTCACACTTTCAACATACAATTTTTCAGGGCTGTTTACCATGATGTGTCATATCCACTTCCCGACCCAATCTACTGAATCGATCCAATACTTTCTTCAATTTGATATCACTGAGCTTACGGATGTTCCCAATTAAATGAACCCTCACGGGGGTAATGCCGCAGAAGTTGAGAACAGCTTTCTTCAGTGCTTTGCTTCCAGCAGCACCAAGCACATACCTGTAATACCATGCCGGTTGGTCCATGGTAACAATGATGCGGGCCGATTTACCGGAGAGTAGTTTTTTACGACTGCCCCCGTTGGCATATTTAAACGCAAATCCCGGAATAAATACCCTGTCAATAAAACCTTTCAGCATGGCCGGATAGGTTCCCCACCAGTTGGGATAGAAAAAAACAAGATGATCAGCCTCGCTAATCAGTTTCCACGCCAGTCTGATATCCTCTTCCGGTTCGGGTAGCTGATGGTATCCCTGCGGAAGATTATAACTGAAGTTTAAATCACTTATGTTTATTGAATGTACAATATGACCAGCCTTTTCAGCCCCTTCCATGTAGGCTTTTTGAAGGGCTGAACCTGTCTTTTCCTTATATGGGTAGCCGTTGATTACCAGAATTTTCATCATTCTTCCGTTTCAGTATTTTTAATGCTTCCCTCCTGCTGAGAGGAGAAAGCGGGTTATTCTGCACAAATTCCAATACCCAGTGTGCATCCGTTTTAGAGTATTCCCTCAATGCCCAGCCAATCGCTTTCCTGATAAAAAACTCCTTCTCACCGGAAAGACGCCGGATGGTTTCTTCAAGCAATTCCCTGTCGGTTGCCTTCCGGTATTTCAACTGAAAAAGAAGACAGGTACGCCGCAGCCAGATATTCTCATCTTCAAGCCAACGCTGTACACAGGGTCGGATTAGAGACACATCATTCCTGAACATTGTTCCGATGAAACGAGCCGCAATCAGGTCAGTGGTGTCCCACCAGGGCTTAGTAACAATGCAATATTCAAAAAGTTCAAGATGTTGGCCGGTGAATTCTTTCCGGAATTTTTCCATAATATCCATGGCCGCATACTGACATTCCCTTTCGGGAAGCTCCCAGAGCAAATGGACCACTTGGGGCATATCAAGCAAAGAAGGGAAACCTGAATGCCGGAACCAATCCTTCTCAATCTCCTGTCGCATAGGTTTTTTCAGCCCAAAAAAAGGAAACTGGTTCTTCATATACTTTGCCATGAAAAAGGCATCTTCGGCAGAAGCCCTGCTTCGAAAACGTTCGTACAAATTTGTCACGTAAAGTTCCGGATCCATGAAACATTTCGATAATTGCCGGACCACCGGCAATACTTCCATCAAATATAGCCAAACCTATCAGAAAGATCTGATTCTTTTCTGAAGGACTGCAATTAACACCCTGTTAATAATATCCTGCTTTCCAAAAACGTTTTATTGTATCTTCGGCACAATTAATGAGAATGGCTATGCGATTCAGATTCAAAGCAATATTGATTTTACTGGCAGCAGGATTCCCGTATATTTCTTCTTCGGCTCAGGAACCTGTGCAGGCAGTCTCGGTTGAAAAAGAGTATTACCGGGGTCTTGAACTATTTGAAAAACAAAAGTACGGAGCAGCCCGGCAATGCTTTGAAAAACTGCTGGCCGACGAAAAGCTGAACCACAGCCTGCTCGAAGCCGACGCACGTTACTTTGTGGCCATGTGTGCCATTCAGCTTTATCATAAGGATGCAGAATACCTGGTAAATAATTTTGTGGCAGATCACCCCGAAAGTCCCCGCATCAACGGTTTGCAATTTGAGATGGGACGTTATTTTTACGGATTGAAACGCTATCGCGATGCCGTAGAATGGTTATCGAAGGTTGATAAAAAACGTCTTTCGCGTGATGATCAGTCGGAGTATTATTTCAAGCTGGGATATGCCTGTTTTATGACAAACGACCTGGAAAAGGCCCGTTTTGCTTTCAGCGAAATCAAAGATATTGACACCAAATACACCCCGCCTGCCGTATATTACTATTCGCATATTGCCTACACCCAGCAGAACTACGAAACTGCACTGGAAGGTTTTCGCAGGCTTGAAAACGATGAAACATTTGCACCGGTTGTACCCTATTACATTATTCAGATTTTGTATCTGCAGAAAAAATACGATGCACTGATAAATTATGCTCCCGATAAGATGAACACCATCAGCGAAAAGAGGCTTCCGGAAACAGCCCGTCTGGTAGGAGACGCCTTTTTTCGCAAAAACATGTTTACCGAAGCCATTCCTTACCTTGAAACATACAAGGAAAAGAGCCAGTACATGAGCAATGAAGACAAGTATGTACTGGGGTTCGCCTATTACAAATCAGGCCGTTTTGAAGATGCATCAAAGATGCTCGAGCAGATAACGGCCGGAGAATCCGAACTGAAGCAGAATGCCATGTACGTGCTGGGAGATTGTTACGTGCGAACTGGAAGGAAGGACGAGGCCCGCATGGCCTTTTCGGCGGCTGCCAAAATGAATTTTGATGAAAAAATTGCCGAGGATGCCCTGTTTAATTATGCAAAGTTAACCTACGAACTTTCCTATTCACCCTTTAATGAGGCCATTAGGGCATTTAACGATTACCTTACAAAATACCCGGGGTCAGAACGCGCCGATGAAGCGTACAATTATTTGCTTCAAGTATACATGAGCACCCGCAACTATAAAGATGCCCTTGCCTCAATTCAGAAAATACGGGTAAAGGATGACCGGGTTAAACAAGCGTGGCAGAGAGTCGCTTTTTTCAGGGCTCTGGAACTATACAACAACCTTGATTACCAGGGAGCTATCAATTTGCTGGATGTCTCCCTGCAATTTGGAAATTACGACAGAAAGCTCAAAGCGCTTGCTTTTTACTGGAAAGGGGAAGCCTGGTACCGGCTGGGAGATTACACCGAAGCCATTGACCAGTACCAGAACTTCCTTGCCCAGCCGGCAGCTCCTGCAACGGATGTATATTCCACTGCCCTTTATAACACAGGGTATGCATGTTTCAATCTGAAACGCTACGCCGATGCTGCTTTGTGGTTTGGAAAATTTCTTGACCGCGAAAGCGGAAAGGCTACCGACCTTGTGGCCGATACTTATAACAGAATGGGAGACTGCTATTTTATCAAACCCGATTATCCCAAAGCCGTTGAAATGTATAACAAGGCCATAGCAATCAATAAGTACGACGCCGACTATGCCCTGTTCCAGAAAGGATTTTCTCTCGGGTTGATGGAAAAGACCCGCGACAAAATTACCGTACTGAACCAGTTGCTTGGCTCCTTCCCCCGTTCGCGGTACGTACCCGATGCACTTTTTGAGCTGGGAAACAGCTACCTGAAACTTAAGGAACTGCAGAAGGCTCTTGAATACTATCAGCGTATTCTCGCCAACTATCCTTCCAGCAGTTATTACAGCAAGTCGATGGTGCAGGCAGGCCTCGTGTACAGAAACATGGACCGCGACAATGAGGCGTTGGAAATGTATAAAAAAGTTGTGGCTGAATTTCCCGGTACTTCCGAAGCCAGGAGCGCTCTCAACGGCATACAGAACATTTATGTGGAACAGGGAAAAGCCGATGACTATGTTAACTACCTCAAAACGATCGGAACGATGGGTGAGCTAAGTGCCAGCTCGCAGGATTCCCTCATGTACCGGTCGGCTGAAAACATTTACCTCACCGGTGACTGCAGCCGGTCACAGGTTTCTTTTCAGCGGTACCTTGACCGTTTCCCGGAAGGCATTTTTGCTCTCAATGCCCACTATTATCTTTCGGATTGTGCACTGCGCTCAGGCTCTGAACAGGATGCCCTTCCCCATCTGCTCTACATTGCCGGAAAACCTCGCAACATGTTTACAGAAGAGGCTCTTCTATCGGCAGCCCGGATTGAATATAAGATGCAGAACTATATGGACGCCGTGGCTCATTACAAAACACTGGAAAGCCTGGCTGAAGTGCGCAATAACCAGATGGAAGCACGTATCGGCCTGATGCGCTGTTATGATAAACTCAATGAATTCAGCGATGCTTACGATGCCGCCGACCGGGTTTTGTCAACCGAAAAAATCCCGCCCGATGTCATCCGGGAAGCCCGCTTCATTCTGGCCAAATCGGCTGCCGCTCTTGACCGGACCGATGTAGCCCTGGAAAATTACCGCAAAGTTGCCACAGAAGTTAAGAGCATTCAGGGAGCAGAAGCCAAATACAGGGTGGCTGAAATTTACTGGCAAAGAAAACAGTATGACAAGGCGGAAAAAGAAATTTTCGATTTTATCGACATGAATACTCCACACCAATACTGGATGGCAAGGGCCTTTATCCTTCTGGCCGATATCTATACCCTTCGGAAGGATTATTTCCAGGCCCAGCAAACCCTGCAGAGCCTGATTGATTATTACGAAAACCCGGATGATGGGATCATTGATATGGCACGCCAGAGGAAAGCAGCCATCGATCAGGCGACCCAGAAAGGAGCCGCCAGAGGACAGGATACCCTTGAAATAAAAATGGCCCCGAGGAAATGAAATGCAATAATCCTATGATAGAACCCAGGTATAAAAAACATTCCGGCAGATTATACGCCAGCCTTTTCTGTGCATGGTGGATTTCCTTTTCTCTTACTGCCCAGGATAAAATAGACAAGGAAGTTTACGTGGTGAAACCTTACGAACCTACCCTGTCAGATGCCTACAAAATCAGCCGGATGCCGGAAATAAATGACACTGTGCAGGAAAAGCCCGTTTTTGATTATTCCATAACCGGGCGCAAGATTTCACCCGATGTGCAGGTAGCACCCATTCCTGCTGCACGGATGGTTCCGGATCCAATTCCCAGATTGTACAAGTCGTATCTCAAACTCGGCCTGGGAACCTATACTACTCCTCTGTTGGAACTGAACGTAAACAGCCTGCGCTCAAAGAAATTCAATCTTGGTCTGGAAGCACGCCACCTTTCTTCGCATGGAAACATAGGACTGGAAGACAATACGAAGACTTACGGGGGTTTTTCCCGTTCCTCGGCTGCCCTCTACGGAAAGACCTGGTTCAGCAACATGGTGCTCAGCGGCGATCTGGGAATTGCTTCCAATACCTTTTACCGCTATGGCAATGCTCTTGATTCGGTCATTAGGAAAGAGGATATGCGGCAGGGATATTTATCGTTTGTTCCTTCGTTCCGTCTGAAAACCCTTCAGGAAGATTCGACCCGCATGAACATTGACATCAGGGGTAATTATTCGTTTTTCAGGGAATCAGGAGGCGGGTACGAAAATGCTTTCCAGCTTGGCGGCAGCTTTAATAAACTGTATAAGAAAAACTGGCTTGGAGCAGATGTAAGTGTTCATTTTCGCAGACCGTCAGAAGGAATAGATACGGCCTATGCCACCGTACTAACTTTCTCACCCTATTTTAACCGCCATTCTGCTGAATGGTCGTTTGTGGCAGGATTCGGAACGGCAGTGGACATTTATGGAGGAGAAGCCTCGTTCCATATTTATCCAAGAGCTCAACTGGAATTTCAGGTTCTGCCCGGAATTCTGACGGCATATTTTGGCGCTTCAGGACAAACCATTCTCAATGAATACCGTATGGTAGCCGATGAAAATCCCTTTATCAATCCGACACTTTATGTAAAGACCACCAATGAAAAAATCAGGGGCTACGGCGGGATACGCGGCAGCGCGGGAGATTTTTCCTTCCGTGCCGGGGCTTCCTATTCCCTCCTCGACCGGCTTCCTTTTTACGTTAATGATACAATAACGCCCCTGCTGAATCAGTTTACAGTTCTTTATGACAATGCAGAACTGACCGCAATTTCGGCCGAAGCAGGCTATCAGCTGAATTCCAAACTGAACCTAATGCTCAGGGGAAATTACTATCATTATTCCATGGATTTACTGGAACATCCCTATCAACGGCCCCCTTTTGATATTTCGCTGATCGGAGTATATAACCTCCGGGACAAGATAGTAGGCCGGGTAGAATTGTACGTATGGGGAAAACGCTATGCACGCAGCAATGCTCAGGTGTATGAGAACCGGGAACTGTCAGCCTTCGCTGATCTGAACCTTCATCTGGAATACAGGTTCACCAAGGTGCTTTCCTTTTTCTTAACCGGCAACAATCTTACGGCAAGCCGCTATCAGTTATGGAATTATTATCCCGTGCAGCGCTTCCGCGTAATGCTTGGGTTTACCTATGCATTATAAAACTAACAGAATTTTAAAACCAAAGAGGCTGTCAAAAAAGGCAGCCTCTTCTTCTTTTATTTCTCAAAGGAAAACTGGAATTGTTCGTTTTTCTTCGGAGCTGTATCAAAAATGGTTGCAGAAGTTATGTAAACACGAGTACCCTGTGATTCCGGGCGTTTTTGGCCTGTTACCACAAGCCGCACCACATGCTTGCCCGGTTCAAGGCCCATTACATGCCAAATACTGGTAGTATGCTGCTGATGGGCAAAATCGTAATAGGTATCGATCGTCCGGTGAAGTTTTCCGTCAACATATACATCGGCCTTACCTCCGTCTCTGTACCAGTTTCCTTCGATGGAAATGCCTGTTCCCTGAAATTCAAGTATCATCTCGTCGCCTTTTGTGGAAGCATACAAGGATTGTTTGCTTTTCTGATGATTCCGTTCCACTTCAAAAGGTATCCATTTTCCGCTGAAAGTCCAGCCGGCCGGTTCGAAAACCGATATTTTCCTTGAAAAGACAACGTCGGGAAACGATACTTCAAGGGAGGGTGCAACAGGCAACTGTGTTTTTACCTGAATTTCATCTCCATCTGTCTTTCCACCATTCAGGGCAATCAGGTCAAGGGCATATTTATACGTACTGGCAACTGCCGAATTAAAGGAGTAGTTGGTAAAAACAAAAACTGAATCGGCAACGCTCCTCACCCCTTCCTGCATCATTTCAGGCAACCCACTGAAACCTTTCACTACGCCCAGAACGGCAAGTGCGTTGGATGGGTTACAATCGGAATCCTGGCCGCAGCGGGTAGCAACCTCGAGCGTTTTCAGAGGATCCCCTTCTCCGTAAAGGAGGCCCATTGCAATGTATGCTCCGTTCAGCTTGGCATCAATGTTAAACGGCTCACCGGCACCGCAAATATCCACATCTCCCCATTTTGTCTCCAGTTCCTTCCAGGCCGCTTTCCAGTCGTTGGGATACTGTTTGTGCAGGGTCATTACATCCTGAATGATTTTGTAATAATCGCTTTCCGAAGGAATTGATCTGAGGGCATTCTCAATAATTTTGCTGATATCGGATTCAAAGAAAGCTTCGGAGTACAAGGCGGCTACAAAAATGCCACCATATACGCCGTCACCATAGTTCATAATATGCCCGATTTTATCGGCAATCTGCAGAGCAGTTTGCGGCATACCGGGGCACATAAATCCGATATAATCAGCTTCTATCTGAAAATCAATATCATCGGCATGAATATTGTACTCAGGGCTTCCTGAGGCAGGAGGAAAAATACTGTCGTAATAGTTTTTCCTTGCCTGCATATTGGCATGCCATAACCAATAACCGGCTTTGGCAAACATCTCATGAAACTTCTTGGCCGGGGCATCCACACCATACTCATCCATGGTCATCAGCAAGGTAAGCTGAACGTACAGGTCGTCCTGCCAGATGCTTCCTTTAACGTCAGCCGGTGTCCAGCGAATGGAATCCTCAAAGATACGGTTCATGGCGTGGAATTCGGTTGGGGCACCGTACGTAACGCCAATCATTTTGCCAGCCCAGCCTCCGGCAATTTTGTCCTTAAGAACGTCCTTGCGAATGGTTTTGTATTTGGTAGCCTGCTGACAGCCACCAACTGCAAAAAGAAGCAGAAACAGAAAAAGATTTTGAACAGATAATGCTTTTTTCATAATTTTTGTTTTTGACATTCGAAAAAAAGTATGCATCATTTCATAACAGCCTTTCGGTTGGAAGCATTGACAGATCCCCCTCTACCGTTGATAATACTTTTCACAATGCTTTCCTTGTTACCGTTCAACCAGAAAATAACCTTGTGGTAAAGCGAATCTTCCAGGGCCGGAGGTGTTTCAATCGCCTGATCAACAATAATCGGGGCATCATAAAATACATTATAGATACCAAGGCCCCATGCATGGTGTACCTTTACATGGCCGGCCACTTTATAGGAAGCATACCCGCAAGTATCGCCGTGCTTCCATATATCAACTGAGGGAGGATCATACGGCATTTCGCTCTGGTAAAAGTACACCCGGCCATTTTCTCCGTTCCAGATAGTTTGATATTCCTGTGAATGTTCATTGAACAGTCCATAAATTATGACATCATTCCCATTAACAATCAATCCGTTGGCACACCGGTTCTTGTTCCAACCTACTCCATTGCCATGATCTGCACGCCAGAGCCAAAGGTGATCGATATGCACATTATTGCTGTTCACCACGAGACAATGGGATGTGCTTCCCTCCCGAGGCCCACCCACCCGGAAGAATATATCAAACAAAAAAACCGGATTGGTTGCATGGACTTTTTTTGATCCTGGTTCTCCAACCTGCATCAGCAATTCTGAAGCAACTGTTCCGGCATCGATTAGCAAACCGGCAACAATTATCCCATCAGTATCTGAAACTTCAATTGCCTTGTTCCCGTTCACCGGAATCAGCGAAGGAAACCCTATACCGATTACCACAGTTCCAGGGCGGGTAATTCTTATGCTTTCGGTAAGAAAATAGATTCCGGGAGTAAAAAGTACATGCTTTCCTTTTTTCAATGCTTTATTGATTGATTTTGCATCGTCAACAACAGGATTAGCAATATAAAAATCATTCCATTCCAGTGTTTTTCCCCGACTGTTGTCATCCCATTCCACACCACATGAATTTTTTCTAATACCGGGGACTTTCATCTTCAGTTCTTTCCCAGAAAACACCCAATAGGGTTTTTCACGAATTTCCGGAGTAAGGGCAATGGTGGTATATGGCTTCTCAGGCCAGTTTTCTTCAGGAGCGTTGATTGTTCCAATGTATACCATGTTCCAAACTCCGCCAATCCATTTATCGAAAACAGAGTTTCTTGTCAGCCATTGCTGTTGTGAACCTGAAAAGACAGTTCCATCGATTCTGCAATTGGCCATAAAGCCTCCGCTGGATGGACCATCATATAATTTCAGGTTGCCTTTGACATAGACACGCCGCAAGGGCGAGGCCTGCGATACTGCCCAAGTATTAACCGAATCGGGAGTGGGAATGATAGTTATATTTTCCACTGCCCGCCAGAAATTGCATAATACATGTCCCCCCTGTGATGCTATAGATCGGACTGCACCAATAATTACCGTCTCTTCCGGACTTTTCCCAAGTCCTATCACGTGGGTATAGTATCCTACCTTCACATCAAGATGATAGACCCCAGGTTTAAACAATAATGCGAAACGGTTATCTGAAAATTCATTTACCGGATATAACTGACCGGAATAAATTGAATCAATGAGTGTCTGAATATCAGACATATTCATTGTCTGATCAAATACGAACACATTTTCACCCAATGGTGATCTGTTGTATCGGAAAGCTAATTCTCCTATCCTATCAGACAATGGGATAGTGGCATTTCTTTTCAAAGGCTGAGCAAAATTTTCCAGCCAGTTCATCATTATGCATAAAATGCCGAATAATAACCACATTCTAATTTTATCTGTCATTTTTTATTCTCCTTTTGCTGATTTTCACCAACACCACTCCCTGTGGGCTAACTTTTGTGGAAAACGTCCCTTTGTATAGGCCCAGATTTTTCTGATGCCATAAATCGCGTACAACATATTTTCCTGAAATGCCCAGTTCCTGCCAGGTAACTCCGACAATCTCATCTTTTGTTCCTCGGTTAAAAAGACCAACAGCAAAAGAACCATCATAAAGGTGCTTGATCATGACGAACGTATTCTCCGTTCCGAGAATAACCCTGCCACATTCACCAAGAATATCCTGATCCACCTCAATCACTTCTGGATTGCAAAGCACATTCAAGGTGAATGGATCCAATTTTGACATATCTCCGCTATAGATAAGAGGTGCAGCCATCAGGCACCAGAGCGACATGTAGGCATATTGCATAGCCGGTGGCATGTGGCTTTGTTCAGGCATACCCATTTTGTATGCATTGCCAATCCAGCCAATCTGGATATAATCAGGATCATTCCATTCTCCTGGTTTTGAATATAGCCGGTAGATGGCATTATTGATTGCGACATCAAAAACACGATCCAGTTCAAAACCCAGATCACCTGAAGTGCGCCAGCAATGCCCCCCAACTTCCGCGCCCCATTCCCATACATTGGCCATACCGTACTGGCAAAGATTGAATACAATATCACGGTCCAATAATTTCAGAATATTGCCCATCAGCCGGTATGGCTTCCTGAAAGCTTCAAGGCTTGTATCTTTGCCTGCAATTCCCCCATATGAACACCAGTCATATTTAAGAAAATCAAATCCCCAGGCAGCGAACTGCCGTGCATCCAGTTCTTCATGTTGGTAAGAACCAGTAAAACCGCCACAGGTTAGAGGTCCGGGAGAAGAATAAATGCCCGCTTTAAGTCCAAGGAAATGAATGTAATCCGTAAGATTCTTCATGTCAGGGAAATAGTAATTTGGAAGGATGTTGCCATTGTCATCACGGAGTAAGCCCATACGCATGGTGTCTTTATTTTTAGGCGCATTTGCCCAGCCATCATCAATATTTATGTAGCAATAGCCCACATCAGCCATTCCACTGCTTATCATATTTTCAGCTGCCTCCCGTACCAGGGTGTCTGTTATTCGGTCATAATGAGCATACCAATGGTTCCATCCCATAGGAGGTGTAAGGGCGAGTTTGTCTCCTGCTATGATTTTCAGTTTCCTTCTGTCCTTTCCTTTGGAATTTTCAGCTGTTATCAAAAGCAGATATTCTCCTGCCTCTGGAGCAATTCCGCTGATAATTCCCTTTACCGGATCCAGTTTCAAGCCATTTGGCAGGTTTTTAACGGTAAAGCGGACAGGTTTTTCCCCCTGACATGGGATACGGTACAGAAAAGGTTTACCAGGACGACATCCATAAACCAGTGGGCCATTAATTCTTGGTTTTTGTTTCGGAGATGGCGTCCATACCCAATTGGTTGAATCAGAACTGCCATAAATCTGTTGTACCGGCAAAGGAATTAAAGAAATACGCCCAATGGCCATAAACAGCATGAAAAGCCTGATCATATTTACCTTGATATAGGATTAAAAAAAGGAGGAGTCTATTAGGTTGACTCCTCCAAATATACTTTACTATTTCACAGCAGAATAGTTGCGAATGTTAAATTTCCTCAAGGCTTTAACCACCAGGGAACCTGATTGATTCCGTCATATCCTCCGAATTGTTCATCAACAGCCTTTTTATAGTTTACTGGGTTAGTGACTTGTTCGTCGGTAGGATATTTCCAGCGTTTCGGATAAACATTTTTGTCATCAGGATTCATACTGGTATTGGGATCGAGAGGAAATTCAGGATATCCGGTCCGCAGGAACTGAGGATAATTCAATCCGTTACCCTGGAAGAAGTCGATGAGCCATCTCTGGTACCAGATTTGGTGCAGGCGATCTTCTTTGGTTCCTGCTGTTGCATAAGCTGCAGCACCGGTAAAATAATTATCAATATACGCCTGGTCAATAGCCATGCCGTGGGTATAGGCTGCGGGAGCTGAGGGAAGGGTTCTGTAGAAATCAAGCATAGCCCTTACACCGTTTTCGTAATAGTCTTTTGCATTTCCTGTAACCCATCCTTCTTCAATAGCTTCAGCAATAATGAAGCATTGTTCGGCATAGGTAAACTTAAACATTGGATCGCCGGCCCTGAAGTCCCTGTAGCGTTTATTGACAAGGGAATACATGCCATTCTGATTATTCACTGAAAGCTCTTCAGCTATTAACTCCGTAGGTGCCCCTTCGTAGGCATCAAAATCGCTTTCCAGTTTGCCTGCACTGATTAGAGCAGGTGCAGGTTCTGCAAAATAAAACAGTCTGCGATCCTGCAGTTGTTTTAGTCCGTCGACAACGAGTTTTGATAGGGCATCGTATCTTCTGTTGTCTTCACCATTCCAGAAAGGATGGGATGCGTTTGGATTATCGGAATAGGCCAGTTGAAAATTATCAGCATTGCCGGTCATAAGATTTCCTGCAGCCACAATTTCAGCAAACCGGGCTTTCTGAGCCGACGTTGCCTTTTTACTGATGGTCTGAATGACTTTCAGCTGCATAGCATTACAAAGCCTGCGCCATTTGACAGGATCGCCTCCGTACATTATATCGCCATTGAATTTTGCCCCATTGGCAAACGCTTCTTCGGCAGCTTTCAGATCGTCCAAAATTTCCTGGAACACATCCTGTTGTTTGTCATATTTTGGTCTGACAATTCCCTCTTCTGCCTTGCCTGCTTCAGAATAAGGAATATCGCCCATATCGAGCGTCATCCCATATCCGTACCAGGCCTTCATGAACAAAGCCAAACCTTTAATTGAAGATTCATAAGGAGTTCCGGAAGCAAACTCAATTGCCCTTTTCAGGTCGGTAAGGTTCTTGTAAGATCCGAAGCCACCATAAGGCCAATATGAATAATAGTATTGATAGGGATTGGGGTTCGGTTCACATCTGGCTATATGCTTGCACCACAGATTTCCTGTGCTAAAGTCAGTTGGGTTTGGATTCCAGAACCGGAACGAATTTTTCAGTACCTGGGTAACCAGCATTTCAGGTGCAACTGATGTTGGCGCATCCGGGTTTGTATTTAATTCCTCAAACTTACTGCAGGAAAAAGTAAGTGCAAGAGAAATTACTAACAGTAAGATATTATGCATCTTTTTCATGACTGAACAAAATTAGAAGGTAAGTTTAACATTAAAGCCCACGTATCTGACGGAAGGATCCTGGAAGTCAGAGGCACCTCCTGCGTTGGTTCCGTACAAGCTATTTTCACCTCCGTCAGGGTCTGAGTAAACAAAGTCTTTTGCCCAGAGCAGGATATTCTGTCCTACAAAGCTGACTGAAGCAGATTTTGCCAGTTTGGGAATCAATTTGCCTGGAAGGTTGTACGTCAGAGACACTTCACGCAATTTTAGAAAGGTCTTTGAGTAAGCGTCGGCCCTGGTTCCACGACCACCCCATGCACTACTGTTATGTAAATCAATAATATACTGCTTGTAGGTTGTGTATACATCATTGGGCGCGTATTCACGGGTATCGCTTGTAATGTTGCCAAACTGGTCGTAGGTAACTGATCCGGAAACCACCTTAACACCCTGTCCGAGGAAATTTCTCGATCCGGGGGTTGCAACATCCTGTTCTCTTTCTTTGGTGACAGACTTTGGATGAACGCCTGCCTGCCACATATAGCTTTCTGTCCGTTCAGTAATTAAACCTCCAACCACACCATCCATTGAAACGAATAAGGTGAAATTCTTATATCTCAGTGTGGAATTCAAACCCCAGATCCAATCGGGGTCATAAAACCCGAACCTTGAATCGTACTGGCTTGTCATGAGCCTTCCGTTATTAAAGATATACTCCCCGGTTGCTGGAACCTTAACAAAATCTTTGCTAACAAAAGCATCAACACGTTCGCCTACTTTTACCCATGGTTTTTTATCCGAATAGACAGAATCCAACTGTGTATAGTAACGAGCGTAGGTAGTCCAGTTAAGACCCAGATCCCATTGAATATCCCTGCTTCTGACAGGAGTAGCGTTGACAGCCACTTCCAAGCCACGACGCGATATTTCCTCATCTACATTTACGTAAACACTGGTATAGCCGGAAGCTGAAGTAATGGGAGCGTTTTTAAGGAAATTGAACATATGTTTATCATAGTAAGCAACATCAACTGAAAGGCGGTTTTTAAATACAACTCCCTGCATACCAACTTCGAATGTTGTTGCAGTTTCAGGGAGAACGCTTGGGTCATACAAAGAGGAAGGTGCGGTTGCTCCGTTGAGAGTATTCCAGGTAGAGCTATTCAGCGTGAACGTACTCTTTACAGCATAAATTGCCGCAGGAGTCTTTGACATGGTCCATGATCCCCTGAGCTTCAAAAGGTCAAGCCAGCCTTTTGTACCGGGCAGAAGCTCCGAAAGAATGAAGCTGGAAGAAATAGAGGGATAAAAATATGAGCGTGTTGTTTCCGGCAATGTTGAACTCCAGTCATTTCTGCCTGTTGCCTCAACATAGATCAATTTATTCCACGAAAGAGCCAACCGTCCGAACAAAGAATTTACCTGCTGACGATAGGTGCTCTGGGAGATTGTCGGAGGGTTTACCGAAGCTTTGATGGAGAAGAATCCAGGAACAGAAATACCGCCAACAGTTTGGGCGTACATATTGTAATCTTGTGTATAGTATATTGTTCCACCTGCCAAGTATTCGATACCGAATTTGCCAAAAGTTTTATCTCCAGTCAACAAAAGGTCATTGTTCATACTGAGGCCCTGGGTCTGTCCAATGTTATATCCGCCAGTCCATGCACCGTTCCATGTCCACGGGTTTCCAGGAATAGCCGTATTACCGGTTGATGTGTATGAACCCCAGGAAACTCTTTGTACGCCCCTGTCGGTGTAAAAATCAAGACCAGAACGAATGCTGGCTTTAAGCCAGTCGGTAATCTGATAACTACTCAGCACGTCGGCATTGAAAATATCACGCGACACCTCATTGGTCCTTTCATATCTGTCAAAGTACGGATTATTTGGTCCGGAACGGTATGTCCAGTTCTGTGATTGCTTTGGTACGAGCCAGTAATCTTTGTAATCCAGGATGTTGAAATCACTTGGGGTCCAAATGAGGAGGGAGTACATAGGATCGTAAGATGTATAACCATTGGAACCCATGTTGGGAGAGTACCTCCGTGCATAGGACAGATTGGAGCTGATTTTGAATCGACCCATGTTGACATCTCCACTCAATTTATAGGCATATTTATCTAAGACCGAATTAGGATAGATCCCTTTATTTTCTGTCCAGTTTATTGAGCTTCTGAGAGAAATGACATCTCCTTTGTATCCAACACTGAAATTATTGTTTGTCACATATCCCTGCTCCAGAAAATTTCTGAAGTTATCTTTCCCAAGTGGCAAATATTCATAGTCACGGTAATCCTTCAACTTGGGATCCCACTGGTTCTGAATCGATCCATCCATTTTGATACCCCAAGAACTAGTAGAGTTTTTGTCATAAGTATTATTGCTTCCGCGTCCATAAACAGTCTGTTTTTCAGGAATTGCAAGAAAACCAGCCGTAAACATGGTATTGGTAGTGAAATCAGCTGTTATTCCCGATTGATTGGTACTTCCGTTTTTAGTGGTAATAAGGATGGCCCCACTTGCTCCACGGTAGCCATATAGAGCGGAAGCTGTAGCTCCTTTCAAAACACTTATAGATTCTATATCTTCAGAAGCAACATCACTCAACTTCTTATTGGCATAAGGTACTCCGTCAATAACGAGAAGGGGAGCTTCGCCACGTAATGTAAAGTCAGGGGCAACGGCAAAATCGGTCGTATTTTTAACCAGAAGGCCTGCGACTTTACCAGTAAGGGCAGTGGCAGTCTCAACCCCCAACACCTTCTGGAGGTTTTCTCCATCCACTTTCTGCACAGCGTAACCCAGAGCCTTTTCTTCCCGCTTGATACCAAGCGCTGAAACCACAACTTCTTCCAAGTTAACGACTTCTTCGCTCAACTGAACGTCAATGGTATTGTCGGGGCCAATATTTACCTGAAGCGTCTGCATACCAATAAAAGAAAATGTAAGGCTTTTGGCTCCCTGAGGTATCTCAATGTTGTACCTTCCGTTAACATCGGTTATAGTACCGATTGTCGTTCCGGTAACAACCACATTTACCCCCGGTAAAGGATTCCCGTCCTTATCCTTCACAGTACCAGTAATCGTACGCTGCTGAAAAGGCGACAAAATTCCAGCCTGGTCACCTGACGCAAGAATAATCTGCTTGTCATATACAGCAAACTTAACTTCTCCCTTGAACAATTTATTGAGAATGTCTTTAATGCTCTCATTTTCTGCATTAATATTGACTTTTCTTTCAACGTTTATTAGTTTAGGACTGTACAGAAAATAAAATTCACTATTATTCTCAATTTCCTTCAATACGTCAGAGATTTTTACATTATCAAGTTTCAAAGTCAGTTTTGTGGCCTGAGAATAACTCTCAGCAGCAAAAACCTGGCATATTGCCAAAAATGTTAGTAGAAAAGACATCTTCATGATTCTGATTGTTTTTTTTAACAAGTATCCATCTGGAAACTTATTATCATCTCGAAAATCTTTCATAATTTTGAATGGATTAAGGTTACTAATGTTCTTAACAGGATTTGGTACTTAGTCCGGCGGGAATGTGTGCCAGCACGTTCCCGTTTCTTTTTGTTTGCATCACTTGTTATGTTTCATAGGCATACGTTTTTTGGTTATGGTTAAGGATTTTATTTTCATTTATTTCTGTAATACAGAATAACTTTTCTTTTTGAGAAAATTCCCTGGCTTTTTTCCTGCCGATTTGAGATAGTGTAGTTTACAGGTGAGACCATTGACATAAGCTCCATTACCTGCTGAAGGTTTTCGTCAATAAACGTAGCTGTATAGGTAAGATCAAGCAGTTTCGGATCAGCAATTTCGATTTCAACATTAAACCATCTGCTCAGTTTTTTAGCCACTTCTCCCAAAGGTTCATCATGAAATACAAGCTTTCCGTCTTTCCACGCAAAATAACGGTCATCATGAATGACGCGCCGGATTATTTTGTTGTCAGTTTTATGATAAATGACCATATCCTTTGGTTTCATTTCCATGAGGGATACGGTTCTTTTTCCCGGCTTGGTGCATTCTAAAACCACCACGCCCTTGATCAGGGACGTTTCAATTTTATCCTCTTCCGGATAAGCCATAACATTAAATTCAGTTCCTGTTGCTCTAACCTGAATATCTCCTGCCGAAACTATAAATGGAACCCTGGAATTGGAAACTACCTCAAAATACCCTTCTCCGTGAAGTTCGACATTACGGGTCCGACCTCTGAATACAGCAGGATATTTCAGCGAACTACCGTGGTTAAGCCAGACTTTTGAACCGTCAGGCAGAGTGACCTTTGAAATAGCATCCACCGAAGAAAAAACCTCATTGTATGCCTGATTGACCGACGAAATGACATTGTGTTCGTTAGAATATTTTATCGACATCATCACACTGAACCCAAGGAGAGGAAGAATCAGTACAGCTGCAATCCGTGAAAAAATACGCAAAAAGTTCCCTGCGCCCGGTGTCAAAAACCTGAGCAAGGCATCTTTGTGTGTTTCTGAGTGCGTCAGATTGACTTTATGGTGGATTCTGTCAAGAATGCCGTCATAGTCAGCCGGTAATTCCTTTTCGTCAGTCAGGATTTCTTCCCAGAAATCGTGTAAAAGATTTCTGCCTTCAGCTGTATCAGCATCTGATGCAAACCAGTCTATGATAGTACGCAATTCCTCTTCAGTGCACCTGTTACTGAAATATTTACTCAGTAGTTCCCTGTTCATTGAATTCTCCTTTTTACAAGGGTAAACAAGCACCTCTGCAACGTGCCCGAAGTGCTTGTTATCCATTCTCAACCATACTAACTAACCGACTAACTAACCAACACTTTTGTCAAACCTTTACCTTGAAAATTTCCGTTTTGATAGTATGACGCAAAAACAAATAAATACCACTACAGGAAGTAAAAAAAATTTTCATGAAAAAATAATAAAAAGAAAATCAGCACTATACAAAAAGAAAAAAGAATAGCAACCCCATAAGGGAATAACTGCTGAGTTTCTCACGAATTGTCTTCAGCGCCCTTGCCATATGGTTTTCAATTGTATTGACGGAGATATGCAATCGTTCGGCGATTTCAGAATACTTCAAACCATCTACTTTGTGCATTAAATAAATTTCCTTCTGTCGTTGGGGCAAATTGTTGATTATTTCTTCAAGCCTGGCCTCAAGATCCCTGTAATGCAATTCAGAATCAACTAACACATCAACAGGCTCTTGCAATGATTTTAAGTATTGAAAAAATTCACATTCCTTCGCTTTTTTCCGAAGGTAAGATATAGCTGTATTGTACGTTACCGTAAACAAATAGGATTTTACCGAAGCATTTTTTTCTATCGCAAATCTGCATTCCCACAAACTCAGAAAGACTTCCTGCAGGAGATTTTCTGCTTCCTCCTTTGATTTCAAAAGGGAATAACTAAATTTATATATCCGGCTACAATATTTCCTGTACAGCAGATCAAAGGCTAGCATATTGCCCGCCTTAATTTCCATCATAAGGTCTTCATCCCTGTGCACCGATAGCCCTTTCATCCTGGTTTTTATCTAAATACTACAAAACAGAGAAAATAGCATTATCTGTCAATCCGTACAAAAATATCGTACAAAAATATATAATACAAGCAAACCCATTTTATTGCCGGGAACCGCCTTAATGCAGATTTAGGTGTCAAAGCTAAACATAATTATAAAAAACTTCCTCAAATATGTTTCACGACATTATAAAATTGATTAATAGTTCGTTCGACACTTCATTTTTCATTGTTTCTGTCATTACTATCATTCAGTAGCCTAAAGAAGAAAGCACTAAATCTATTTATCCCGGATTATGCATTAGGAGAGAAGCGAACTAATGCATAGCGGGAAGGAGATGAAGGATGGCATCGGGGTTAACCCCGATGAATCAAAGATTCAATCGGCCCGGAGGGTGATGAATGCATTTCTAATGCATGAATCAGGTTTATACATTGTATTTTAAAAACCTAACATATTACTACGAAGAATAGGGTTTTTGAATTAGGCAACACCCTGCTGATCTTACATCGCGGCAGGTTCTTGATTCAAATTTCCTTCAGCAGGATATCCATTAACGAAGACTCATCAGCCATCCTGTTCATATTCTGTGTATATTTTCCAACTTTCAGCCACCCTTTCCGGCTAATTTTTTGTACCTTTACGGCGGAAATGTGACGGGAGAGAATTGTTGTTTAGAGACTTGAAATTCAATAATTTACATGGTCCGATTCCTGTAGGAATCCGGGAGGTAAGGGTTCCCTGCTTCCTGAAAATTAACACCGCACACAGGACTGTCATGTAATCATCGGTTCGGAAATTTATCCGAATATAAAATATTGTAATACAATAGAAAAGAAAGTTCAGGAGACATATGAGCGAAGAAATTGTAAAAGGGAAGACAAATGGTTATTCGGCCGACAGTATCCAGGTACTCGAAGGACTTGAAGCTGTGCGCAAGCGGCCTGCTATGTACATCGGAGATATTAGTACCAAAGGCTTGCATCATCTTGTATATGAAGTAGTTGACAATTCTATTGATGAAGCACTTGCCGGGTTTTGTAAAAATATTGAAGTTGTTATTAACGAAGATAACTCCATTACCGTTTCGGACGATGGAAGGGGCATTCCGGTTGATTTCCATGAAAAAGAGAAAAAATCTGCCCTTGAGGTGGTAATGACGGTTCTTCATGCCGGAGGGAAGTTTAACAAAGACTCGTATAAGGTTTCGGGAGGATTGCATGGGGTTGGGGTATCCTGCGTGAATGCCCTTTCGAAATACCTTCGCGCTGAAGTGCACCGCGACGGAAAAATTTATGTACAGGAATACGAAAAAGGAAAACCTTTAGGACAGGTTAAAGAAGCCGGAACCTCGGATAAAACAGGAACTATTATAACCTTTTTTCCGGACGAAACTATTTTTACAACAACAGAATTCAATTACGAGATTCTCGAAGCCCGCCTCCGTGAACTGGCTTTCCTTAATAAAGGAATCCGTTTGCGTCTGGTTGACAAAAGGGAAAAGGAAGAAAATGGAAGTTCTAACGGCAATGGAAGACAGCCCCATTACAGGGAAGCAGAATTTTATTCAGAACACGGATTAAAGGAATTCGTCGAATTTCTTGATGAGACGCGGGAAAAGCTTACAGAAAAGATTTTTGCCTTTGAAGGAGAGAAGAACGATGTTCGGGTAGAGGTAGCCTTGCAATACAATACCTCGTTTGCCGAAAACGTGCATTCCTATGTCAACAACATCAATACAATTGATGGGGGAACACATTTGGCTGGCTTCCGCCGAGGATTAACACGAACTCTGAAGAATTACGCCGAAAAATCGGGCATGCTTGCAAAGATTAAGTTTGACATCAATGGAGATGATTTCAGAGAAGGTTTGACGGCGGTAATCTCGGTGAAAGTACCGGAACCTCAGTTTGAAGGCCAGACAAAAGGGAAGCTTGGCAACAGCGAGGTAATGGGGATAGTGGATCAGTTAGTCAGTACTTACCTTGAATATTATCTGGAAGAAAATCCACGCGACGCCCGTCAGATAGTGAACAAAGTGATCCTCGCAGCGCAGGCACGACATGCTGCACGAAAAGCCCGTGAACTGGTCCAGCGGAAAAATGTTCTTTCCGGAGCCGGTCTTCCCGGTAAACTGGCTGACTGCGCCGAAAAAGACCCTTCTATTAGTGAGTTATTCCTTGTGGAGGGAGACAGTGCAGGTGGAACGGCCAAACAGGGCAGAGACAGACGTTTTCAGGCTATTCTTCCGCTGCGTGGAAAAATCCTGAACGTTGAGAAAGCTATGCCGCACAAAATACTTGACAACGAAGAAATAAAAAACATTTACACAGCTCTGGGTGTATCGGTCGGCACGGAAGAAGACTCCAAAGCGCTCAATCTTGAAGGCCTAAGATATCATCGCATTATCATCATGACCGATGCCGATGTTGACGGGAGCCATATTACAACACTGATTATGACTTTCTTTTACCGTCATATGGAAGAGTTGATTAAACGCGGACACCTTTATATTGCTACTCCTCCCCTCTATCTGGTGAAGAAAGGCAACCAGGAGGTATATTGCTGGACCGAAGAAGAAAGACAGAAAGCTGTGGAAGAACTGGGAAAAGGAAAAGACAGCAGTGTGTCGGTGCAGCGATATAAAGGGCTTGGTGAAATGAATGCAGAACAACTCTGGGACACCACCATGAATCCGGAGAAGCGCACCCTTCGTCAGGTCACCATTGAAAGCGCTGCCGAAGCTGACCGGATCTTCTCCATGCTCATGGGGGATGATGT
>JAKPTE010000032.1 GCA_029571215.1 Bacteroidota bacterium
TGATTCCTAAAACAGGGACAGCCCTTCCGCTGAAATCATTTTATTCAACATTCCATTTCCCCGTGGACACTTTAACTGACCGACTTCCTGACCAAAAAGCAGAAAGCCTGCAAAAATCTGCACAGAGAACCGATCCGGAATTATTCATAGTACAATGCTTGCGGCTTCGCCTCGGCGTTCAATGGCACTACGTGCCGTTCAAAAAAGAGCTAATGCGATATGAAGCAAATAATATTAAAATAAAGGCTTCATTATCAGTTTCTTATAAATTACGAAAAAATTATTAAATCGCAGAAGTCAGGAATTAACTCTTCTTAACTGATTATTTCGTTATTTAACTGATTTTTCAGTTGCACAACTGAAAAATCAGTTATACATTTGAAGCGTTTTATTAAAGCTATCAGTTATGCACAAACTCACCCGGAAAGAAGAGGAACTGATGAAGATCCTCTGGAAACTCAAAAAAGGCTTTGTCAAGGACATTGTCGACCAGTACCCCGATCCGAAGCCTCATTACAACACCGTTTCATCGTTGGTGCGTCTTCTTCAGGAAAAGGGGATCATTGGTTATACCCAATATGGGAACACCTATGAGTATTATCCGTTGGTTTCGCGCGAGGAGTACCGCAAATCTTTCATGAAGGGGGTGATCAGCGATTATTTCGACAACTCCTACAAAAATGCCGTAGCCTTTTTCGTGAATGAGAAGGGGCTGAAACCGGAAGAATTGAAGGAGATTCTCAGGATGATCAAAAAAGATTAGCCATGGAAGCCTTCCTGATATATTTGGCAAAGGCAGCGGCGGCGACGGCGGCCTTCTTTTTATTGTATCTAATGCTTTTCAGCAAGCGGAAACAGTTCCGGTTCAACCGGTTCTACCTTGCCGGCTCATTGGTGATGAGCATGCTGATCCCCTTGATAACGATCACGGTAACCCGTGAAGCCGCACATCAACTGGTACTGCTTCCCGTCCAGGCCGGAGCAACTGCCGCGGAGGTCGCGACAGATTCAGGAACTGGGTTCTCCCTTACTTTGCTCCTGCTGTTGGTGTATCTTGCCGGAGTCCTGTTTTTCCTGGTTCACCTGGTCATGGGGCACTTCAGGGTGCTGCAGATCGCCCGCAAAAGCCGGCAGGAAACCTATGGCGGAATCTCTATTTTCGTCACCAGGGAAGAAGTCTATCCCTTTACTTTCTTCGGAAAGATCATCGTTCCCAACGAGAGCACTTCGCAGCCCTATTTCCCGATGATTCTCAACCATGAGAAAATCCATGCCGATGGGCACCATACCCTGGATATCCTCCTGTCAGAAATGCTGTTTCTGGTCCAGTGGTTCAATCCCTTCGCCTGGCTGCTGAAGGATGCCGTCAAAAACAACCTGGAATACCTTACCGACCAGGAGGTGACCCGTCGGGCCGACCTCTCCTCCTATCAGATGGCGCTGGTAGCCCTGGCCAATAAAAGAGGGATAACTCCCTTTCTCAACGCACTCAATGGCAACGACTTAAAAAACAGAATAATCATGATGAAACAGAAAACAGAAAACAGAAACAGTGTGATCCGCAAACTGATGGTTCTTCCGCTCACCGCACTTCTTATCACCGGACTCTCAGCGCGGGAGTACAAAACCGTTCCCTCTTCTGAACCGTTGGGTTCATTTACCACAGAGACGCTG
>JAKPTE010000014.1 GCA_029571215.1 Bacteroidota bacterium
AGTCCCCGGCATTACCCGTTGGCAACTAACGATAGGGGTTGCGCTCGTTATGGGACTTAACCCGACACCTCACGGCACGAGCTGACGACAACCATGCAGCACCTTGAGAGCCGTCCCGAAGGAAATCCACCTTTCGGCAGAAGTCGTCTCCCATTTAAGCCCAGGTAAGGTTCCTCGCGTATCATCGAATTAAACCACATGTTCCTCCGCTTGTGCGGGCCCCCGTCAATTCCTTTGAGTTTCAACGTTGCCGTCGTACTCCCCAGGTGGATCACTTAATGCTTTCGCTTAGCCGCTGACAGTATATCGCCAACAGCGAGTGATCATCGTTTACAGCGTGGACTACCAGGGTATCTAATCCTGTTTGCTCCCCACGCTTTCGTGCCTCAGCGTCAATCACGGTTTAGCAAGCTGCCTACGCAATCGGTGTTCTGTGTAATATCTAAGCATTTCACCGCTACATTACACATTCCGCCTGCCTCAACCGCATTCAAGAGCGACAGTATCAATGGCAATTCTACAGTTAAGCTGCAGGCTTTCACCACTGACTTACCGCCCCGCCTACGCACCCTTTAAACCCAATGAATCCGGATAACGCTTGCATCCTCCGTATTACCGCGGCTGCTGGCACGGAGTTAGCCGATGCTTATTCGTACAGTACCGTCAGTCCCGATCACGATCGGGAGGTTCGTCCCGTACAAAAGCAGTTTACAACCCATAGGGCCTTCATCCTGCACGCGGCATGGCTGGGTCAGGCTTGCGCCTATTGCCCAATATTCCTCACTGCTGCCTCCCGTAGGAGTCTGGTCCGTGTCTCAGTACCAGTGTGGGGGATCATCCTCTCAGACCCCCTAGCCATCGTAGCCTTGGTGAGCCGTTACCTCACCAACTAGCTAATGGCACGCATGCCCATCTTTTACCGCCGGAGCTTTCATTATAAACGGATGCCCGTTCATAATAATATGGGGTATTAATCCCGATTTCTCGGGGCTATCCCCCAGTAAAAGGTAGGTTGCATACGCGTTACTCACCCGTGCGCCGGTCGTCAGCAAGTATTGCTACTCCTGTTACCCCTCGACTTGCATGTGTTAGGCCTGCCGCTAGCGTTCATCCTGAGCCAGGATCAAACTCTTCGTTGTAATTGAGTTTGTCAATTTTCTAAGCTCAAGATTCATTGTCCCTGGAATTGTTTCCGGGGTTTTTCGCACCTTTCTTACCTTCTTTACAATATTTTCAAAGAACCTTTTCTCTTATTTCTTTTGGGACTGCAAAGATAATCCTTTTTTTATTCCCGGCAAAAAAATTTTCATTTTTTTGCTCTCTCTCCTTCTTTGCTTTACCCTGTTGCTCGAAAGAGGTTGCAAAAGTAAAACAAATTTTAATTCTATCCAAATTTATTTTTACTTTTTTTATTACCTCATCCGGTGAAAGAACGGCTCAAAAGCGGGTGCAAATATATACCCTTCTTTCATTTCTGCAATACATTCCTGCAAATTTTTTTTCGCTTTTTTCTCCTTCTCTCAATTTCAATTGATTAAAGATCTCCTACCCGATACTTTTCGCCCGTCTTAACCCTTTTTTTGTCCCCCAAAATATGGGTTGAAATAAAAATCTTATCTTAGAAGCCGTTTATTGGTTCAACGTCCCATTGCACAATGACTTCATCAAACGCAATAGTAATTATTCCTACCTTTAATGAGAGGGAGAATATTGCACGGATGATTCATGCAGTGTTTTCCCTTCCTGTAGAATATCATCTCCTGATTGTTGATGATAATTCCCCTGACGGCACGGCTGATATTGTGAAGGAACTCATCAACACTTACCCGGGCAAGCTTTTTTTACTGGAGCGCAACGGAAAGCTGGGCCTTGGTACGGCCTATATTGAAGGATTCCGGTGGGCACTCGAACGCAATTATTCCTACATATTTGAAATGGATTCCGACTTTTCGCATGACCCAGCCGACCTTCCACGGCTGCATCAGGCCTGCCTGGAGGGAGCTGACCTGGCCATCGGATCCCGTTATATTACAGGGGTAAATGTCGTTAACTGGCCTATTGGCAGGGTACTTATGTCCTATTTTGCCTCGGCGTATGTCCGGTTAATTACCGGAATGAGCATTCGCGACACCACCGCCGGATTTAAATGCTACCGGAGAGAAGTGCTCGAAGCCATCAACCTTGACCGAATTCGTTTCAAAGGGTATGCATTTCAGATTGAAATGAAATTCATTACCTGGAAGATGCATTTCCGCATTGTTGAAATTCCTATTATATTTACTGAACGAAAGGAAGGGACTTCCAAAATGAGCCGTGGAATTTTCAGGGAAGCAGTACTTGGCGTTATTTCCATGAAGGTCCGAAGTCTCTTTTCAAGGTATTGGCTTAAGAAACCCTAAATCATTTCTCTTATGAATCCATGCCTGATTCATCGTGCCCAGGTAGTCAATGAAGGCAGGGAATACAAGGCAAGTGTTCTATTGGAAAACGGTATAATTTCGGAAGTTTTTGAAGGGGATGTGCCGTCAGGAATTCTCTCTGGTGTAAAAATTATTGACGCACAGGGCCTTCATTTATTCCCTGGAGCCATTGACGACCAGGTTCATTTTCGTGAACCCGGTCTCACTCACAAAGGAGACATTGCAAGTGAATCGAGAGCTGCCGTAGCGGGTGGTGTAACTTCTTTCATGGATATGCCAAACACCCTTCCGCAAACATTGACGGTTGAGCTTCTGGAGAAGAAATTTAAAAGGGCTTCGGAAGTATCTCCCGCCAATTATTCATTTTACATGGGAGCTTCCAACGATAATCTGTCTGAACTGAAACGCATCGATCCCGGAATTACATGTGGAATTAAGGTGTTTATGGGCTCTTCCACCGGCGACATGCTGGTTGACGATCCGGAAGCCCTGGCCCGCATTTTTTCGCTGAAAAACATTTTAATTGCCACCCATTGCGAGGATGAACAAATTATACGGCATAATGCCGAATTATACAGGATGCGGTTCGGGGAAGATGTCCCGGTACGTTACCACCCTTCCATCCGAAGCGAAGAAGCCTGTTTTAAGTCCACCCGACTTGCCGTTGACCTTGCGCGCAAGCACGGTACCCGACTGCATATCCTCCATTTGTCAACGGCACGCGAACTAAACCTTCTTGATCCCTCTCCGGCTTCAGAAGATAAGCGCATAACGGCCGAAGCATGTGTCCATCATCTCTGGTTCAGCCAGGACGATTACGACCGACTGGGAAGTAAAATCAAATGGAATCCGGCCATCAAAACTTCCTATGACAGACAGGCCTTAATCAACGGCCTAACCAACAACCTGATTGATGTGGTGGCTACCGATCATGCCCCGCATACTCTGGCCGAAAAAGAAAATCCCTACTTTACCTGCCCTTCCGGAGGACCTCTGGTACAGCACAGCCTGCTGATGATGATTGAATTGTCGAAAAAAGGTTTTTTCCCCTTGACCACCGTTACCGAGAAAATGGCGCATGCTCCGGCCCGGCTTTTTGGCATCGACCGCCGGGGTTTTATCCGCAAAGGATATTTTGCCGACCTGGTTCTGGTTAATCTCAATAAACCGCACCATGTTACATTAGATACCTTATTATATAAATGCAACTGGTCACCTCTTGAAGGGGTCCGCTTCGGATCTTCGGTCACCCACACCTTTGTTAACGGAAACCTGGTGTACGATGGAAAAGAAGTAGCTGACACTTACCGTGGGATGCCATTGCAGTTCAATCGGTAACCTTCAGACCGTAAGCCTCCTGGTGAAATTGCTCCAGCAGAGGGTCAGTTTCGCTTCACAGGAATCGGCAAAATACAGCTTACAGGTATTGAAGGTGACTCCTCCAGCGAAATCATGGCATTCATTAATCTCAGTTCGGAAAAAAATTTCAGATCACCGACAGTAATCCGTGAAGTATAAATAATTCCCCGTTCAATATATGAACGCCTTCGAACCCCTTCCAGAAGAGGTTTTTCAGGTGTTACCCAACAACTGCCATCATAGAAAGCAACATTGGCATAGGTTGTATCCGTAACTAACCCATTTTTTATTATCAGAACATCGTCGCAATCGCCCCTCAGACCGTAAAGTAATTCCAGATGCCGGCGGTCAGCAAACTTATAATTGTAAATAATGGTATCTGCTTCCACCATCTGGAGCGATTTCAGAGGATTGATATGATACACACTGTACTCAACCTTTTCAACATACTTCCCGTATAATATTCTGCATTTGACAGTTCCTTTCCGAAACTCATCAGGCGGGTTGATAAAGTTCTTTAAATTCAATATGCCCGCATGTCCAAACAAATCTCTCAAAGACCGGTCAACCCTCTCCTGATGAAGAGCCAACAGGGAAGGTACCCCGTCATCAAGCCGGATGGTTTCAAGCAATAGGGACATAAACTTTATCTATCAGTTCCTTATATTCGATGAGAGGTTCACTGTAAGCGTTAATTCCTCCACCGCTTTTAAATATCAGCCCGCCGTCTGTCTGTTCAATGAAACGGATCATAACTGCTGAATCTAGTCCTGATCCGTCATAAATACCAAAAACACCAGTATAGTAGCCCCGTTCGTATGTTTCCGCCTCACGGATAATATCAAGAGTTTTGGTTTTGGGGGCACCAGTAATTGAACCTGCCGGCAACAAAGCGTTCAAGATATCTCCCAGATGCTCATGATAATTGGCTGGAAGTCTTCCGCTAATCTCGGAACTTACCTGAATCAGCATCTTTTCATGGGTGGTAATAAATTCACGGTAGGCAAAGCGTTCAATTTTTATATCATCAGCAATTTGCGACAGGTCGTTTCTAATCAGATCAACAATTGTGTAATGTTCTGCCCGCTCTTTGTGACCAGAAAGCAAATCCTCCGCGAGCAGGGGGTCGGAAGCATCTGCTGTCCCTTTCATCGGGTAAGAATAGATCCTTCCGTTCCTAATCCTTATGAAAACCTCAGGAGAAAAAACGGCCATTTTCCCGGGAACAAATAGCCGGAAGCGCGATGATGAAATTAAGAACAAATCTTTCAGGGTTAGTGATGTAAAAATCCTGGTTGGAAAGGTTAGATTCACCAGGTAAGAATTCCCCTTAAGCAAGTGTTCCATTACTTTGCCGAATGCTTTGAGGTAAACATCATAAGCAACAGGTTCCTTCCTGAAAAAAAAATCTCCTTTTGCAGCTATACGCTCCGACTTACCATTTGTATGCCCTTCCATGTCATACATTATCCCTGTTTCATCAACGCAATCGAGAGGAATCAGAACAGGCTCCTTGCATTCAAAATCGAGAATAAACAGAAACGGAATCCGGTTTTTACCCAACCTGTTCATTTCTTCATAACAGCGATAGGAATTTGAAAGAAGGTATGTAGACCATTTCAAGTTGCCATTCATACATTGCAAAACTAACCAGCAATTATAAGCAGTTTTTGTGTCTTACAATATAGGTCTATTTTAACAGAGTTGTTAACTCTTTTAATGATGTAATTTTTTTTTTTATCTTTAAAATAAATGGTAATAAACATAACCTGACAATGAAGATACTCAGACCACTAGCCGATCCGCAACGTAAAGATTCCTTTTCGGTGAAATGGAGAAAAAAACGTTTTGCTCTTTTCAGGCAATTGCTCACAGAACTTAAGCCGCCGGTGAGAATTCTGGATGTTGGCGGAACAGAGTATTTCTGGAGAAATGTTCATTTTGTTCCTGAATCGGAAACATCCATTGTACTGCTAAATCTTTATAAAATCGAAGTTAATGTTCCCTGGATCACCAGTGTAGTGGGAAATGGAATGGATTTAAGCCGGTATGCTGACAGAGAGTTTGATGTAGTGTTTTCCAATTCGGTGATTGAACATCTTGGCACGTGGGAAAATCAGCAAAAAATGGCGTCCGAAATCAGGCGGGTTGGCAAACATTATTTTGTACAAACCCCCAACGTATACTTTCCCATCGAACCCCATTTCCTTTTTCCCTTTTTTCATTTCCTGCCTGAAAGTTACAAAATATGGATAATCAGAAATTTCGACACCGGATGGTTTGACAGGATACCCGATAGAAAAACTGCGGAAGCTGCCGTAAGAGAAATCCGCTTGCTGTCGAAAAAGGAGTTGAAATATCTCTTTCCGGAAAGTACCATTTACTGTGAAAAAGTACTGGGCATGACCAAATCGTTTGTGGCGTGGAAATGAGAAAACAATCCTAAATTACCCCAAATCCTTCACTACCATCTGAATGGTCCGCTTGCTTCTCTGTTCCAATATAAGGTCTTTATTCACCAGCACGCGTTGAATAGTACTTTCGTCGTAGTACCGGATGGTAATCAGTTCAAGGCCGGTATCAAAAGAAACCTTGAAATCCTGGCGCAGATCATTCAGCAAATTGGGAATCCGGGTCTGGTCATTATTTACACACACCTGAAAACTGACGGCCGAATTCTGCATGAGGTTGATCTTCATGCCATGTTTTGAAAAATATCCAAAAATGGTTCTGAGTTTATCTTCAGCAATAAAGGAAAAATCAAGTGGTGAAATATGGATGAGGACCTGATCCATTTTAAAAATAAAGGAAGGTGTGAGGGATTCATAGGAAACATCGCCAATTATGGTCCCAGGGTCTTTGGGGTTTAGAAACGATTTGACATGAAGCCGGATGTTTTTGTTCTGAAGAGGCTTGATTGTTTTCGGATGGATCACTGTGGCTCCGTAATAGGCCAGTTCAATTGCATCAAGGTAGGAAAGCTGATCGAGCCGTACACAGTTATCAAACCATTTCGGATCAGCATTTAATACTCCCGGTACATCTTTCCAGATAGTTACACTTTCGGCATCCAGTATATAGGCCAGAATAGCAGCCGTATAATCCGACCCTTCCCTGCCCAGCGTTGTTGTAAGATTATTGATGGTTGAACCGATGAACCCCTGTGTAAGAAGAATCTGTTCACTGTTAGGTGCAAATGCCTTTTTGACAAGGCTGGTTGAAAGCTCCCAGTCGACCAGAGCTTCTCTGTAGGTATTATCTGTTTTCAGGCACTTTCTGATATCCACCCAGCGCGTTTTGATTCCCGCATGGTTCAGATAGGCTGCCACTATTTTTGTAGAAATTATTTCTCCATAGCTGACTATTTGATCGTAATCGAAATCAAAATTCAGGGATGGTTGTTTACGCAAAACTCCTGCCAGTTCTTCGAAAAGTAATTCAAATTCCTGACGGAAAGGATGTTTTTCATCAGGAAAAAGACCGGATACAATTTCAGTATGGTAGTTCTTTACTTTGGCAAATGCTCCTGAATAGTCTTTCTCATTAAAAAAAAGCTTTGCAACTTCCTCCAGCGCATTGGTCGTCTTGCCCATGGCCGAAACAACAACTGTCAGTGGCCCATGTTCCCTTTGCTGGCGGAGAATTTCAGCCATGTTTTTTACTGCTTCGGCACTGTTAACAGAAGCACCTCCAAACTTAAAAACCCGCATATTGATTCCGATTAAAATTGCCCAAAAGTATAAAATTGATGGTAAATGCCATACATGGAAAATTGGATGGATTGCGATTATTTGGTTAATTTTGCGGCCATGACTTCCGGTGGCAAAGCGTCTGAATTTCTGCTTACCATTTATGATGGTCATCCCGGCACAAAAGAACTTCTGGAAGACATCCAAAAGGAAAGCCAGGGAAAATTCCATCTGAAAGGCCTTTCCGGCTCCTCTTCTGCTCTCGTAGCCTCGTCGGTCGTGAGACATTTGAACGGGATATTTTTTTTTCTTTTTCCGGAGAATGAAGAAGCCGCCTATTTTTATAACGATCTTGCTCAGACAGGTATTCAAAACATTTACTTTTTCCCTTCCTCCTTCCGGGCTCTCAAATATTCACAGGAAAAGGACCCGGCCAATACCATATTAAGGACCGAAGTCATCCGTGCGGTCAGTAGTTTCCAGGGTGCGGGCAGTCTGTGCATAGTTTCATACGCTGAAGCAATTGCAGAACCCATTGTATCGAAAGACACGCTGTTAAGCAATACTTTCCGGATCGAACGGGGCAACAAACTTTCCATTTCTTTTCTTGATGAAGTGCTTCACAGCTTTCATTTTGAACGGGTAGAGTTTGTATATGAGCCCGGGCAGTATGCTATCAGGGGAAGCCTCGTTGATATATTTTCCTATGCGTCCGACAAGCCGTTTCGTATCGACTTTTTTGGCGAAGAGGTTGATTCGATCCGTACCTTCGATGTGGAAACCCAATTATCGGTTGAACAGAAGGAGTCGGTAGAACTCATCCCTGATCTAGCTGTTCTGCAGGGAAATGTTTCTTCTATTCTCCGACAGCCGGGAATAAGAGCCATAATCTGGGCAGGAGATCTGCCCCTTATTGCCGAACATTTCAGAACATTGTCAGGTAAACCTGTATCTTCAGAAGGTTCAGGTAATTTCATCACCTATTCTGATGCAGAAACCCTTCTCAACGAAATAAAGAACCTCGAAGTAATAGAAACCGGTTTACAGGCTTTTTTCCCAGGAAAAACCATCACTTATTCCACTCAGCCCCAGCCGGTTTTCAGAAAAAACTTTGATTTACTGGTAAGCCATCTTGAAGAAAACGAACTGAACGGCATCACGACTGTTCTTCTGGCCGAAAACCCGGCGCAGGAAGGCCGGCTTGCGGAAATTATCAGAAACCTCAAACCCGGGCTGCATCTGACGTTTGAAATTGGTTCCCTGCACGAAGGATTTACCGACAATGATCTTCGCATCAGTCTTTTTACGGATCATCAGATCTTTGACCGCTATCACAAATACCATATCAAAGGGCTTTTCCACAAGAGCGAACAGATCACCCTTCAGGAGCTCATGGCTTTGCAACCAGGTGATTATGTGGTACATATTGACCATGGGATAGGGAAATTTGCCGGTTTGCAGAAAATTGAAGTAAACGGAAGGATGCAGGAAGCCCTCAGGCTCGTTTATAAAGACAATGATATTCTTTTTGTCAATATTCACTCCCTTCACAAGATATCAAAGTATAAGGGAAAGGAAGGCACTGAGCCAGCCCTTCATAAGCTGGGAAGCGGCGTATGGAACCGAACCAAACAGAACACAAAAAAGAAAGTTAAAGATATTGCCCGCGATCTTATTGCCCTTTATGCCAAAAGGCTTGCTGCGCCCGGATTTGCCTTTTCGCCTGATTCTTACCTGCAGAAAGAGCTGGAAGCATCTTTTATTTATGAAGATACACCTGACCAGCTGAAAGCCACGGAAGTCGTAAAAGCCGGAATGGAAGCCCCTCATCCCATGGATATGCTTGTATGCGGAGATGTAGGTTTTGGAAAGACAGAAATTGCCATCCGGGCCGCTTTTAAAGCTGTTGCCGACAACAAGCAGGTTGCAGTACTTGTTCCCACCACGATCCTCGCCCTTCAGCATTACAAAACCTTTACGGAACGCCTGAAAGATTTTCCCTGTTCGATTGACTATATTACCCGTTTCAGGAAGCCGGCCGATCAGAAAAACATACTGAAACGACTGGCCGAAGGGAAGCTGGACATTGTTATCGGTACCCACAAACTGGTAGGAAAAGAAGTTAAATTCAGAGATCTGGGATTGCTTATTATAGACGAAGAGCAGAAATTTGGTGTTGCTGTAAAGGAAAAACTAAAACAATTACGCCTCAACGTCGATACCATAACACTCACCGCCACCCCCATACCCCGCACTTTGCAGTTTTCGCTCATGGGTGCGCGTGATCTGGCCATCATAAACACCCCTCCGCCCAACCGGCACCCTATCCATACCGAGCTGCATATTTTTGATGAAGATGTAATTCGTGAGGCGATTCTGTATGAAGTTTCCCGATATGGTCAGGTATTTTTTATCCATAACCGTGTACAGAATATTTTCGAAATTCAGAATCTGATCAACAGAATCTGCCCGCAGGTAAAAACCGTGGTAGCTCACGGACAAATGGATGGAAGTCAGCTTGAACGCATTATGACCGATTTCGTGAGCGGAGATTATGATGTTCTCATCTCTACATCCATCATCGAATCGGGTCTGGATATTCCTAATGCTAATACCATTATAATCAACAATGCACACCAGTTCGGACTTGCTGATCTTCACCAGTTGCGCGGCAGAGTTGGCCGTTCGAACCGGAAAGCATACTGCTACCTGCTGGCACCTCCCTTGTCTTTGCTTACGGGAGAAGCCCGCCGCCGGCTTAAAGCAATTGCTGAAAATACTGACCTGGGAAGTGGATTCAACATTGCCATGCAGGATCTCGACATTCGTGGAGCCGGGAATCTTCTTGGTGCAGAACAAAGCGGATTTATTACAGAAATCGGGTTCGAAACCTACCAAAAGATTCTTGCAGAGGCAATGCAGGAACTCAGGGAAGAAGAATTTAGTGAACTCTTTCCTGAAAAATCGGCTCCGGGACCGTCAGACAGAAAGAAGATTTATGTCACCGACTGTCAGATAGACACCGACCTTGAGTTGCACTTCCCGGAACACTTTATTCCTAATGCCACTGAACGTATACGGTTATACCGTGAACTTGACACAATCCCCGATGAGATTTCTCTTGAGAATTTTCGAAAAATTCTTATCGACCGCTTCGGTCCCCTTCCGGAACCTACAAAGGGCTTACTCGATATAGTCAGGCTGCGATGGGCAGCACAGGAACTTGGATTCGAGAAACTGATCCTTCGCGATGGCAAACTGCTGGTCTATTTTGTCTCAAATCCGCTTTCTCCTTATTACAGTTCCGAAACGTTCCGGAATGTATTGCAATTTGTACAGAAACATCCTGAACGCATCAGAATGAAGGAAGCAAAAGAAAAATTGTCCATGGTAATAAACCAGGTAGTTTCCACTTCCGATGCAATTGGAATACTAGAGCAAATGAGCCCTGCAGCATTCTCATCCGAAAGAGTTCCGGAGCAGAAAAGCTGATTGCTTTCCGTGTAATTCCGATATTCTGCGCCGGTATTTGTCAATAAACCTTTCAGGAAACCCCTGTATCTGATTCCAAAGAAATATTCAAATTTTATCCTTCCACCTTTACTTTTGTTTCAGTTCCCTCTTTAAATCCTCTAATTCTGCTTTTATTTATCGATTTGATGGCTATGCATATAAATGCCCGCCCAAAATGATCAGAACAGCAAGAAAAGAACTTTTTCATAAGCATCTGATTTAACGTGTTTAAATTACAATTTTTCTTAAAGACAAACTAAACTCACTCGTCAATAATCAAATAATCATATATTTGCTTCCGTTTACCACCACAGATTCTGCATTTACCCTTTGAACCTGACCATTGATATAGGGAATACGCTGACAAAATTGTCAGTAATTGACAATACCAATGTATTGCATTCGGAGACAGTTCCCGAAATCAATCAGGCTATGCTTGGAAATTTACTTACGCGCTATCCGTCTCTGTCCCGTGCCATCTGGGTTTCGGTGCGGGAAAAGCAACATTCAGCATGGCTGGAATTTTTACAGGGTCGTCTTACCTGTGTGCTGGAACTTACGCATCGCCTTCCCCTTCCAATAAGGATTACCTACAAAACCCCTGAGACCATGGGTATGGACAGAGTGGCAGCTGTTTGCGGAGCCCACAGGCTTTACCCGGGAAAGGATGTACTTGTTATTGATGCCGGAACAGCAATTACCTATGAATTTCTTTCCCGCAAGGGAGAATACCTTGGCGGCAATATTTCACCCGGAATTGCCATGCGCTTCCGTTCGCTTCATGAGTTTACAGCACGACTTCCTCTTGTGAATGAATCGTCGAGCTATTCTCCGGCAGGTAAATCGACCGAGGAAGCAATTGCTTCAGGCGTTTTGCGGGGAATATTAGCCGAAGTAAATGAATATGTCAGTACTTTTTATAAAAACAATCCGAACGGTGTCGTCATATTAACCGGAGGAGATGCTATTTTTTTTGGTAAAAAATTAAAAAGTACCATCTTTGTAAACCCAAATTTAATACACGTTGGTCTTGAGGCGATTCTGGATTATAATGCTGAAGCGCATTAGAATAGTTCTACCGGTAGTTTTTTCAGTTAACAGTGTTTGTCTTTCAGGGCAGATCACAGTAAATTCCGTTTATTCCCGTTACGGGCTAGGTGATCTTGACCGACCTGCCACAGGGCAAAGCACCGGTCTCGGGGGTGCAGGTCTGGCTCTTCGGACGCCTAATCTGATCAACTTTCTTAACCCGGCAGCATACAGTACGCAGGACACAAATTCCTTCATTTTTGATGTCGGCCTGCGGGCACAATACCATATGTACTCCTCTCCGGAAAAGGAACAAACCTTCAGAAATATCAATGTGGATCATCTTGCCGCCGGATTTCCCGTGGCGCACTGGTTAAAATTCCAGGCGGGTCTTGTTCCGTATTCGTCAGTAGGGTATCTCGTGAAAAACAACAAAGAACAGGTACCCGTCTCCAATGAACCGGTGGATTATTATTTTACAGGATCGGGTGGGATCAACAAGGCTTACCTTGGATTCAGCACGGAACTGTTCCATCACGTTTCCCTTGGAGCCAATGCTTCTTACTTGTTCGGCACGCTTCTCTACTCAAGTGAAATTGCCTTCCCCAATGATGTGTACTACTTTAGTACCATGGATGAAAACAGGATGACCCTGCGAAATTTCACATTCCAGTATGGAGCTCAGGTTTATGACACTTTATTCCCTGGTGTTTTTGTGGCTGCCGGAGGTGTTTACCAGCCGCAGGTTACCATGAATGTAACAACAAGCCGGTATGTTTATAATTTTCCGGGTACTGGAAATTCGCAGAATCCTCTTGACACGATTTTTTACGCTGATGATTCCCATGGTAAGGTAACCATGCCTCCACTCTGGGGAGCAGGAATCAGTTTTCAGACAAAACGGTTGCTGGTTACTGTGGATTACTCTCAACAGGACTGGTCAAAAGCACTTTTTCTTGGTAAGCAGGATAGTTTACGCAATAACAGACAAATTGCCGGCGGAATTGAATTTACCCCAAACCGAAATGCGCTTCAGGGCTATCTGAACCGGGTCCGGTACAGAGTAGGCGGGCACTACGCTGATACCTACCTGAAACTCAGGGGCGAACCCATAACAGAGTTTGGCATAACTTTTGGACTTGGTTTACCGTATAGAAATACCAAAACCATGTTCAATCTTACTTTTGAATACGGACAACGCGGCACTCACGCACAGAATCTCATTCGGGAAAACTATTTCATGATGAATCTGAGCATCTCTTTTTACGATTACTGGTTTATAAAACGAAAATTTGATTAAACGCACGCTGTTATGAAAAGGTTTGGCTTACATTATTTCGGATTGCTTGCCGTTCTTCTGATGACCGGTTTACCTCTTTCCGCTCAGGAGGAAAAAGAAGCAGGAGCTCCCGGCAAATTTGGGACGGGCCAGGACAGCATCGATTGCCTTAAAAATCTGTCCCTTTACAGAGAATATGCACGGCACAGAAATTACAAAGATGCATTACCTTCCTGGCGCTGGGTTTACAATAACTGCCCCCAGGCAAGTAAAAATATTTATATTGACGGGGTAAACATGTTCCGGTTCTTTATTGAAAATGAAAAGAACCCCGACACGAAGGAAAAGTACATCGATACCCTGATGATGATTTACGACAAACGCATGGAGATGTTTGGCGAAAGAGGTTATGTACTGGGGCGCAAAGGGGTTGATCTGTTACGCTACCGCAGGGATGAACAGAAATACATCCAGGAAGGATATGACATTCTTGGTGAATCAGTCAGGCTCCTCAAGTCAAATTCTTCTCCGGCGACCTTTGCCACATATTTTACTGCAACACTGAGTTTATATAAGTTAAATGCCCTTTCCGCCGACCAGGTACTTTCCAACTGGGCATTCATCATGCCACTGATGGAACAGGCGTCTCAAAAGAACCCCAAGGATACAGTCATTACATCCGTACGTGACGCTATCATGTTCAATTTTGTGAACAGTGGAGCTGCTACTGTTGAATCCCTTACAAAATATTACGAACCTCTTATTCAGTCAAGGCCTGAGGATGTCAAACTCCTGAAAGAAGCCACTTTTGCCTTTGCTGCCATTAAAGAGGAAGAAGCTCCCCTGAATGTACAAGCTTCTGAACTGCTTTACAAGAAAGAACCTTCGGCAGAATCAGCTTATAAACTTGCTAAGGTTTTTTACAAACAGCAGAAATATGACAAAGCAGCCAAGTATTACCAGGAAGCCATCAATAATGAAAGTAATGATGAAAGCAAGGCCCGGTATTATTATGAACTGGCCATGGTGAACTACAACCAGAACAATTACAGCCTTGCCCGTACCAATGCCCAGACAGCCAGCCGGCTGAGAGGAAACTGGGCTGATCCCTTTATCCTCGTTGCTACCCTCTATGCTGCAAGTTCCGATATGTGCGGAGGAAACGAATTCGAAAAAAAGGCAGTATTTTGGGTTGCCGTCGACGAACTAATAAAAGCCAAAAATGCCGATCCATCTGCCGCTGATAAGATCAATGATCTCCTGGGTCAGTATTCAGCAAGGTTTCCCAATACTGAAGAAGCATTCTTCAATGGTTATACCGACGGACAGACTTACACTGTCGGCTGCTGGATCGGACAAAGCACCATTGTCAGAACACGCAAGTAATCCGAAATCATCATAAAATCTGATGCCGGGGTGTTGCTCCGGCATCTTTTTTTACTGACAATACCTTTTTAAGTAAGACTGAAATCATCAATAATCAGGAGGTATTTCGATCTTTTGTACACATATTATTCTTTTTCAATCTTTTCCTTATTCGATACTTTTGGAAAGCTAATTCCTATCTTTGCAAAAGATTACATGAGGTATGACACCTTTATCTGCCCTGAAGGTTAGAAAGTCTGTTTTTTTGATCCTGCTGGCAGGATTTGCGCTGACCTGGATGCCAGGCTGCGAAAATTCAATTGAAACAATTAATACACTTACGAGGAATCCTTCGTTCCCAACTTTATCGCGAAATGATACAGAAATACGGTATACCGACTCAGCCAGGCTGAAGATTGTTGTATATGCTCCCCGTCTTGAACGCTATACCAATACCGACAAACCGTATATCGAATTCCCCAAAGGCATTCATGTGGATTTTTATAACGACAGTGCACAGATAGAATCTACCATAACAGCTAAATATGCCCGGTATGATGAAAAAGAAAAAATCTGGACAGCACGAAATGATGTTGTTGCACGCAATATCATAAAAAATGAACAGCTTAATACCGAAGAAATTTTCTGGGACGAAAACAAAAAAATCATTTATTCGCTGAAGTTTACCCGGATAATGACATCCGACGGGATTTTTTACGGAGATGGAGGATTCGAGGCCGATCAGGAGTTTACCCGCTGGAAACTTAAGAAAACACGTGGTTCAGTAAATGTCAAAGATGAAGAATAACCCGGCACTGTTACTTGAATGGGGCTGGCTGATTGCCACAGTTCTGGGATTGTTTGCTTCGGCACACAGCCTGGTTACCCGCGGATTTGGCAACAGCATTCCTCTTTTTGTGGTTACGCTTTTCTGTGCAATTCTTTATCTTTTGCGCCACAATAACAGAAAAAAATCTCAGGCAGAATGACAAATTCCGTGATGTTTATTTTCATCACCCTTCTCTTTTCGGCCTTTTTCTCAGGCCTTGAAATCGCTTTTCTTTCTTCCAACAAACTCCGCATTGAACTTGATAAAAAACAGGGAAAACTTTCGGCGCGTATTCTCTCTTATTTTTTAAAAAAGCCGGGAGAATTCATTGTAACCATGCTCATCGGAAACAACATTGCCCTTGTTATATACGGTATATTGATGGCAGGACTGCTAAATCCCTTTCTTAACCGTTATATTTCATCTGAATTCTGGAATCTCATTATTCAGACTCTCCTTTCCACATTAATTATTCTGTTCCTTGCTGAATACCTGCCCAAGTCTCTTTTCAGAAACAATCCCAATCTGTTTATCAATTTATTGTCTGTACCTGTTTTACTGCTCTACTTTCTTTTATATCCCGTTATTCGTTTTTCTGTACTTCTCTCCCATGGAATCCTGAGAATTCTTTTTCCCCGACAGCATATTACTTCAGAACGGTTGAGAAATTTCGGACGTGTGGATCTTGATTTTTTGGTTAGTTCTGCCGAGACGGATGAGGATCTTGATTCGGATAATGAAATAAGGCTATTTCAGAATGCTTTGGATTTTTCGAGAGTCAGGCTTCGTGACTGCATGATTCCCCGCACCGAAATAGTAGCCATTGAAAAGGAAGCTTCGCTGGAAGAAGCTTCAACCCGATTCATTGAATCCGGATATTCAAAAATTCTTGTTTACGAAACCAATATTGACCGTATTGTAGGGTATGTCAGTTCAAAAGACCTGTTTAAAAATCCTCCCGATTTGAACTCTATCATTGCGAGTCCAGTGTTTGTTCCGGAAACCATGCCCGCCAACAAACTTCTCAAGAACCTCCTGCAGCAGCACAAAAGCATTGCGGTGGTGGTCGACGAATTCGGGGGAACAGCAGGATTGATTACCATCGAAGACATCCTTGAGGAAATCTTCGGTGAAATTGAAGACGAACATGACACTCCTGATATGGTGGAAAAACAGACCGGAACAAATGAGTATATCTTTTCGGGCAGGCTGGAGGTTGAATACCTGAACGAAAAATATGAACTCGGGATTCCTGAATCGGAAGAATACGAAACCCTTGCTGGTTTTATTCTGTACCATTTCCAGAATCTCCCCAAACCTAACGAAATTGTCCAGATCGATCCCTTCAGGATTCAGATACTTAAAATGAATAACACCCGGATTGATCTTGTTCACCTGATCAGAATTACAACATCAAAAGAATAGCCGGTTTATCTTTCTCCGGACAAGATACTTCCGTTGTGAGTCATTCTTGTATTTCCAAATTTTATTGCTGAATCACTCTTAATTGTTATATTCGTAGCCTCAAATTTTTACACTATTTATTGCGATATATATGGCAACACTGGAGAAAATCAGAAACAGGATCGGCGTTTTGGCTGCTATTTTAATCGGTTTTTCGTTATTGGCTTTTATATTGGGTGACCTTCTGACCTCAGGCCAATCGATATTCAGGCAGTCGCAGATGAATGTTGGCGTGATTAATGGCAATTCTATCCGTTACGAGGAATACAATGCCCTGGTTGAAGAAATGAGCAATATATACAAAGCCAACATGAACACCCAGGCCCTTGACGAAACAATGATGGAAAACGTCAGGGAACAGGTATGGCAGCAACTGTTGCAGGAAAATATCCTCGGGCCTGAAAACAAAAAACTTGGGATTGCAGTAAGTTCTGAAGAACTTTACAACATGGTAGCTGGTCCGAATCCGCATCCTTTTGTTCGGCAGATTTTTGTTAATCCTCAAACCCGTCAGTTCGACCCTTCCTTTGCTATTCAGTTTCTGAAGGCCTTTAATGCCGGCGAACTATCGGAAGAGCAGGCTGCCCAATGGAAATTCTACGAAAATGAACTGTACCGGGAAAAACTGGCAGAAAAATACAATACACTGGTAGCCAAAGGCATGTACGTTACCAGCCTCCAGACCAGGGAAGGGTACAAGGAAATGAGCCGGCTGGTCAATGTGCGGTTTATCGGCAAACGATACAGTGAGGTTTCTGACAGCCTTATAAAAGTTACCGACAAAGATCTGCGGGCATACTATAATGATCACAAAACAGGTTTCCAGCAGGATGCATCGTTCGACCTTGAGTATGTTTCTTTCGATATAGTACCCTCGGAAGCTGATTTTGCCGCTGCGCAGAAATGGATCAATGATATACGTGAAGACTTTTCTGCAGCCGATGACCCTGCTGGTTTTGTGAATGCCAATTCCGATGAATCGTATGTTGACAGATATTTTAAGAAGGAAGAACTTACTCCTCCAATCGACAGCTTTGCCTTTGCAGCCAAACCGGGTACAACTTTCGGACCGTTTTTTACCGACAACAGTTTCCGCCTGGTTCGCTTAATCGAAACCGGACTGGTACCCGACTCGGTAAGAGCACGGCACATCCTTGTTCAGCCTGCTGCCCAAACTACGGAAGCTATGAACAGGGCAAAAAAACTGGCTGACAGCCTTGAACAGGTAATACGGAAAGGTGCTGACTTTACTGCACTTGCCATGCGTTTTTCGGCCGATGAAGGAAGCAAAACAAAAGGAGGCGATCTGGGCTGGTTCACCGAAGGCCGTATGATCAAGCCTTTTTCCGACGCAGCTTTCTCCATGCAGAAAAATGAAGTGAAGGTGGTGGAAACCCAGTATGGTTACCATGTTCTTCAGGTAACGGATGTGGGTCCAAAAGTGAAGAAAGCAAAAATTGCACAACTGGTCAGAAGGGTTGAAGCCAGCAAGGAAACTTACGAGCGCATTTATGAGCAGGCAAACCGCTTTGCCTTTACCAACAACACCGGAGAGAAATTTGAAAAAGCGGTAAAAGAACAAAACCTGGTTCCCCGTTATGCTATGAGCATTAAGCCCTCCGATACCCGGATCAGCGGGCTGGAATCACCCCGGGAAATCATTCGTTGGGCCATGGAAGCCAAAGTAAACGACGTTTCCTCGGTTATGCAGGCAGGAAACCGCTTCATCGTGGCGCGGGTGACGGCTGTGCGCAAAGCAGGAATTGCTCCTTTTGAGCAGGTTAAACAGCAGATTGAAATTGCTGTGAGCAGAATCAAAAAGGGAGAATACCTGGCCGAACAGATTCAAAAGAAAATTGCCGATCATCCTACACTCGACCAGCTCGCCCTGGCTGAAAATCTTCCTGTTAATGAAGCCAACAATGTTAGTTTCACTGCTACTACCATCGCAGGAGCCGGTTTTGAACCAGCTCTTACGGGTACAATAGCAGCCTGGCCAGCTAATAAACTTAGCAAACCCGTCATAGGAAACAACGGAGTATATGTTTTTGAAATTACCTCTGTACAGGAACCGGCTGAACCTGATCAAATGGCCCTTACGATGCAGAAAAGCCGGATGGAAAGCATGTACCAGATGCGGGCAGGCTACGAATCGTTCGAAGCCCTGAAAAAACTTACCAAAATAGAAGACAATCGTGCCAGATTCTATTGATTCATATTACTGATAGAATCAGACAACGGCCCCATTAAAAGCAAAAAACCCCGTAAATCGGGGTTTTTGCTTTTTTTACCGAAAATATCGTAAAATCTGGTATTGATATACCTTTTTCTCTTGTTTCCGCAATTAACCCAAAAGTTCTTTCAATTTGGCTGCTACTATTTTATTATCTGCCTTCCCTGCAAACCGTTTTGTAGCTGCACCCATAATCTTTCCAAAATCAGAAGGTCCAACAGCACCCATTTCAGTAACCAGAGCTTTCAGCTCTTTCTCAATTTCCTCAGCACTCATCATTGGCGGAAGATAAGCCGAGATAAACCTTGCTTCATTTATTTCTTTCTGATAAAGGTCGTCTCGCCCTTCCTTCCTGTAAATATCAGCAGCCTCTTCCCGCTGGCTGATCAGTTTGCGAATGATCTTCAGTTCAGCTTCATCGGAGAGAGGTTCTGAAGCGCCTTTTTCGCTCCTTGCTAAGAGAAGTGCGGTTTTTACCGCCCTGAGTGCCTCCAGCTTTTCCTTTTCGCGGGCAAGCATGGCAGTCTTTATATCAGCATCTATACGCTCAAAGATTTTCATGGCAGTTTTCTTTAAAAATTTGGATACCCGTACTTTAAGCTAAGGTAAAAAATTTCACATACACTTAATCAACATTGTCGTGCAGATAGGGATTATCAGGCCGAAGGACAATTCCGTTACTCCCTTCATCAGCAATGGTGAATCGGCTTATCTGGTTATCGCGTGAATACTTCTTCGCGGAAATCTGCAATTTTTTACGCACGAAAGCTGGTTCATTTTCGAGTGCATCAATATCTTCCGGCTGATCAGGCTTCAAAATAGTTTCCTGCCGGGAAGTTGAAGCCTTCTCAAGCTGGCCGGAAGCACTGTCGGAGGCTTTATTGCGATTTTTCATCTGATCGGAAGAAAGATCAATGTTCAGCTGCCCGAACAAATCGTATTGCTGTGCACCATGTTCAACTGTACGATCCGTAATCTTGATCATATCATCACCGGAATCATCGCCGGCCGGACGTGTAACCTCAAAAGCTGGTCCAACCGGGTTTGCGTTGTTTTTCCCGTCTGTTACCGGCACTCGGATAGTGGTACGACCTGATCGGCTGTACAGTTCGGGAATTGCCGTACCTGCTTCAAAACCTGTAGCAATAATCGTAACGCTGATGCGGTCGCCAAGTGACGGATCATTGCATGTACCCCAAATAATATTGGTTTTTTTGGTAACACTGCTTGTTACAAAATCCGTTATAATGCCAACCTCATCCATGGTCACCTCGTCAGTTCCCGATGTAATGTTCAACAGAACATTTTTTGCTCCTTTTATATCGTTATTGTTGAGGAGAGGAGAGTTCAGCGCCTGGCGAATGGCAGTAATTGCCCTTTCAGGACCGCTGGCCTGAGCCGATCCCATAATGGCAGCGCCACTGTTGGCCATAACCGTATGCACATCGGCAAAATCAACATTAACATAACCAGGAACAGTAATAATTTCAGCAATTCCTTTAGCTGCCGTGGCCAGAACATCATCAGCACGGGCAAAAGCGTCGGATATGCGCAAATCACCATAAATTTCCCTTAGCCGGCCATTGTTAATAACCAGAAGGGAATCGACATACTGTCGCAGTTCATTGATTCCTTTGATTGCCTGGTCAAGCCTCAGAGGGCCCTCAAAAGGAAACGGAATGGTTACAATAGCTACCGTAAGAATGTCCATCTCCCTTGCAGCTTTGGCAATTACAGGCGAAGCCCCGGTTCCTGTGCCTCCCCCCATACCGGCAGTTATGAAAATCATTTTTGTATTGGAGGCCAGTATGGATTGAATTTCATCCATATTTTCCATGGCTGCCTTTCTTCCTATTTCGGGATTGTTACCGGCACCCCTACCTTCGGTAAGGGTAGTACCCAGCTGAATTTTTACACCTACGGGACTATTTCTCAGTGCCTGCGAATCAGTGTTGCAAACAACGAAGTTTACATCCTTGATACCCAGGCGGTACATATAATTCACCGCATTGCCTCCTCCGCCACCGACCCCGATCACTTTTATGATGGAGGAACGCTCTGCCGGAAGTTCGAAGTTTATGATTTCATCATTCATATGCTGTTCAAATTAAAAATTAGCTTACAGATTACATATTACTGTCATTGATGGTAAATAAATTGGAAAACATTTCCTGGAGGCTTTTAAAAATTGTCCTGCCCGGTGTTTTTGTCCCCTGAATTATGGGTTGCTTAAATTTCTCATTTTCACTTTGCTCCTCCCGTGGATTTTCTACCGCAACTGTTTCTCCGACTTCTTCCTTGTTTTTGGTCTGCTCCTCACAGCCAAGCATAATAAGACCAAGGCAGGTTGAGTACATCGGGTGATTGGCTTCCTGGGTAAGATTACCGGCCAGATGCTCGGAAGGATACCCAAGCCTTACATCCATTCCTGTACGGAATTTTATCAGATGAGGAAGATTCCGGAGCAAAGCGCCTCCACCGGTAATAACTATACCGGCAGCGAGTTTATCGGCATATCCTGAAGTTTCGATCTGAAACATGATCCGGTCGATGATCTCTTCCATGCGGGCCTGGATAATATAGGCAAGGGTACGGAATGAAACCTCCCTGGGTTCTCTGCCGCTGATTCCGGGAATGGTGGCAACCTTGTTCTCATCTTCCATATCCCCCAAAGCCGAACCATATTTGATCTTCAGCATTTCAGCCTGTCGGAGAAGAATCCCACAACCTTCCTTTATATCACTGGTAATGACATTACCGCCAAAAGGAATAACGGCCGTATGACGAATGATGCCATCATAATAAATAGCAAGATCACTTGTTCCACCCCCGATATCAATCAATGCCACACCGGCTTCCTTTTCATCATCAGTGAGCACAGCTTCGGCGGAAGCAATAGGTTCAAGAATGAACGATTTTACACTGAGATTCAAATGTCGGAGGCAACGTTCCACCGTTTTAAGAGAATCAATTTTCCCAATAACAATGTGAAAATTTCCTTCCACCCGTTTTCCCGTCATTCCCACGGGATTGATTATGCCGGGTTCATTATCTACCACAAAATCCTGCGGGAGCACGTGAATGACTTTCTCCATGGCATCAACCGGCACACGAAAAGAATCATCCAGGAGAAGGCGGATATCCTGTTCTGTAATTTCTTCCTCCCAGGAGTCGCGGTTCAAATAGCTCCGATTTCGCATGCTCCGGATATATTCTCCGGCTACACCGACATACACTTCGGAGAAATCAATTCCCGACTGTTTTTTAACAAGATCAACCGTACTCTGTATAGAAGCAACGGTTTCTTCAATATTTCGTACAACACCTCTCCTCACTCCTTTCGAATCAGCCCGGCTAATGGCCAGAATTTCAATTCGATTATTTTCGTTGCGTCGGGCAACGGCGGTTACTATTTTTGTGGTGCCGATATCAACTGCGGCAACAATGTCGTTTTTTGATTTCATTCCGGTAAAAATTATATTGTTCATATTCATTGTCTTCGTGTGCACACAATCTGGTTTCTGAACTTCAAGTTAATCATGGAGTACCCGTTCCACCCCACCTCGCCGAAGCCGCATTCGTAAAGTTTTTTCAGGTTTTCCAATTTTTCCCTGACATTTTCCATTGGACCAAGGAGAATCAAATGGGCACCCACACGGGGTACCAATTCATACTCCTGTTTATTATTCACATAAATCTGCTCAATCTGTGAATCCCAGAACCTGTCTTTTTTCAGCAGCATGGCAAAGGAATAAAGATCAGAAAGAACGGGTATGACGCTGTCGCGTACATTGATGGTTTTCTTCCCCCGAAGAGAAAACCGTATATTCCCGTTTGCCACAGGAACAAACGCAGAAAACCTCCCTGTCCACGGCATCAGCGCCCCTTCTTCATCAATATAAAAGCTTTGTTGATAGGCATTTATTATACGTACTACAGGGATACGCTGCGACACATCTATATGGAGAATCCCTGAAGAAGTGGTATAAGCTTTGACATCCTTCACAATAGAGTTGTTCCCGATAGCTTCCTCAATAGCCAATGTATTGATCGATGAAACCGGCATGCCGGTTGTCTTGATGTTGTTCCTTTCGAGCATACGCAGTATATCACCGGAATTAACAAAACGGTTCAGCGTACTGTCGATGACCCTCACCTGCACTCCGGAGCATATGACCGAATCCATCTTCCGGCCTGTAAAACTGAAGGAAGCGATGAGGTAGGCCGTCATCAAAAGCAGGAATATTATGTTCCATATTTTGTTCACGGTATAATCCTTTTGGTTAACATAGCAGTGATTGGTTCCACCAGGGTATCGATATCGCCTGCGCCCATGGTAGCTACCACATCAAGGTGCAACTGGTTGAGAAGAGCTGGTAATTCCTCTTTGACAATCAGATATTTATCCTTTAATGTGACCTTTTTGAAAATAATTCCGGAATCCACACCCGGTATGGGTAATTCTCTGGCCGGGTAAATATCCAGCAACACAAGGCGGTCAAGCATGGAAAGACTTTCGGCAAAACCATCGGCAAAATCACGTGTACGGGTGTAAAGATGCGGCTGAAAGATTCCGGTAAGGTGACGTCCGGGAAAACGGTCACGCATGGCTGCAATAAAAGCTTTGATTTCTTCAGGGTGGTGCCCATAATCATCAACGTAAGCCAGAACCGGAGAATCGATGTGAATATCAAAACGCCGCTGCACCCCTTCAAATTCAGCCAAAGCACGTTGCAATTTCTCTATACCGGCACCGCAGGCAAAACATGCTGCAAGAGCTGCCACAGCGTTTTCCAGATTGGCTTTACCGGGCAATTTTATTTCAAAGTCTTCAACTATTCCATCCGGAGTCTTTAGATTGAAAATATGACCTGTATTAGTTTTCCGGTAAGAGTGCACGGCAAAATCCGATCCAGGATCGAAACCGTAACGATATACCTTTCGTTCTCCAGCCACGTTATCTTTTAACGGCAACCCTTCCCTGAGAATAAGAACACCTCCCGGTTTAATATTCTCCGTAAATTCAAAAAATGCACTTCTGACTGCCTCCCATGTTTTATAAATGTCGAGATGATCAGGGTCCATGGAGGTAATGACCGCAACTGAAGGAAAGAGTTTTAGAAAAGAACGGTCAAATTCATCAGCTTCTGCAACAACAAATTCGCTGCCAGGCGTAAGTACAAGGTTGGAACGAAAATTTTTGGAAATGCCTCCCAAAAAAGCTGAGATTTGTTTTCCTGCATTATACAGAAGCCAGGCCGTCAAAGTACTGACAGTAGTTTTTCCGTGCGTTCCGGCTACCGCCACTCCCCTGGACTGGTTGAAGACAGCACCCAGCAAATCCGAGCGTTTGATGACATGAAAGCCCTGTTCACGGAACCACTTCAATGCTTCATTGCTTTCAGGAACAGCCGGAGTAAAGACTATAAGGGTCTTTTGCGGGTTACTCAGAAAAGCGGGAGGTATCTCCTGAATATTTTCCTTGTATGTAACAGGAATATCTTCTGATGCGAGCTTTTTCGTCAGCGTGCTGCACGTACGGTCATATCCCGCCACTTCTTTTCCAAGCGCTTTAAAGTAGCGGGCCAGGGCGCTCATTCCTATGCCGCCGATTCCTATAAAATAGAAATATGTATATTCTTCAGGATACATGTTCCAGTTTATCTGTCAAAGCAAATACTTCCCTTGCTATCCGCTCATCAGCATCGGTAACAGCAAGTTCTTTAATTTTTTCGGCCATCATTCTGCAGCGGTCAGGATCACCCAAAAGGGCCAGGGCAGACGGGATCAGTTTCTCCAAGGCTTCTCCGTCTGGGATTACAAGGGCAGCACCGGATGATGCCAGCATCATGGCATTCTTCGTCTGATGGTCTTCGGCAACGTTGGGTGAGGGAACCAGGATGGCCGGTTTCCCTACAACACATAATTCCGAAATAGTGCCAGCCCCCGCCCGCGAAATAATGATATCGGCTGCGGCGTATGCCAATTCCATACGTTCAATAAAAGGTACCAGCCGAATTCTTTTGCCGGAAAGAACTTCCGTACCTGCTTGCCTGGCATATGCGTCCCCGCATTGCCAGACAACCTGCACATTTTGAGAATCAAGCAGTTTGATGTTTTCAGCTACACTCCGGTTGATGGTTCCCGCCCCCAGGCTCCCTCCAAGAATAAGAACCACCGGCATTTCATCAGTAAATCCAAAATACTCCAATGCTTCCTTTCGGAGCGCACCGCATTGAAGAATACTTCTCCTCACCGGATTTCCCGTGAATACGATCTTCGCAGCCGGAAAGTACTTTTCCATTCCCGAATATGCCACACAAATACGGTTGACTTTCGCTGCCAGCGAACGATTAACCAAACCAGCATAACTGTTTTGTTCCTGAATAAGAGTAATGATACGCATCCGCACTGCCATCTGCAATACCGGTGCGCTGGCATATCCTCCCACTCCAATGACCGCATGGGGCCTGAATTTCTTCAGTATTTTTCTTGCCTTCAGCAGACTTCGAATCCATCTGATCAGAAAAGAAATGAACCGGAAACTGAACTTACGGGGCATTCCGATAACCGGCAAACCTACAACGGGATACCCAGCTGCCGGAACTTTCTCCATCTCGAGTTTCCCCTGAGCTCCTATGAAAAGAATTTCCGTTCCGGGACGCATCTTTTTGATTGCATTGGCAATGGCCAGTGCGGGAAAAACATGCCCCCCCGTACCTCCTCCGCTTATGATAATCCTAAGAGACATCGGTTTGCACTCCTTCTTTTACAGTTGTTTCTTTTTTCTTTTCTTCATCCAGCCCATGGCTCACACTCAAAATAATACCAAGGGAAACACAGGTAAAGAGCAGCGACGATCCGCCCATACTTACCAGAGGTAGTGGCTGACCGGTTACGGGTAACAGGTTAACCGCTACCGCCATATTGATAAAAGCTTGAAAAACAAGCAAAACTGCCAGACCTGCTGAAAGAAAAGCAGGAAAAGTGCGGTTGCTCTTTCGTACCAGCACACCTGCCCTGAAAAACAGCACAAGGTAGAGCAGAACAACAAAAATTCCTCCCATGATTCCATACTCTTCCACAATAATGGCATAAATAAAATCAGAATAAGGATGCGGGAGAAAATTCCTCTGTGTACTGTTGCCCGGGCCTTTCCCAATGATACCTCCGGTTACCAGGGCGATTTTAGCCTGCTCAACCTGGTAGCTGTCTTCATCGTCAGAACCTCTGAAACTCTCAATCCTGTGTATCCAGGTTCTTACCCTGCCTTGCGAGTTAGTCCAGAGTGAAACCGCCACGAACAGAGAGAGTACTGCCACAGCGGTAACTCCCAGCAAAAGTATATACGAAACCGGCATCCTGCCAATAAACATCAGGATCACGCACGTAGCAAAAAGCAAAACTGCTGTTGAAAGATTCGCCGGAGCTATCAGGGCACAGATAATCAGGACGGGTGCTATGGTTGATAAAAAGGTATTTTTAAAATCGTTAATTGCCTCCTGCTTTATGGCAAGATTTCTTGCCACGAACATAATCAATGCCAGCTTGGCAAGGTCAGAGGTTTGAATGGTGAGCCCTATTACCGGAAGGGTAAGCCAGCGGGAAGCCTCATTCAACCGGGTGCCAAGAAACAGGGTTATCAGCAGGAGAGGTACCGAGAGAAAAAGGAACAGCTGGGCTAAAGGAGCATAAAACTTATAGGGTATAAGATGCGTAACGTAAATAACAGCCCATCCAAGAAGAAGAATAACTCCGTGTTTGAGAATGTAATAGGCCGTATTACCTCCCTGGAAACGATAAGCAAGTGTTCCGGTAGAGCTATATACAACCAGGATGGAAATGATGGATAGTATGAATATTACCATCCAAATTACCGGATCTCCTTTTAGATATTTTCTCAGCGTACCTATCATGCTATAATTCTCTTACGCATTCTTTAAACTGTCTTCCCCTGTCCTCGTAGTTTTTGAATAGATCAAAGCTGGCACAGGCGGGAGATAAAAGTACTGTGTCACCGTCCTTGGCCAGATAATAGGCTGAATGGACAGCATCTTTCATGGAGGAGCAGTCAACCATAGTTTCAACAACACCTTCAAAGGCTTCATGCAGCTTTTTGTTATCAACCCCAAGGCAAACGATGGCCCGCACTTTCTCCTTAACAAGATCGAGCAGCTCGGAATAATCGTTTCCCTTATCTATACCACCGGCAATCCATATCACCGGGGTATGCATACTTTCCAGAGCATACCATGCCGAATTGACATTGGTAGCTTTTGAATCATTGATAAACTGTATTCCATGAACTTTCATTACCGGCTCAAGACGGTGTTCCACACCCCTGAAATCCATCAGACTTTCGCGGATAATCTCTTTTTTTATTTTCAGAACATTTCCGGTTATTCCGGCTGCCATTGAATTATAAGTATTGTGTTTACCTTTTAAAGCCAGTTCGGCGAGCGACATGGAAAAATCCACATCATCAAAACGAATTCGCATGGTATCATTTTCGTCAACCCAGGCTCCGTCGGCAGGTTCATTCTTTCTTGTGAAACCCAGCTGACGGGCCTTCATGACAATTTTCTCCAGATGACGTATGGTAATCTCATCATCGCGGCAGAAAATGAAGAAATTATCTTCCTCCAGATTCTGCGTGATCCGGAACTTCGATTCTGCATACTTTTCCAAACTGTAATCATACCGGTCGAGATGATCAGCTGTTATGTTGAGCAGAATGGCAATATCAGCCTTGAAATCATACATTCCATCGAGTTGAAAACTGCTTAGCTCAATAACATAATAATCATAATTTTCGGTAGCTACCTGCAAGGCGAAGCTTTTTCCTACATTTCCGGCAAGGCCTGCATTTAGTCCGGCCTTTCGCAGCATGTGATGAATCAGTGTGGTGGTGGTGGTTTTTCCGTTGCTTCCGGTAATGCAGATTTTTTTTGCCGCAGTAAAACGGGCAGCAAATTCTATTTCCGAAATTATCCGGATTCCTTTGTTTCGCAGTTTGACAATAATGGGAGCTTTTTCTGAAATACCCGGACTCTTGATAACTTCGTCGGCGTTCAGAATAAGCCTTTCGGTATGTTTTCCCTCCTCAAAGGGTATGTTGTAGCTTACCAGCATTTCCTTATACCTGGGCTGGATGGAAGCATTGTCGGAAACGAAGACATCAAAGCCCATTTTCCGGGCCAGAATGGCGGCTCCTGTTCCGCTTTCGCCTGCTCCAAGGATGACAATTCGTTTGCTCATAATTGATGAAATATTTTATTGAATGCCTTGTTCAATGTTGATATTGTAGTTGCTGATTTCTTCCTTTCCCTTAAATCTGATGCCTGCCCCGATCATATTATCTGATTTTTAAGGTTACGATGGTAAGAACAGCCAGGAGCACCTGAACGATCCAGAAGCGTGCAACAATTTTAGCTTCCGGATAACCAAGCATCTGATAATGATGATGCAGTGGTGCCATTTTGAAAATCCGCCTCCCCTCTCCGTATTTTCTGCGTGTATATTTGAAGTATCCTACCTGCAGCATGACAGAAAGACTTTCGACGAAGAAAATTCCGCAGAGTACGGGGATTAGCAGTTCTTTGCGGACAATGATGGCAAAAACAGCGATAATCCCGCCCAGGGTAAGGCTACCTGTATCGCCCATAAATACCTGGGCTGGGTAGGTATTGTACCAGAGAAAACCAATAAGTGCTCCGATAAACGCTCCCATGAATACCACCAGCTCCCCGGCATTGGGGATATACATAATATTAAGGTATCCGGCGTAAATAATATTACCTGACAGGTAAGCAAAAACTCCAAGGGTAAACCCAATAATAGCAGATGTTCCTGTTGCCAGGCCATCGAGGCCATCTGTCATATTGGCTCCGTTGGAAACAGCTGTAATAATGAAAATAACTGCAAGAATAAAGACAATCCAGCCGGCTATTTCTGCTTTCTTACCGGCAAATTTCACCAGCGATGCATAATCAAACTCATGGTTTTTTACAAACGGAATTGTGGTTTTTGTTGACTTAATGGGCTTTGTGGAATAAATTCTGGTAACGACCTCACTTCCCGGAGTTCTTATTTCCCTGTAAACAGGAAGGCCATCGCTGCCCCTAACTTTTTCGCGCACAACTACCTGCGGACTCGTATATAAAACTACACCAACAATGACGCCAAGAATTACCTGCCCCAGAATTTTCACCCGGCCTGCAAGCCCTTTTTTATTATGTTGAAATACCTTAATGTAATCGTCAGCTAATCCGATCATACCAAGCCAGACGGTTGTTATGATCATCAGCTGGATATATACATTGGTAAGATTGGCAAAAAGCAATACAGGAACCAGGATTGAGATAATAATAATTATTCCTCCCATAGTGGGAGTGCCTTTCTTCTGAAGCTGTCCTTCCAGCCCCAGATCGCGCACCACCTCACCGATCTGTTTCTTTTGAAGCAAACGAATAATACGCTTACCAATAAACAACGAGATTAATAGAGCTGTGATAATTGAGAGAGCTGAACGGAAGGACAAATATCCCCACAACCGGCCCCCGGGAATTTCAACTCTTTGTAAGTGCTCAAACAAATGGTATAACATACTTTTCTGCAATTAATCAGTTAATCCAAAGGCCTTTTTCACCTCCTCCATATCATCAAAAGGATATTTGATTCCTTTAATTTCCTGGTATGTTTCATGTCCTTTACCGGCTATAAGAACCACATCGTCCGGATGTGCCATCATACAGGCTGTTCGGATGGCTTCCGCACGGTTCACAATACTGATTACCTTGTTCTTATCGGAAGGATCTATTCCCTCTTTAATTTCTCCAATAATCAATTCAGGGTCTTCACTCCGTGGGTTATCGGAGGTAATAATAAGCCGATCGCAAAGCGATGCCGCAATACGGCCCATTTTGGGACGTTTTGTCCGGTCACGGTCTCCACCTGCACCAATTACACCAATGATCGCATATGGCTTGGATCCCCTTATTTTCAATAAGGTTTCCAGAACATTTTTAAGAGCATCTGGTGTATGAGCATAATCCACCACAGCCATTCTGCCATCAGGAGAACGAAGACGTTCAATCCTGCCTTTCACTCCTTCCAGCTGGCTCATTTTTTCCAGAACGAGCCCGGGTTCTTCACCCAGAAGAACTGCAGCAGCATATACAGCAAGAAAATTGTAGGCATTAAATTCACCGACCAGCCGCGTCCATACTTCCTGCTGGCCGATTTTCAGCAGCATTCCTTCCATGTGGCTTTCCAGAATCCGCGCATGAAAATCCGAAGGACTCTTCAGGGAATATGTTTTCCTGTCAGCTTTAGTATTCTGAATCATCACCATGCCATTGCGGTCGTCCCGGTTGACCAGAGCAAATGCCCGCTGTGGAAGCTCATCAAAGAATTTTTTCTTAGCCTGCAGATAGTTATCAAAAGTCTGGTGATAGTCGAGATGATCATGCGTCAGATTTGTAAATACCGCACCCGAAAATTCGATGCCGGCAATCCTGTTTTGATGGGCAGCATGGGAGCTGACCTCCATGAAACAGTGCGTGCAGTTTTCCTGCACCATTCGGTGCAAAAGTCCCTGCAATTGAATGGGGTCAGGTGTCGTATGGGTAGCAGGTAATACTTCCTCACCGATGTAATTGCAGATGGTTGACATTAAACCTGCCTTGTATCCCAGTGCCCAAAATAAACGATACAGCAATGTAGCCGTGGTTGTTTTACCATTGGTTCCCGTTACACCTACCAATTTGAGATGCGCTGAAGGATTTCCGTAAAATGCTGAAGCTAACAGTCCCGGAGCTGATGAAGTATCAGGTACCTTAATCCATGTAATTTCTCCGGAAACATTTTCGGGTATGCTTTCACAAACCACAGCATTAACTCTCTGCCGGATCACTTCGGGTATAAATGAGTGTCCGTCAAACTTTGTACCTCTGACGGCGATAAATAGATCCCCCTGTCTGGCAATTCTGGAATCCGTAACAATCCTGTCAACAGGAATATCAAGGTTTCCTGATACCGATTGAACAGGAAGATTGGAAATTATGTCGCGCAATATCTTCATCTTACTGACTCATTTCAAGTTGTACCCTTTCACCTTTCTGAATTCTCACTCCCGGCTGGGGCGATTGATTTATGACAGTTCCTTTGCCATTTACACTTACTTCCAAACCAAAGTTCTCAAGAATATATAAAGCATCCTTGAGTCCCAGCCCTTTGACATCGGGCATCAGATTCTGAGTATAAACTTTCCCGAAACAGAGTACTTTATCGTCCTGTTTCTGTGTGATGACCCAGTGCGAAGAAGCATCATTTCCCTTCTCCGCCGGTATATCAAGGGCATCGAGCACTTTTTTCAGTTCAGGCCAATAACCACCTTTGGTATAAGGAGGTTCAACTTTTTCGAACCAGCCGATTTTCTCCACTTCGTTATCAACTGCAATTCGCGTGGCATAAATTTTCCGGGCAATTTCCTTAAAAACAGGTCCGGCAACTATATTCCCATAATACACGCTGTTCGACGGGGAACTGACCCAGACAATACAGCTGTATTTTGGATCTTCGGCAGGGAAGTATCCCACAAACGACGCCAGGTACTGGCTTCCGTAACCAAATTTCTGATTGGCAATCTGCGCTGTTCCTGTTTTACCGGCAATTTTGCAGGAGGCATCCCTCAGGTTCATGGCTGTTCCGCTATCAACAACCCCTTCGAGCATAGCCCGTGCTTTCTTTAATGTTGCCCTTGAACATATGGATGGATCAATTACCTGCGGACTGAAGCGTTTAATTGTTCTACCCCTCTGCCGCAGTTCATTGACAAACATAGGCCGCATCATACGGCCATTGTTAGCTACTGCATTATAAAATGTCAGGATCTGCAAGGGAGTGAGCCGAACTTCATACCCATGCGCCATCATGGCAAGGGAAATCCCCGACCAGTACTTTGTCCCCGGATAACGTATTTCCGGCTTTCCTTCCCCTTTAAGCTCTATTCCCAGCGGTTCATTTAAATGAAAATGGTAGAGACGGTCAACAAAATCTTTTTCCCTGTTTTTATAAAGCCTTGTAATGAGCTTTGCCATTCCGACATTGGAGGAATACTCAAACACCTGCTTAACGGTAATAAGTCCAAATCCTTCATCATGTGCATCCCGGATCTCCTTGTCATATATCCTGAATTTTCCCTTGCCGGTGTTTACCGTATCGTTAAGTTCAACCAGATGGTCCTCAAAAGCTGCCATCAAGACAGGCAATTTAAAAGTGGAACCAGGTTCTGAACTCTCCCCGATGGCATAATTATAAACTTCCCTGTAGCGGCCAAACTCATCCAGACCCAGATTAACCATGGCCCTGATTTCTCCGGTACCCACCTCCATTACCACCACTGTACCATGATGAGCACGGTGCAGTTCAAGCTGCTTCCTCAGAGCAGCTTCTGCAAGGTCCTGAAGATTGATGTCGATGGTAGTAACCACATCCACTCCATCTTCAGGTTCCACCTGATCTCCTCCGCTGATAGGCATCCAAAGCCCTCCCGGAATTCGCTGCATAAGCCTGACACCTTCCTTTCCCCGAAGGTATTCATCGTATGCTCCTTCAATCCCGACAATATTCCCTTCATCGCTTTTGGTTATATATCCTACCGTTCGGGCCGCCAGGTCACCATGCGGCATAAAACGAACATTATCCTGAAGAACTATAAGTCCTCCCTTATATTGTCCCAGCCGAAACAAAGGAAAGGTTCTTAACTGATGTAATTCATCATAGCTCACCCTTCGCTTCAGCAGATGAAATCTTTCCTTGTTCCGACGTGCTGAGACCAACTCCGCCTTGTATGATTCCCTGCTGCGATCACGGAAAAGATGCGAAAGGCACAAACTGAGGGAATCGATGCTCTTATAAAATACAACATCATTGATAGCTGATGATGCCATATCTACCCTGATCTCATAATAGGGAAGGGAAGTGGAAATAATTCGTCCGTCTTCCGCAAGGATGTCTCCCCGCTGAGGAGTGATAATCATATTTTTCAATGCCAGTTTGTCGGCCTTTTCGCGCCAGACATTTCCTTCAGCCAGCTGGAGATATACAATCTTTCCAATGATGGCAATCCCCCCAAGTAGGAAGACAAAATAGATAAATCCCACTCTCCACAGAATATCCTTTTTTATCTCAGCAGCCATGCCTTTCAATACTTATTTAAGAACCCGCGGGGGCGTTACCGATTCCTTCAGGTCAAGGCCCTTTTCCTGAACCATTTTGGCAACCTGCGACTGCCGCGAAATATTCATCAGCTCAGCCGCCATAGTTATGGAACGCGCCCTAAGTTCCCTGATTTCTGCCTGCAGTTCATTCACCTGGCGGGTCATGCGCATTGCATTGTACCGGTTGGCAATGTACAGAACCGCCAGTAAGGTCAAAAAGAGAATGAACGGAAGTTGCCTGAGAACTGCCTGCCGTGTAAGCAAACTTCCGTCAATAATTTGCCGAAAACTGAAACCCTTCAGTTCCTCATCAACAACCGAGGATTTTTCCCTTTCTTCCCTTTCCCGTTCTGTTGTGTTCATTTTTATAATCTTTCTCCGGTTCTGAGTTTAGCGCTGCGTGCACGGGGATTGGTGGCTATTTCCTCCCCTGATGGCTTCATAGCATGAGATCCTATCGGCCGGAAAGGAGCAACAGGATTACCATATAAATCCTTTACCACCTCACCCCTCACGTTTCCTGCTTTGATAAAATGTTTTACCATCCTGTCCTCAAGACTGTGATAAGATATAACTACCAGTCTTCCACCGGGTTTTATCCATCGTGGTGTTTGTTCCAGCATCTCCGCGAGGCACTTCAGCTCCTGATTGACTTCCATTCGCAGAGACTGGTAGACTCTGGCCAGGAAACGATTGGCAAGATGTCCGGGAATCAAACCTCCCAGGCACTCATTGAGCTGCGCCGCTGTCAGGATGGGTTTTACGCTGCGAGCTTTCACAATAGCCCTGGCTATAGATCCGGCTTCGCGCAATTCCCCGTATTCACGGAAAATGGTACGAAGTTGTTCCTCAGTCAGTGTATTCACCAGGTGAGCAGCGCTCCGGTCACCATGCAGGCTCATGCGCATATCAAGAGGTCCGTCACTGCGAAAGGTGAAACCACGTTTCGGTTCATCAAACTGATGCCACGAAACACCCAGATCGGCAAAGATCCCATCAACTGCCTCAATTTCAAGGAAGCAGAGAAAATGAGACAGAAATCTGTAATTGGCCCGGAAGAAATAAAACCTGCCTTTAGCAGATATGTCAGGTCGCACATCAGGATCCTGGTCAAAAGCAATCAGTTTCCCCTTCTTCAGAGCTTTCATAATTTCCCTTGCGTGACCGCCACCCCCGTAGGTCAAATCGACATAAACCCCGTCAGGCTTTATGTCAAGTGCCTGCATACTTTCCGAAAGCATGACAGGTTGATGGTAGTTCATCTATGGGATATTATTGTTACTCTGATCTCCTCCCATAATTTTCTCCGCCAGGCGGGCAAAATCATCCGGGGCCATCTTCCCGTACCTGCCGGCAGCCCATATTTCAATCTTGCCCAATTGCCCTGCCAGTATCACCTCCCCCTCAATACCCACTTCATCCAGTAACCGGCGGGGCAAAAGCAAACGGTTGTTCCCGTCCAGTGTAATCTCAGCAGCCCCTTTGTAAAACTCCCTTACAAAACGGTTATGTTCCGGATTGTATGGATTGATGCGGCTGCGGATAATAGCATTCTGACGCTCCCATTCCTCCAGAGGATACATTACCAGGCAGGCTTCATAAATGTCTTTTTTTACAACAAAAGAATCATTGGAAGCCGGCGATAATTGCTTCTTGAAAGCAGCAGGAAGCATAATCCTGCCCTTTGCGTCAACCTTGCAATGATATTCTCCTATGAAGGAATTCATGAGCTACAGTCTGGAATGTAAAATTATAACATTTTTCTCCACTTTTTACCACTTTTTGCCATTTTTTACCACTTTGTTAATAACTTTTCATCCGGTTATTTTTCTTACAGGCCATCAGGCTGTGAATCAATCAGTTGTTTCATAGTCCAAATATGCCAATGCGTTTAGGTTTCTGAAAGCTTATCAAAACCGGACTGTTTTCTCAGGGTAAATATTTTCCCGGACTACGATTCTCACCCGTGTCAGTTTTTGTTAAATTTGCTTTTTGCATATTCATGCTCTTATGGACTCTGGTGGATCGGAAAAAGCAATACAGTATGTTGATGTAAGGAAGGTTTTTCATCAGAAAAATCCACGGCTGGCGCCATTGATTCCCGGCTTTGTTTACCGGTTTATCAAAAATCTTGTGCATGAAGATTATATCAATAATTTTTTACGAAAGCACGGACATAAGCAGGGGCTGGAGTTCATTGAAGCAGTCATTGCCGATTTCAATGTAACTACAGAAATTATCGGTGAAGAAAATCTGCCGTTGCAGGGAAGGTTCATCTTTGCAGGGAATCATCCGCTTGGAGGATTTGACGGAATGGTTCTCATGAACTTTCTCGGGAAAAAATATCCAAAAGTCCGATTTCTGGTGAATGATATTCTTATGAATATCAGAAATCTGGAACCATTATTTGTCCCCATCAACAAACATGGCCCACATGGAAGGGATGCTGCGCGGATGATTGATGAAGCCATGCGTTCCGATGCCCAGATTCTCACTTTCCCATCCGGCCTGGTTTCGCGCCGCATAAAAGGAAAAATTGAAGACCTGCCCTGGAAAAAAAATTTCATTCAGAAAGCGGTTCAATACCAGCGCGATATAATTCCTTTCCATTTCAGCGGACGGAATACTTCCCATTTTTATTTTCTGGCCAACCTGAGGAAGTTTCTCGGCATCAAATCGAATCTTGAAATGTTCCTGCTTCCCGATGAAACATACCGGCACAGGAATAAAAAGCTCACCCTGATTTTCGGTAAACCCATACCCTGGAAAACATTCGATCATACAAGATCGCCGCAGGAATGGGCTGATTGGGTTCGGAAGATTGTCTATACCCTACCGGAAAAAGATAGGTTTTAAATACATTACTTTTGAAGTCGAATCAATTTTGTCAGATAGTATCATGAAAGAAATTATTCCTCCGGTTGAAAAAGAACTTCTTCTGCAGGAACTTACCCCGGATAAACTCAAGTGCCAGACCAACTATGGCCACAACGAGATCTATATCTTCACAGCCCATGATTCCCCGCACCTGATGCGGGAAGTAGGCCGTCTGAGAGAAGTGAGCTTCCGCAGGGCAGGTGGGGGAACCGGGAAAGAATGTGGTATTGATGACTACGATACAGCTCCTGATCCCTACCATCAGTTGATTGTTTGGGACCCCAAATTCAAGGAAATTCTGGGAGGATATCGATTCTATATTCCTCATGACGGAGAAAGTGGCGATTCCATTGCATCAAAGCTGGTGACTTCCCATTTGTTTAGTTTCTCCGATCAATTCAAACAGGAATATCTGCCCTATACCATAGAACTCGGGAGGTCTTTTGTGCAGCCTGCCTACCAGTCGACCAATCCGCAAAGAGCACGGAAAGGAATCTATGCGCTCGACAATCTCTGGGATGGTTTGGGTACGCTGATTGTGGATCATCCACACATAAAATATTTCTTCGGAAAGGTCACCATGTATCCGGGGTTTAACAAAGAAGCCCGAAATCTAATTCTGTGTTTTCTCAATAAGTTTTATGGCGACAGGGAAGGCCTGGTAAAACCTATCAAGCCACTTCCGATGGATTGCAACCTTGAAGAAATGGAACAAATTTTCAATGCGCCTTCCATCCAGGAAAATTACCGAATTCTTGTGAAGAAAGTAAGAGCCCATCACGAAAACATCCCTCCGCTCATCAGCGCCTATATGAATCTTTCGCCCACACTCAAAGTGTTCGGCACGGTAATAACCGAGGATTTTGGGAATGTTGAGGAAACGGGGATAATGATTACCATAAGCGACCTGTATGTTGAAAAGGTCGAACGGCATGTCTCCACCTATAAACGATGGAGATACTACCTGAGCCGAGACAAGATTTTCCCTCAGTAGGCTCTTTGATTACGGCCCTCCATGAAATTGATGAAGGAGGTGTTTACCACTTTGTTTCCTCCAGGAGTAGGATAGTCACCGGTAAAATACCAGTCGCCGGTATGATTCGGACAGGCCTTGTGAAGATTCTCAACCGTTTGATACACAATGCGCACCTCTGCCTTTATACCTTCCGTTTTAAGCAGTTCAGCAATTTTGGCTGAAATCTCTTCATCGCTGAACGGGGCATATATTTCTTTCACATAATTAACTATCTCCTCCTTCGGCTTATGCTGCTGCTCCTTACATTTACGGTACACTTCATTCAGAATTTTGTGCTGGCTCGTATCCTGAAGTAATCGGACGGCGGCACGGAATGCTATAAAATCGCCCAGTTTGGCCATATCAATTCCGTAACAATCAGGATACCTGATCTGGGGAGAAGAAGAAACCACAACTATTTTTTTAGGACCCAGCCGGTCAAGTATTCGTAGGATGCTCTTCTTCAGGGTAGTACCCCGCACTATGCTGTCATCAATAATAACAAGGTTATCCACACCCGGTTCCAGTGTTCCGTAGGTGATATCATATACATGTTCCACCAGATCGTCCCTTCCTTTATCCTGGCTGATAAATGTTCTTAACCTGATATCTTTGATGGCTACCTTTTCTACCCTTGGCTTCCTGTACAGAATGGCAGTCAGCTCCTCTTTTCCAATCATCTGGTTGCGTCCGTTGATGCTTCCGAAAGTCTCTTCCAGCATATAACGTTCAATCCCTTTGATCATTCCATAGAACGCCGTTTCAGCCGTGTTGGGTATATAGGAAAATACCGTATGATCCAGATCGTAATCGACCGCTTTTAGTATGGAAGGCACCAGCAGTTCGCCCAGGGCTTTCCTTTCCCGGTATATATCACGATCACTGCCCCGGGAAAAATAAATCCGTTCAAAGGAACAGGATTTCTTCGACTTGGGTTCCCGAACTTCTGACAGGAAAACATCTCCTTTCTTCTTAATAATCAATGCATTACCTGCAGGTATTTCATGAACCTGTTCATAGGGAACATTGAATACCGTTTGAATTACAGGACGTTCCGATGCAACTACGGCAACTTCCTCATCCTTATAATAAAATGCTGGTCTGATCCCCCATGGATCGCGCATAACAAAAGCATCACCGTGACCTATCATCCCGATGATGGCGTAACCGCCGTCCCACTTTTTGCTCGATTCTCTGAGGATATAGGAAACATCAAGATTTTCCTCTATCAGAAACGAAATTTCCCGGTTGTTGTAGCCTTCTGCCTTAAACTGATTGAATTTCCGTTGAACTTCTGTGTCGAGAAAGTGCCCTACGTTTTCAAGAATAGTAACGGTATCTGAGAAATCTTTCGGATGCTGGCCCAGATCGACCAGTATGCTGAAAATTTCATCCACATTGGTCAGGTTAAAGTTTCCGGCCATGACCAGGTTTCGTGAACGCCAGTTATTCTGCCGCATAACCGGATGCACGTAATCAAGAGTGTTCCCCCCGAAAGTTCCGTACCGAAGATGTCCAAGGTACAATTCGGCTGCAAAAGGTATGTGGCTTTTTACATAGGTAACATCCGACATCAGCTCCTGGTCCTTCTTTTCCAGCTTTCGGTATGCTTTGGATATTTTTCTGAATACATCATCAATCGCATTTTGTTCAATCGACCGGTGCCGGAAAATATAGGGCATCCCAGGGTCCATATCAAATTTAACAGCGGCAACGCCAGCTCCGTCCTGTCCACGGTTATGCTGTTTTTCCATCAGCAGGTACAATTTATGCAATCCATACAACCAGGATCCGTACTTCTGCTGATAGTACTCAAGTGGTTTCAATAGTCTTATCAGGGCTATTCCGCATTCGTGTTTGATCAGTTCGCTCATATGCGTGCCGTTTGCGGCAATCTTTCAATTAGAAATTGTAACAAAATCGTTTACAATAAATGCATAGGGATAGACTTTCTTAATCATTTCATACGCTTTTAATGCTTCACTGCGGGTAAGAAAGTCGCCCACATATATTTTCCAGTAAGGAGCCACGTAAGAAATGTAAACGCCATACTGCTCGAAATGCTTGAGAAACCTGGCCTTTTCAGCAAACATTTTCTGGCGGGCCGACTGGGATCCGTCGGAAAAGATCCGGATACGATAGCCCGGGAAACCTTGCTTTTGCTGCAATGTTGTCTGGTAGCAAAAATAATTTACCAGAGTATCTAACTGAACCGGAGCAATAATCTCAACATTACCCTTTGATCTACCATTCTCGCGCAATTCCCTCAGAAAGCGGGAATAGATATCGTTTCCGGTACTTCCCTGGGCCAGGCAGGAAATGGAACCTACCATGTAAAGGACTAAAAAAAGATTACGCACACTTCCTTTTTTGGAATTACAAAGGTAAAACAAATCTCTCGTATAAAAGTAGGTTGCATAAACCATGGGTCACATGAACTGAAACAGTTGGATTAGCCGTGGTTCCGTCAAAACAACTTCAAAAGCAGTAATAATTCCCGGCGCAGTTTTCAGTCGTGAAACAATGTTTTTCAGAAAATCAGCATGGGTCTCACCGACAATATGCAGAAAATAGTCAATGTTTTTAAATTTAGGCAAAAGATACCCCTTTACAGAATGATTGCCAACCAGATAATATTCAAGCAAAGCATCCTGATCGGAATAATGGAAACAGGGAAAACCTGATTTCTCCTCAGCACCGGCATCCACAGATACAAGGTGATCGGATACTTTGCGCAATTGTATTTTAAGAGACGAATTCACCAGCCATGAAATACGATAGTCGGCTTCATGGGACGCAATAGCAATCAAATGAAGTTCACCAGGAGTTTTTTCTTTAAGTACATGCGCTGTGCGGGGCATACACGGCATTTTAATGAAAAACCAGATACTGGTAATAAGCTATTTCTGCTGCATTCTGCTCTGCTTCCTTTTTTGAAGAACCTGTTCCTTCACCAAGTACTTGTTCTCCGAGTCGTACACGACTGAAAAAAACAGGGACTTTCGCATCTTCCTGATAAATTTCCTGAGTTTCTATACTTATGTCCTTTTTCTCCTTCTGGGCCCATTCAATCACGCGGCTTTTAAAATCAGCTTCCTGGGATATCAGGGCTTCCAGATCGATATACTTGTTCAGAACACGTTCCAGAACAAACTTTCTGGCCCGTTGAAATCCCCGGTCGAGATAAACAGCACCAACCAGAGCCTCCAGGGCATCACCGTATACATTTTTTACTCCGTTTCCATGCTCAGTATTGGATACCAGCAACTTATGTATACCCATTTTTTCGGCAAGCTGGTTAAGCTGGGTTCTTTTAACAATCCGACTCCGGAGTTTAGAAAGGAAACCTTCATCTTTATCGGGGAAGCTGTTAAAGAGAAAATCGCTGATGATGGCATCGAGTACTGCATCGCCCAGGTATTCGAGCCGCTCATTGTTCATAACCTCTCCGTCGGGCATTCGTATGGAAGCCGAACGGTGGATAAATGCCAGTTCATAAAGTGACAAGTTTCCCGGTCGGAAACCTGTTATAGGTGGCAACTGGTAGAACAATCTGCGCTGTACGTCCGTTTTCCTGCGAAAACGGCTAAAAATAGGCTTAATCACACGAGAATTCAGGATATTTTTCCAAAGACTACACTAACGTTATGCCCTCCAAACCCGAAGGTATTACTGAGAGCATAACGGATTTCGCGTTGCTGGGCTTTATTAAAGGTAAAATTCAGCTTGTAGTCGATGTTCGGGTCTTCCGTGGTAAAATGCATGGTGGGTGGCACAATGCTGTCTCGTATAGCAAGGATGGTGGCAATAGCTTCCACCACACCGGCAGCCCCGAGCAAATGCCCCGTCATGGATTTGGTGGAACTGAGATGCATCCTGTAGGCGTGGTCGCCGAATACTGCCTTTACTGCCGTAGCTTCTGCCACGTCGTTCAGGGGCGTTGACGTACCATGCATATTGATGTAATCGATCTGTTCAGGATTCAATCCTGCATCTTTGACAGCCAGTTCCATCACTTTTCTTGCCCCAAGCCCTTCGGGATGGGGAGCTGTCAGATGATAAGCATCGGCCGTTAGCCCGGCTCCCATAAGTTCACAATAAATACGGGCACCCCGTTTTCGGGCATGTTCATATTCCTCAATGACGAGCGCACCTCCTCCTTCGCCCATAACAAACCCATCACGGGTACCGTCAAATGGACGGGAAGCCGTTTTATATTCGTCATTACGTGTGCTCAACGCATGCATGGCATTAAATCCTCCAAGACCGGGTTCATTAATGGCCGCTTCGGAACCACCAGCAAGGATAATATCCGCTTTCCCAAGCCTTATGAGCATTAATGCTTCCGCTATGGCGTTATTGGATGATGCACAGGCCGATACCGTTGTATAATTCGGACCCCTGAAATTGTATTTTATTGAAATATGACCACCAGCTATGTCAGCAATCATGCGGGGTATAAAGAACGGACTGTACCTGGGGGTCCCATCACCGCCCAAATACCCGCGCACTTCCTGCAAAAATGTTTCTATCCCGCCAATTCCTGATCCCCAGATGACTCCTGCACGATCATGATCAATATTCTCCAGATCAAGACCGGAATCAACAACTGCCTCATGCGCACAGACAAGCGAAAACTGGGAAAATAAATCCAGCTTCCTGACCTCCTTTTTGTCGATGACCAGAGTGGGATCAAAATTCTTTACCTGGCAGGCAAACCTGGTTTTGAATTTGGATGTATCGAAACGGGTAATAAGTTCACAACCACTTACCCCGTCAATAATGTTTTTCCAAAACTCCGGCACATTATTTCCAACAGGTGTAACCGCCCCCAGGCCAGTAACTACCGCCCGTTTCAACTCCATAAATCCAGGTTTTGGAATTTATTTCTTAACGTTTTCTTCAATGTACTTAATGGCTTCTCCCACTGTGCTGATCCCTTCAGCTGCATCGTCAGGAATACTCAGATTGAATTCCTTCTCGAATTCCATGATCAGCTCTATCGTGTCAAGAGAATCAGCTCCCAGATCGTTGGTGAAGCTGGCTTCGGGCGTAACTTCACTTTCGTCAACACCCAGTTTGTCAACAATAATTGACTTTACTCTTGAAGCGATGTCAGACATAATTGTAAGTTTTAGGTTAATACTTCTTTTGATTTTATCGCTGCAAAGAAATGCAATTCCTGAAAAAAAACAAAAAAAATCCCTTCAGCCCTTCAAAATTACTGTATTTTCTTTGTATTTTGACCCCTGAATCCAATGAGTAAAATCGACAAAACTTTATTAAAGTATTGAATATGAGCAATATAGCTATATTTGCCTCAGGATCAGGAACAAACGCTGAACGCATCATGCGCACTTTTCAAAATCACCCTTTCATTAAAGTCAAACTTGTTCTTTCCAATAAAAAGAACGCCGGAGTACTGGAGCGGGCAAAGAAACTTAATGTTAAAACCTTCGTATTCAACAAAGAAGAATTTTATCAGACAGACGTGGTGCTTCAAATTCTGCTTAATGAGAAAATAGATTTCATTGTTCTTGCCGGGTTTTTATGGCTTGTTCCTGAAAAAATTCTGCGGCAATATCCTAACAGGATTATCAATATTCATCCTGCCCTTTTGCCTGCCTATGGTGGGAAAGGCATGTACGGACAGAAAGTTCATGAGGCCGTTATTGCCAATCATGAAAAGGAGTCGGGCATAACCATACATTATGTAAACAGTGAATATGACCGGGGTGAAATTATTTTCCAGGCCCGTTGCCCGGTTCTTCCTGACGATACGCCCGAAACGCTGGCAGAGAGGGTTCATCAGCTTGAGTACCAACACTATCCCGAAGTGATTGAAAAACTGCTCAGCAAGAAGGATTAGGAGCCTGCATGATGAAATATCAACCTCTTATTCTGTCAAATCCCTCTCCATAAACTCCCATGACCTCAGCAAGTGACATGAATGCTTTGGGATCAACCTGACGTATAATTCTGAATACGTCGTTTACTTCATGTTTACGAACCAATACCAATAATACTTTCTGGTCATCTTTTGTATACCATCCCTGGCCATTGACAATGGTTACACCTCTATGGACTTCCCTGGCGATGCGCTCAGCTATTTGCTCATACCGTTTTGAGAAGATAAAAAGCTGATACGATTGTCTGGCTCCTGAAATGACGATATCAATAGTGTATGCTGTGACCGCCATAACCACGAAGCCAAAAACCACTTTTTCTATTGACCGGAAAACCAGAAAGGAACTGGAAATAATGAAAATATCGCACAACAGAATAACACGTCCCGGACTCATATTTCTATACCGGTTTACGATCATAGCAATAATGTCGGTTCCTCCGGTACTCCCTCCCTGGGTAAACACAATCCCCACGCCGGCACCGGCCATAAATCCGCCGATTACCGTGGCCATGAAATCGTCATGCACAATCGGATGTTTCAGTATACCCTGAAGTACCGAAAAAAGGACCGAGAGGACAACGACCGAATAAATGGTTTTTACGCCAAAAGAAGCTCCCAGAAGACGTATTGCAATCAGAATAAGAATGACATTGATTGCCAGGTAGCTAACTCCCATAGGGAATCCGGTGGCAAAATAGATGATAGCGGCTATACCGCTAACACCTCCTCCTGTAATATCAGCCGGAATAAGAAAAAGAACCCATCCCAGGGCATTCACCAGCAACCCGAGGGTAATGATCAGATAGGCTTTTGCTTCTTTTCGGATAGAATTTTTAATCCCCATCAAACAACCACATTTATAATCTTGCCCGGCACTATGATAATTTTTTTCGGTTGCTTTCCCGAAAGCCATTTTTGTGCTGTCGGATCGGCCAATACTGTTTTTTCAATTTCCGGTACAGGCATGTCGAGCGGAAGGTTCAGTTTGAATCGTAGTTTCCCGTTGAAAGATACCGGATATTCAAAATTATCCTCCACCACATAGGCTTCGTCATAAACAGGATAAGCAGCATCACACACCGTATCTGTATGGCCCAGCAAATGCCAGAGTTCCTCAGCAATATGCGGTGCGAAAGGAGAAAGGAGAACAACCAGTGGTTCCAGAACTGACCGTTTGCGGCATTTCAGATCAGACAATTCATTCACGCAGATCATGAAGGTACTCACTGCCGTGTTGAACGAAAAACGTTCTATATCGTCCCTTACTTTTTTTATCGTCCGATGCAGAATGGCAAGTTCCTGCCTCAGAGGAGCTTCATCAGTAACTTCAAATCCGTTTTCGCTGTTATGGAACAGCCTCCAAAACTTCCTGAGAAACCTGTGAACCCCGTCAATTCCATTGGTATCCCATGGCTTGGACTGTTCCAGGGGGCCGAGAAACATTTCATACATACGCAACGTGTCGGCACCATACTTTTCAATAATTTCGTCCGGATTGATCACATTGTACATCGACTTGGACATTTTTTCAATTGCCCAGCCGCAAACATATTTTCCGTCTTCGAGAATAAATTCGGCCAAAGCATATTCCGGGCTCCACTTCCTGAAAGCCTCGATGTCAAGTATATCGTTTTCAACCAGATGAATATCAACATGAATAGCCATTACATCGTACTGATCTTTCAGTCCGTAAGAAACATACGTATTGGTACCTTTGATCCGGTAAACATAATTGGAACGACCCTGAATCATGCCCTGATTGATCAGCTTACGGAATGGTTCATCCTTGCATACATAGCCAAGGTCATAAAGAAACTTGTTCCAGAACCGGGAGTAGATAAGATGCCCTGTTGCATGCTCTGTTCCTCCGATGTACAGATCAACATCCTGCCAGTAAAGATTGGCTTCGCGTGAAACAAGAGCTTCATCGTTATGAGGATCCATGTAACGGAGGTAATAAGCCGACGAACCCGCGAAACCCGGCATGGTACTTACTTCATACGGATATCCTTCGGGAGTATGCCAGTTTTTTGCCCTTGCCAGCGGAGGTTCCCCCTTTTCCGTAGGCAGATAACTTTCAATTTCAGGAAGCACAAGCGGAAGATCTTTTTCTTCAAGCGGAAAAGGAATCCCGTCTTTGTAATAAATCGGAAAAGGCTCTCCCCAGTATCTTTGGCGGCTGAAAATAGCATCCCTGATCCTGTAATTCACCTTTCTTACGCCCAGATTTCTTTTTTCCAGTTCTTGGGTAACCCTCTTTATTGCTTCAGGAACCGGAAGGCCGGAAATGAAATCACTGTTCATCACTCTGGCATCCCAGCTGTCAAAGGCCTCTTTTTCTACATTACCACCTTCAATTACCTGAACAATAGGCAAATGGAATGTTTTTGCAAATTCCCAGTCGCGTTGGTCATGAGCAGGAACAGCCATAATTGCTCCCGTACCGTACCCGGCCAAAACATAATCACTCACCCAAATGGGAATCTCTTCACGGGTAAAAGGATGTATGACATAACCGCCGGTAAAGACCCCTGTTTTTCTGGTATCGGCCATCCTTTCCCTTTCGTTTCTGCGCTTTACCTCTTCGAGGTATGCTTCAACCTTTGATTGATATTCCGGCGCAGTAACTTTCCAGACCCATTCACTTTCAGGAGCCAGTACCATAAAGGTAACCCCCCAAAGTGTATCAGGACGAGTCGTAAATACAACAAGAGGCTCTTCAACTCCCTTCACGGGGAAATATATTTCAGCACCTTCACTTCTTCCAATCCAGTTGCGCTGCATTTCCTTCAATGAATCGGTCCAGTCAATGGTATCAAGCCCGTCGAGCAATCGCTGGGCATAGGCAGAGACACGCAACAGCCACTGTTTCATCTTTCTTTGCTCAACCGGATGGCCACCACGGACCGAAAATCCATCTTTTACTTCATCATTCGCCAGAACCGTACCCAGAGCCGGACACCAATTGACCATGGCTTCCGAGAGATATGCAATCCGGTAATTCATCAGCATTTCCTGCTGCGACCTTTCATCCATCCTGTTCCACTCTTCAGCCGAAAAAGGAGGATGCTCATTACAGGCAGCATGTACCCGTGAACTTCCATGCTTGCTGAATTCGTCGATCAACTTACTGATTGGTTCAGCCCGTTCTGTTTCCCGGTTATACCAGTGATGAAACATTTGCAAAAAGGCCCATTGCGTCCATTTATAATAGGCGGGATCGCAGGTACGCACTTCCCTGTTCCAGTCGTATGAAAAACCGATTTTATCGAGCTGCTCGCGATAACGCGCAATATTTCTTTCGGTTGTGACAGCCGGATGCTGCCCGGTTTGAATGGCATATTGCTCAGCCGGAAGTCCAAATGCATCATATCCCATGGGATGCAGTACATTGAAACCACAATGACGTTTGTAACGCGCATAGATATCCGATGCAATGTACCCCAGGGGATGACCTACATGCAAACCGGCACCCGACGGATAAGGAAACATGTCCAGTACATAGTATTTGGGCTTTGCCGGATCAACTTCCACCTGGTACACATGATGACGGTTCCAGAATGACTGCCAGTTTTTTTCTATTTCCCTGAAATTATAGTCCATAATCTTCTGATTCTTGACAATGAAACGACAAAAGTAAAAAAAATCGCATCAGTGTGGAACAGGGAAAAATGTCTCAAAACTTCGTTTTCCGGCATCCCGGACAATATTACTGATGGCGCATTACTTTATATAAATATAGGTACTCCCTTCTGGAAACAAGCCTGAGAAAATCCCCTTCGAGAGGGATGCAGGAAACCACTGCGCTCACATTTTTAAAAGAAATGTCTGATAAAAGGATGCCAGGATTATCCTGCACTTTCCGGTTAAGAAGTACTTTCTGGTACCATTCATATATTTTGTCAGAGCGCGTGGGTACAAACCGGTACACAACAAATGGTTTTCGTTCCGATATTCGTGGAACAGAAAGGATATTGTCCGGATCTTCGCAAAGCAGGAGAAATTCATCATCCCGGTTTGTTTCCCGTTTCAGATCCTCAGCAATGGCCCTTGCGATCTGCGCATGCCTGTTATCGGATTTCCTTTTCTCCATTCTTCCGGTAATAAGAAATCCGTAGGAAACGGTTAATACCAGCAAGGCAGCAAGGCTATTCCCTGCTATCCTGCGAATGAAGTCACCTGCAGGACCTTCTTTCTTTCTTAAAAACTCCGAAAGAAGGATTATCCCTTCCATCTGAAAGAGAAACATTGCAAGACCATTGCCACGAAACGGATAATATTTGAGAAAATAACCCTGCCTGTCGAACAAGGCTTTACCAAGCCCAATAAATACCTGGGTTAAGATAATGATCAGAAGTAGATTGAGCCGCGACAAAATTCCTGTTTTCCGGTTCCTGCTGACAAGCCATGCCACAACGAAAACACCTGCAGCCAAAATCACCCTCGGGAAGTGACGATGAAAAAAATAGGGAAAGGACTTAAATAAGCCAATATGGTGAGGATTTCTGAAAAAAACATATATATAATTGGTATTAACACCATGTACAATGGGCGAATTGTCTTTTATCAGGCCTGAGTACAGATAGATGAGAAGCGGAACGAACAGCAAAAGAAAGACACCTGCAAGTGCTACCGTCCTATTCAGGCTTATTTTCCTGATCTGCAAATAAATAAAAAGATAAAATGCCCACCAGCCACCGGCAAGAAGGTGCCAGTATACAGCAATAATAGCCAGGATGACTGATGGTAGATATTTTTCGTTGAGCAGGAAGTACAGAGAAGCAAGAACAAAAGCATAACTGATGGTCTTGGATTCGAGGGGACCAAATATCCACTCGCCTGCAAACAATGATTGCTGGGGAAGATAGAAAAACGGAAACCAAAGAAGAAAAGCCATATTTGATATTCCTGCAAGCCGTAGGATTCCAGCAAGCGGAAAAGCAACCATAATGTAACTTAATAGTCTCCCCCAGAAAGCAACCTGTTCAAAAGAAAAATGTCTAAGAAAAAAACCGGCGACCCATTGGAAAAGAATGCGGGAACCGGGGAAATCGTCAAACACATCTGTGCCTGCCATCCAGGATGGGTCTGCAAATCTGCGGGCATATCCCAGGTATTGTTCTTCATTTCCGTCGAGTACAAAGCCAAGAAAATAAAGACTCAGGACAAACACGATCCATACAGCAGGATGCACTTTATTGATGAAGGAAACAATCCGGGCAGACCACTTCATAATGTCTCAGTCAATATATTCTTCCCGAACAATAAACAGTGGCCGACGGCGGGTTTCATCGTAGATACGTACCATGTACTCACCGATAAGACCCAGGGCAACAAGCTGTACTCCGCTGAATAACGATATAAAAATAATGAGGGTTGTAAAACCTTGCGGAACGTCACCGTAGACGTATTTCTTTACCAGAGTGATGACAATATATATAATGGAAATTAAAACAACTGTCAGTCCCAACCTGCTGATCAGACGAACCGGATACTCACTGAAGCTGAAAATTCCGTTAAAAGCCAAACGCAAAAGTTTTCTCAGCGTATACTTAGGTTCTCCTCCCTGTCGGCGATCCCTGTCATACTCAAGTCCGATCTGCCTGAATCCAAGCCATGAACGAATTCCCCGGATATAAAGGCTTTGCTCCCGCATGTTTATCAGATGCCTGATTACCGTATTCCTCATCAGGGCAAAGTCGCCGCTATCGAGCGGAATATAGATGTTCGACATCCGTTTGAAAATCCTGTAATAGGCCCAGTAAATCATCCGTTTTGGAAAAGACTCCTTTCTTTTCTTTCTTATGGCATAAACCACATCGTATCCTTCTTCCGCCTTGGCCAGAAACTCGCCCAGAAGCTCCGGAGGATCCTGCAGATCACCGTCCATTACACCAACAAACTCTCCCCGGGCGTAGGTCAACCCGGCAAATATGGCCGCCTGATGGCCAAAATTCCTTGACAGGGAAAGAACCTTAAACCGTTTTTCCAGAGTATGATAGTGTTTCAGTTTTTCCAGGGTTGCATCCTTACTTCCATCGTCCACACATATGATCTCATAATCTGAAGTGAGATTGTTCAAAGCCCTGGTGGTTCTTTCAAACAACTGATCAATCAGTATTTCCTCGTTGTAAACCGGTATAACCAGCGAAAGTTTTGGCATCTGCACATTAATAAATAAGCAAAGATAATACATGAACTCATCCTGACAAAACACCTGACTCTCCATTTCAGGCAAGAGGAACATCCATGCATATTCACCTGTCTATGTGCCGGATGCGATATTTTATGCTCTTTTTGTACCTTACTTTTCTTTTTATTAATTTTGCATCACTATTGGTCCCGTAGTTCAATTGGATAGAATATCAGATTCCGGTTCTGAGGGTTGGGGGTTCGAGTCCCTCCGGGATCACTAAACATAAGAAAAACACAAGAGGGAGATTCTTCCAAATCTCCCTCTTTTTCATGTAACCAACCTGTTACCAACCAAAACTAACCTAACTACTAACCTAACTAACCATTTAACCTGTTTTTTTACCCTTTTTATTATTAGACGCAAAAACAGAGAAAATATTGCGGCATATATCTTTTATTTAACAACCTTTAACATCTTTCTTCACTTTATTAAACGTATGGGTACATAAAAAGTTTAATTTTTACACAAATTGGTAAAAATCATAGATAAATATCTGTTATCTGTCCATAAAATAAATTTCCCCTCATAATGTGAGCTTTGCTTTGTATTTTTGTGTACATGAGCAACAAAGTTTTATCTGGCAGTTATCTGCTGATTCTGGCTGTTGTTACGGGAATTGCATATTTTATCAATTTGGGTTACAACGATATATGGAACCCCAATGAAGGCTTTTACGCCGATGCTGTCCGTCATCTTCTTCAAAACAATAATTGGCTGGATTTCTTTTTCAATAATGAATACCGTTTCAATAAACCTCCCGTGACATATTGGTTAATTGCCTTGAGTTGCAGATTGTTCGGTCTAAGCGAGTTTTCTATCCGGCTTCCTATTGTTCTCTTCGCCATTGGAACTTGTTTTCTAACAGGCTTTATTAGTAGCATACTTTTCGGAAGGAAGACGGCCCTTTGGAGTGGTTTGGTTATGGCAGTAAGCTTTCAGTTTCTCATTAACACCCGCTATGCTACCCCGGAAATTCCCCTTACTTTCTTCTTCACACTTACCATGTACTTCTTTGTCAGGTATATTGCATACCGCAAACCATCTGACCTGTGGCCCGTATGGATTTTTCTGGGTGTTACGATGCTTGTTAAAGGGTATCCTTACCTGATTATCATTCTGGCCATTTTATTATCCTATGCATTTTCCCTTACGGGAAGAAACTTCAAAAGCCTTTTTCATGAACTGAAACATTACAGGATGATAACCGGAATAGTGATTGCACTTATTATAGGTATGAGCTGGCCTTTCTATTCATGGCTAAAATTCGGAAACGATTTTCTCCATGTGCTGGATACCGAAACAACTTACCGTGCATTCCGTTACCAGGCTGACTGGTTCAGCGATCTTTTCTTTTTCCCTCTTGTTATGCTCTGGGGATTTCTCCCATATTCCCCAGTCTTTATCCCAGTAGCTGTTGCTTCTGCCATCAGAGCTGATTACCGGAAGGAATTACTTTTTCCTCTTGTTTGGGTAGCAGTAATGCTCGTAACTTTCACGATTGCAAGGTTCAAATTACCCACATATTTCATCCAGGCCCATCCTGCCATGGCGGTCATCACAGGCTGGTACCTTAGCCAATCGCGGTTTTCTGATGGATTTGAACGTTGGATACAGCGTCTGGGAATTCTTCTGCCGGGCGCAGTTCTTTTACTGGTTTTTCTTGCCATTATTTTTTTGCTAAATACCAGCCGGTTCTTTTTGCTTCTTCTCCTTCTTCCTTCGTCAGCTCTTATTTTCAGTTACAAAAGCCCTGACAAACGAAGGTTTATCTTCACTTTTCCTATAACTGCACTGATAGCTCTGTTTATACTGTTTGCCGGAGGGATACTTCCTTCTATGGAAAAAGTCAGACCGTATAAAGCAATTGGAGAAGCAATACGATCGAACTCGAAAGGAAAAAACAGTTATGTTTTTCTCGAGAACCGGTTTCTTCACAATCTCCCTTATTATAGCAGGCAAAAGGTAGCTTCCATTGGTTCAGGGGCCCTGCAAAAAATTTCCATCCAGGTACCTTATTTTCTTCTTGCGGAAAAAACCGATACTATAAAAACAAATACAACTCTTCTTCTTTGGGAAGGGATTGTGTATAACAGGAACTCCGAGGCAGCCTTTTTCCCCTTTCTCATTAGTTATTATCATTATCTTCACAGAGATAGTTCGGGCTTTAAAAAATACCGTCTGTTGATGGTTTGTCCGACGAAAGAAGCTATTCCTGAAAAAATGCCTGAAAAAGACAAACAAACATGGACAAGGTTTCCGTAGTTGTACCGGTTTATAATGAAGAGGATAACATAATTCCTCTGTCAGAGGCCTTGCACAAAGCGCTTCAGGGATATGATTTCGAGATTATTTTCATTGATGACGGCTCTGATGACCATACTGCAGAGAAAATACAATCGTTGAAAAAGAAAACTATTACGCTGATTGAATTCACAAAGAATTTCGGCCAGAGTCTGGCGATGGCGGCTGGTATTGCTTATGCTAAGGGAGATTTTATTGTGACCATTGACGGAGATTTACAGAATGATCCTGCCAACATACCCGGAATGCTGAAAAAACTGAAAGAAGAAGAATGGGATATGGTTGCCGGATACCGGCAAAAGAGAAAAGATCCTTTTGTTACTCGAATTCTACCCAGCCGGATTGCCAACTTTTTCATCCGCATGCTGACAGGTGTTCACTTCAGGGATTACGGGTGTACCCTGAAGGTTTTCCGAGCTGAATTGGCAAAGCAGTTAGAACTATATGGAGAACTTCACCGGTTTATCCCTGTGTTGGCAGCATTTGAAGGAGCCCGTATCACCCAGATGCCGGTAAACCATCTCCCCAGGCATTCAGGCAATTCCAAATATGGCCTGGGAAGAACGTTCAGAGTTCTGAGCGATTTGTTGTTCATCCTGTTTTTGAAAAAGTATTTTCTCAGGCCTATGCATCTTTTTGGGACAACAGGAGTAATAATTCTTCTTGCAGGGGTATTTATCAATCTGTATCTCCTGGGAATAAAAATAATGGGAAATGACATCTGGGGAAAGCCGCTTCTGTTTCTTGCCGTTCTTCTTGTCATCGGAGGCATTCAGCTGATAACCATTGGTATCTTTGCCGAATTCCTTATGCGTATTTATTTCCGTTCATCGGATAAACCACCATATAGGATCAAAAGGATATCGAAGGGGATCCAGGAAGAATGAAAACAGGATTTCGAAAGAAGTGATAACAGACAAATCTGTTTAAGGTTGGTTTGGCACCGACTTTGGGTTAACCCTGCTGAAATGCAATGAAAGTGGTCCAGAGCCACTGGACAATGCAGAATTGCCAAAAAATATCTAAATAAAAAAAAGACAGATGCTTATTGCATCCGTCTTTTCCTATAAAAATTAGTTTGCAGCCTTATTTCAGGTAACTATCATCCTTACGTCCTGAATAGTTAATCTTCAGAGCACTGGCACGACGCAGAGCCTGCTTCACATCTGTTACGATTCCCATTTTTACATCTTTGTCAATTTTTAAGGAAACCGTCATTTTAGCTTGATCGGCCTCACTCTTTTGTGCCCGTTCCGAGGCAATAAAATCACGGATATCATCAACTTCCTTGAAAGTGTCGTTTAACTGAATCCGTGGTTCGGTTCCATACATTTTTTCGTTAGTCGGACGACCAATATAAATGTAACTGACAAGCGACTTGTTCTCTATTTTCTTCACTTCGGTAGCCCCGGGAACATGTATCTTAACTTTCAGTGAGGCACTTCTGAAGGTAGTAGTTACCATGAAAAAGAACAGAAGCATAAAGACAATATCTGACATGGATGACAGATTCATTCTTGCCTTGCGGCTTCCTTTCTTACGAAAAACAGCCATGGTTGATTCCTCCTAATTTGTTATTTGCGACCTTTACCTGCACCAATATTCTTCGGTTCTGCTTCCGAGATCATAACAGGGACATATTGCTTAATAGCATTTTGTTGATCTTCGGGCAGGTCATCGAAGTGCTTGTTAAACTTTTGCATGGCAATCTGGTCTTTGATTTCATTACCAGCTGCCGTAAGTTCATTCTGCACTTCAAGGTACTTACCGTATGATGTTCCCCTGTCATTCTGCAAGGAAATAACGCCTTTGCTTACACGAACCTTTCCAAAATATGGAATATCCTTTTCTTCCTTTTCGGGTAGATTCGGTAAATCTTCCGGATTCAGGAGGAACTCCTTGGTCTTTTCCCGCAATTGCCGGATATCCATGGGTTCACCCTCTACCAGGAGCTGATCTTTGGCATTCACCAGAACAACAAACACATTCCTCTCCTTTACCTTGCTTTCTGACTTTTCCTGTTTTTCTACAATAGGAGGCAACATACGGATAATACCTTTATCAGTATCGAATGTTGTTGTTACCAGGAAGAAAATAAGAAGCAGAAAAGCAATATCAGCAGAAGATCCTGTATTGAGTTCCGGCATTTCAGGAGCTTTTCTCATAGTACCTTTTTTTAGATCAAATATCTTCTGATTTCAGAATAGACGATAGCCAGCAGTGCTCCAGCAAAAGCAATATACATCAGGAACAAGCCGGTATCGACGAGTTTGAGCACCCAGGGAACATTGTCACTCCCCGCATAATTAAGCAATGGCAATACATCTCCCTTTGCAAAATAGTAACAAATCCCGGTAACAATTGCCAAACCAATTACAACAATCAGGTTTCTAACCAGATTTTTCGGATTGGATACTACATGGAGAATAGGGAAAATAATTGCCAGAACAACGGCAAGAATAATTACCAGGTATGTATACTTAAGTGCAAGGGAAGTAATTTGCGGATCAATATTCCCTTGGGGGGTATACTTTGCAGGGCCCAGATAAAAAAGCAACCCGATTACAACAGCCGCTGCAATAAGTATATAATACAGAAACTTAGCCAGACGAATCATGGTATTATTTTTTGGTATATTTTACAATCATATCAACCAGAGAAATAGATGCATCTTCCATGGTATTCACTATGCTTTCCACTTTTGCAAGCAGGTAGTTGTAAAATACCTGGAGAATAATAGCTACGATAAGACCTCCTACGGTAGTGATAAGGGCAACCTTCATACCACCGGCAACAATTGTCGGAGAAACGTCACCTGCTTTAGCAATATCGTCGAAGGCCATAACCATACCTACTACTGTTCCGAGGAAGCCGAGCATTGGTGCGATAGCAATGAAAAGGGTTACCCAGCTAAGTCCTTTTTCGAGAAGCCCCATTTGTACTGAGCCATAGGAAACCACAGATTTCTCAACCACATCAACACCTTCGTTCACACGGTCAAGACCCTGGTAAAAAATGCTGGCTACCGGACCACGGGTATTGCGGCATACTTCCTTGGCGGCTTCCACCCCACCATTGTTCAAGGCATCTTCTATCCTCTTCAGCAACTTGTCGGTATTGGTAGTTGCAAGGTTCAGATAAATAGTACGTTCAATAACGATAGCAAGACCCAGAATAAGACAGAGCAAAATAGGAGCCATCCAGGGAGCACCTCCCTCGATGAATTTTTCCTTCAGCATCTGATGGAGGGTTTTCCCTTCACTTGATGCGGCCGGACTGGCAGGAGTCTGAGCTGTAACGGCGGTAGTATCAGTTGCTTTCGCCGTGGTATCAGTCTGTCCATAAACATAACTGGCAGAGGCCATTACCATAAATCCAAGCACTGCTGCAAACGCTAAGATTTTTTTCATGTGTTTCGGTTTTAATTGTATAACGTCAGTTTACTGTAAATTTAATATTATTTGTTTTTAATATTTTCTCTGAGTTTAAATTCTTTTGCTGTAAATCCGGTGGCGGAGAGAGAGGGATTCGAACCCTCGAACCGCTTTTGGCGATTACACGCTCTCCAGGCGTGCGCCTTAGACCACTCGGCCATCTCTCCTCTCTTCCCAGATTACATTATTTCAGGCCGCCAAATTATAAAAAAAAAACAAATAAAAGTATGTTACGGTGTAATTTCACCCCTTAAGGATGTTTGCATGAGCTTTTTTATGATCCGGCTGTCGTCGTATTTTCCTAAAAGCACCATGAGCTTGGTAATTGCTGCCTCGGCAGTACTGTCATAGCCGCTTATTACCCCGGCTTTTTGCAATTCTGCCCCTGTTTCGTATAGATCCATTTCTACCTTTCCTGTTTCGCACTGAGTTACATTGACTATGATCAAGTCCCTTTCAACAGCGCTGCGGATCATCTCAATGAAACGACTGTTGCTGGGTGCATTTCCGCTACCAAAGGTTTCCATTACTACTCCCCTCAGACCGGACAATCCCAGAATTCCTTCCACCACAGCATCGGAAATCCCGGGAAAAATTTTCAGAATAGCAAGACGGGTATCCAGATTTTTGTGCACCGTTAGTCCGAGAGATGGCCTCACGGGAAGAATTGCTGATCGGTTGTATTTAATATATACCCCCGATTCGGCGAGAGGAGGATAATTTGCAGAAACAAAGGCACGAAACTGTTCGGCACTGTTTTTATGTGTGCGGTTCCCCCGGAAAAGCATGCTTTCAAAATAAATGCAAACCTCAGGCACAATGGGGTTGCCATTGTCCTTTGCCGCTGCAATCTCTATGGCAGTGATTAAATTTTCCTTCCCGTCGGTGCGCAGGGTACCGATGGGCAGCTGAGATCCGGTAAAAACAACGGGCTTCCCCAGATTTTCCAGCATAAAGCTTAAGGCAGAAGCTGAAAAGGCCATGGTATCAGTGCCATGCAGAACAACAAAGCCGTCAAACTGATCATAGTTCTCTTCAATAATTCCCGCAATCCGTACCCAATTCTCCGGAGTTATATTAGAGGAATCAACAGGTGGATCAAATGCTATGGTATGCAAGCGAAAGCCAAACCTTTTCAGCTCCGGAACCTGGCTGGCAATTGCACCAAAATCCATGGGAAGCAAAGCTCCTGTTTCGGGATCATGTACCATGCCAATCGTGCCACCTGTGTAAATAATCAAAACGGATGTGTCGTTCATAGGCAAATTGTTTCGCGTTTCGTGTTTCGTGTTGGTCTTCGTTTTGGGTTTTGTGCAAGACGTATTTTACAATTGCTGAATTTTGTTATTCAAAGTTAAAAAGTTTCCGGGCATTTTGAGTGGTGATTTCAGCTACTTCTTCGACAGACAGGTTCACTAATTCAGCAACTCTTGCTGCGATCAGGGGAAGATAGGAAGGTTCATTCCTCTTTCCTCTGTAAGGAACAGGAGGCAGGTAGGGAGCATCCGTTTCCAGCACAACATTACTGATCCCTGTTTTTCTGATAAGAACATCCATTCCGGCATTTTTGTAAGTTACAATACCTCCTATACCCAGCATAAATCCCATATCCATTGCTTGTTTTGCCTGCTCATAGTTCCCTGTAAAACAATGAAAAACGCCCCTGAGATCTTTTGAAACATATGGTCTGAGAATCTCCAGAAGAAGAGGAATACTGTTGCGCGAATGAACAATCAGAGGAAGCCGATATGTCCTGGCCCACATGATATGTTGCTCGAATGCTTTCGTTTGTTCCTTTTTAAAAGAAGTATCCCAGTACAGATCAATCCCCGTTTCTCCTATTCCGGCAAACGAGTGTTTTTGCAACCAGGTTTCAGCAAGACTCAATTCATCCTGGTAGTTTTCCTTTATTGATGTTGGATGAACTCCCATCATTGAGAAACAAGTTCCGGGGTACCGGGCCTCCAAAGTGAGCATAGGCTGAACAGAAGTACTATCAATATTGGGCAGAAAAATCTTTTTCACACCGGCTTTCGCAGAACGTTCAATAACCTGGTCAACATCATTGGTAAACTCAGGAAGATAAATGTGGTTATGAGTATCTACAAGGACCATAAAAAATAAATTCCGGCCAAAGTTACATTTTTAAAACATGGCCGGAATAGTATTTTGCAGCAATATAATCAATTTTCAGATTCCATAAGAGATTAGGCGACTTAGACAACACCCTGAGCGAGCATTGCATCGGCAACCTTAACAAATCCTCCAATATTGGCACCATTTACATAATTGATGTATCCACTATCTTCCTTGCCGTATTTCACACAAGTTTCATGAATATTGTGCATAATGGTTCGCAACCGGCTGTCAACTTCTTCACGTTGCCAGGGAAGGCGCATGCTGTTCTGCGTCATTTCAAGTCCGGAAACAGCGACACCTCCTGCATTAGCTGCCTTTCCAGGAGCATAAAGAATGCCCGCTTTCAGGAAAACTTCAACTGCTTCCGGGGTGGAGGGCATATTGGCGCCCTCAGCAACGCAGATGCACCCGTTTTTCACAAGTTCCCTGGCGTCATCTCCAGTTATTTCATTTTGGGTGGCATTAGGAAAAGCAATATCGCATTTGACTTTCCAGGGACGTTCATTCTCGTAATATTCGCATCCGAATTTATCGGCATATTCCCTTATTCTGCCTCTCCGGATATTTTTCAGTTCAAAAATGAATGCAAGTTTTTCCGCATAAATGCCTCTGGGGTCATAAATGTACCCGTTTGAATCGGACATGGTTACAACCCTGGCTCCCAGTTCAATGCATTTCTGGGCAGCATACTGGGCAACATTGCCTGAACCGGAAATAGCGACAATTTTCCCTTTGATTTCCTGTCCGCGTGTTTTCAGCATTTCCTGGGCAAAATATACCACGCCGTAACCGGTCGCTTCGGGCCTGATCAGGCTTCCACCATATTCAATTCCCTTTCCGGTAAGAACTCCTGTAAACTCGTTTCTCAGGCGCTTATACATTCCAAACAGGTAACCGATTTCCCTGCCTCCGACCCCAATATCTCCCGCAGGTACATCGGTATCGGGTCCAATATGCCGGAATAGCTCACACATAAAGCTCTGGCAAAACTTCATTACTTCATTGTCTGTTTTGCCTTTGGGGTCAAAATCTGATCCACCCTTGCCACCACCCATAGGCAACGTTGTCAGACTGTTCTTAAAGACCTGTTCAAAAGCAAGAAATTTCAGAATGCTCAGGTTTACCGTCGGATGAAAGCGCAGCCCTCCCTTGTAAGGACCAATGGCAGAATTCATCTCAATCCGGTAGCCCCTGTTAATTTCAATTTCACCTTTATCATTGATCCAGGGAACCCGGAAAATAATTACCCGTTCCGGCTCGGCAATCCTTTCAAGGATGCGGGCATGTTTGTATTTCGGATGTTCCTCAATAAACGGGATCAACGATTCGGCAACTTCCATTACCGCCTGGTGAAATTCCGGTTCTCCGGGATTACGGGCCTTGATTCTGGCCATGAATTGTTCAATTCGGATATCCATAGGGTTGAATTTTATGTATTCAAACTTATTAATTCAGTCTGGTTTTAATCAATGCAATGAATATATTTAACAACATATTTATTAATCAATGCATTATCTGCCTATTACATGGTTTTTTCCCGATATAGGATACCAGACAGGAGCCTTCGGGGAAGGCTTTTCCTTAAAGACTTTACTCAGCCCAGCTGATAAACTTTTCCCGGCAGGCATTCCACTCTGCCGGATAACTCAAGGTTCAGAAGAATTTCAGCCAGTTTGTTGACCGGGATGTCGGCAGCCAGAGCCAGTTCATCCACCAGCATAGGACCCCGGGTTCGCAGCATATCAAGAATGATTTTTTCGATACCCGTTGGTTCAGCAAATAAAACCTGCTGACGGGGTGTGTCTTTCTTCTCAGGCAACCATCCAAGAACATATTCCAGGTCAGAGGCCGATGTAATAAGTGCTGCCTTGTTCAGACGTATCAGGCGGTTACATCCGGCCGAATACATATCAGTAGCTCTTCCGGGAAAGGCAAGCACATCCCGGTTGTATGATACGGCAATATCGGCAGTAACCAGAGCCCCTCCTTTCTCAGCCGATTCAACCACGATGGTGGCTTCGGAAAGTCCGGCAATAATCCGGTTACGGCGCAGAAAATTATTCCTTTCTGCTTTCACATCGCTCACAAAATCAGTTACCAGGGCACCCTCCCTGCAAATCTCCCTGGCTACCTGAGCATGCAGGGATGGATAAATAGTACTGAGCCCGTGTCCCAGCACGGCAACGGTTGGTTGTCTGGCCTTCAGCGAAGCTCTGTGGGCTGCCACATCTATTCCGTAGGCCAGTCCGCTTACAACGGTAAACCGGTAGCCTTTTTCCGTAAGCCGGTCGATCAGTTCATAACACATTTTTTTTCCATATCCGGTAGCAGACCTGGTGCCCACCACTGCAATCATATGCTCCGCATTCAGATCCGCCTCCCCTTTTACATACAGCACCAGCGGGGCATCCGGACATTGGCGCAGGCGCTCAGGATATTCACTGTCGCGGAAAGTGAGCGCCTTGATCCTGTACCGGTCAAGAAAACGAAGTTCTGCCTCGGCCCTTGACAGGGTTTGAGCGTGCAAAATACGATCGGCCATGGTTTCTCCTATACCGGGTATCTGCAAAAGTTCCCTGCGCCGCATGGATAAAACCGCCTGGCTGCTACCGGCATAGGCAATCAGCTGACGTGCAGTAATGCTGCCCACTCCCGGGATAAGACTAAGGGCAATGTCGTGCAATAAGCTATCTTCCTCCATATTTCTGTAACGATCTCAGCAGCAAATTCTTCTCTTTTTCTGAAAGGGAAGAAATACTAACGGGAGGATACCGGAATAACCCTGCTTTGTCTTTCTGGTACAACACGATTTTAGGTACCAGCCCCAACAAATCTTTCCTTATTTCATAACCTGCAAAGGATTCCTTCGGTATCTCCACCGAACTCTTAACCTGGCTGAGTGGTCGCATGGAGTAATATCGGAAAATGATCTTCTGTCCGTCATCATTAAAATAAATATAATTCAGATCCAGAAGATACACATATAAGGAATAGAGTACGTATAAAATCGAAATAATCAGAATATAATGAGCCCGCGTAAGCCCAAAAACAGGATTTCGGAAAACTTCCAGAAAAAGCACCACGCATACAAGACATACGAACACAACGGCCATAAGAAGACCGCGAAGACGGATTTTAATGGCTGTACGCTGAAGGTCAATGGTCATATCCGAAAATTATGACCCTAAAATAGTTTTTTTATTTATACCAGAGGTTACTTTTACGTATTTTATGTTTCGCGACCGATGGAGGGAAAGGATATTCCCTCTTTCATTGTGAAGCAGGAAACATTATCTTTGCCATACCTCCTGTTCTCTTAATCATCTATTTCCTTTGGAAGCGAAAATTATCAGAGTAACGGCCCCTGAAGGAAGGATAGAAGCCGATATCAACCTTCCGTCCTCCAAAAGTATCAGCAACCGGCTGCTGATCATGAATGCACTGAGCGGAAACAAAATACGCATCCGGAATCTTTCTTCGAGTGCCGACACTATGGTTCTCAGAGACGCTCTTCAGCCGGGCAAGCGGGAGATCAACATAGGAAATGCCGGAACGGCCATGCGCTTTCTTACTGCATACCTCGCTGTAACAGAAGGAGAATATGTACTTACGGGGTCGGAACGAATGTGCCAGCGCCCCATTGGAAAACTCGTGCAGGCACTTCGTCAACTGGGCGCCGATATCGGATATCTTGAAAATGAAGGGTTTCCACCCTTGACAATCAGAGGCAAAAGACTTCAGAAACAGGAAGTTGAAATTGATGGAAGTACCAGCAGTCAGTTTATCAGTGCCCTGCTGATGATTGCCCCGGTTCTGCCTCATGGACTTACCCTGAAACTTACCGGAAAAATAATTTCCCAACCGTATATACAGCTCACTCTGCGGCTTATGAAAATGGCAGGGATAGAAAGTACGTATTCCGGGAACCTTATCCGCATTGATCCCCAGCCATACCGGGAAACGGAAATCACCGCCGAACCCGACTGGAGCTCAGCTTCCTACTGGTATTCGATTGCCGCCCTATCGCGGGAATGTCGTATTACAATCCATGATCTTCCGGAAGAAAGTCTGCAGGGTGATTCGGTAATCGCTAGGTATTTTACCGCTCTGGGAGTTAAAACCGATTTCCGGCCACAGGGAGCCGTACTTTCCCGCATACCGGCAAGCTGTTCCTGGTTCGTGGAGAATTTCGAAGACACTCCCGACATGGTTCAAACGTTTGTGGTTTGCCTGGGCCTTCTGGGCATTCCTTTCCGTATCTCTGGCGCACAGAGCCTCCGGATCAAAGAAACGGACCGTATTGCTGCCCTTATGAACGAAATGAAAAAACTGGGAATAGTCCTCAGCGAGCCGGAAAACGGAGTTCTGGAATGGAGCGGCCGTACAGAAAAACCACTGCCCGGTCCATATCGTTTTTCAACTTACGATGACCATCGCATGGCCATGTCCCTTGCTCCCGTTTGTCTGTCAGAACAATCCGTGTACATCGAAGATCCCGGTGTAGTGAAGAAATCGTATCCGGGTTTCTGGGACGATCTTGAAAAAGCGGGATTTGAAACCGAAATATTATTCTGAAAATTTAACCTGATTCATGCATTAGAAATGCATTCATCATCCTCCGGGCCGATTAAATCTTTGATTCATCGGGGTTAACCCGGATGCCATCCTTCATCTCCATCCCGCTATGCATTAGGTCGCTTCTCTCCTGACGCATAATCCGGGTTTAACAAAACAAGAACGTAAGAAAAAACTTAAATTTCCGGATCTTAAAATTCCTTCCCAAATCATTGTTTTAAAAAGCCTTTTACAAATCTCAGGAAGATATTTCCAGCATTCTTTCGATTGGTTTTCTTGCCCGTTCAATTATTTCCGGGTCAAGAAGAATTTCAAATTTTTCTTCGTTCAGGCTGTCGTAAATTTTCTGAAGGGTATGCATCTTCATAAAGATGCATTCGCTGCATCCGCAGGTTGAGTCGATTGGTGGAGCAGGGATAAAGGTTTTTCGCGGGTTTCGTTTGCGCATCTGATGCAGGATACCTGACTCAGTAGCTACAATATATTCGTTCCCCTGATCAGACTCAACAAAGCGCAGCAAAGCAGACGTTGATCCGATATAATCGGCCGCCAGCAGAACGGGTTTCTCGCATTCGGGATGTGCGATCAGTTTGGCATGAGGATATTCTTTTTTCAATGTTAGGATCTTTTCGAGCGAAAACTTTTCGTGTACATGGCAGGCACCATCCCAGAGCACCATATCGCGTCCTGTGATGCTGTTCAAAAAATTGCCCAGATTTTTATCCGGGGCGAAAATAATCTTCTGGTCTTCGGGAATGCTTTGAATAACCTGCAAGGCATTTGAAGAAGTACAGGTAATATCGGTCATTGCCTTGATCTCAGCCGAGGTATTCACATAGGATACCACAACATGATCAGGATATTTTGCCCGGAACTCCCGAAAGGCATCGGCAGGACAAGAGTCGGCCAGAGAACAGCCTGCATTCGGGTCAGGAATCAGGACCTTTTTTTTGGGAGACAGAATCTTCGCCGTTTCGGCCATAAAGTGCACGCCGGCGAAGACAATAACATCAGCATCTGTTGCAGCTGACTTCCGGGATAAATCCAAACTGTCACCTACAAAATCAGCAATATCCTGTATCTCAGGAATCTGATAAAAATGCGCAAGAATAACCGCATTTTTCTCCTTCCTGAGACGGTTGATTTTTTCAATTAAACCTGCATCATTCCCCATAATCTCAAAAAGATGTTACTCTTCGTACCTGATCACTTCAACCGGACAACTTTCAGCTGCCTCTTTAATCTGTGCCTCAAAAGCAGCATAATCAACACCTTCAATAACCCTCGCCTGGTCCTCAACTACAAACACTTCAGGACAAATATCCTGACAAAGCCCGCAGGCAGTACAACCTTCTTCAATCCAAACCTTTTTGATGGCCATTTTCCTAAATTTTAATGATTGAAAATCAATGTATTAAAATATTAACACCAACGGTTGCTAAACTTCTCAGTAACTATATTTCATTAAAATACTCTGTGCAAATTTACCATAAATTCGGGATATAATTATCTTTTTCTATTCTTTATCCGTTTCGTTTTTTTTGAAAAAATTCGCGCATCAGCTGGGCACACTCATTTTCAAGTACACCCGACCTGATCTGTGTTCCGGGGTGCAGTATTTCCCCTTTGAAAAGGCTGTACCCTCTTTTGGGGTCAGGTGTACCATAAACAATTCGCCCCATCTGTACCCAGAATAAAGCACCTGCGCACATTACACAGGGTTCCACCGTGACATACAAAGTACAATCGGGAAGGTATTTACCTCCCAGGGCATTCGCGGCGGCAGTGAGGGCCATCATCTCCGCATGGGCAGTTACATCATTCAGAGTTTCCGAGAGGTTATGTGCCCGGGCCAGAATACGGTTTTCAGCTACCACGACTGCCCCGACGGGAACCTCGTCCTTTTCGAAGGCTTTCCTGGCTTCTTTCAGGGCCTCGTTCATAAAATATTCATCCGAAAATAACGGCCAGTTCATAAAGACATGCATGAAGGATATGCCTTCAAAGTTCGCTTTTTTTCCTATTTTCGCAACCGTTGTAAATTATTAAGTATGTATAGAACTCACACATGCGGAGAACTAAGGATAGACGACACAGGGAAAACGGTTATCCTGGCCGGCTGGATTCAGCGAAGCCGGGATCTTGGAGGCATGACATTCATTGACCTGCGCGACCGGTATGGCATTACCCAGCTTGTGTTTAATATGGAAACCCGGCCAGAGTTGTGCATTCAGGCACGTAAACTGGGCAGGGAATATGTTGTTTCCGTTACCGGCAGGGTTAAGGAACGTGACAGTAAAAACCCGAAACTTCCCACGGGAGACATCGAAATTGAAGCTGAAAAACTTGTTGTACTGAATCCATCAGAGGTTCCTCCGTTTACTATTGAAGAAGTTTCTGACGGTGGTGATGACCTCCGGATGAAATATCGTTATCTTGATCTGCGCCGACCTCCGCTGAAAAGGAATCTCGAACTGCGGCATCGCATGGCCCAGGAAGTACGCAGATATCTGGATCAGCAGGGTTTTATTGAAATTGAGACCCCGGTTCTGGTGAATTCGACTCCCGAAGGTGCCCGCGACTTTGTTGTTCCTTCCCGCATGAATCCCGGTCAGTTTTACGCCCTGCCCCAGTCACCCCAGACGCTTAAACAGCTTTTAATGGTGGCAGGTTATGACCGGTATTTTCAGATTGTCAAGTGCTTCCGCGATGAAGACCTGCGGGCTGACCGACAGCCGGAATTTACCCAGATTGACTGTGAAATGTCCTTTGTGGATGTGCCCGATATTATTGCAACATTTGAAGGACTTGCCCGCCACCTTTTTTTTGCAGTAAAAGGCATCCGGTTCGATGATCCTTTTCCCCGCATGACCTACCGGGAAGCCATGGATAAATACGGGAGCGATAAACCTGATCTTCGATTTGGAATGGAAATCATTGATTTTACTACACTTTCCAGGGGAAAAGGCTTTCAGGTGTTTGATACCGCAGAATTCGTAGGCGGAATTTGCGCTCCCGGCTGCGGGGGATACTCACGAAAGGAACTCGATGCCCTTACCGAGTGGGTCAAACGGCCTCAGGTTGGTGCTAAAGGGTTAATCTACATTAAGTCGGAATCAGAAGGACAATTAAAATCGTCCATTGACAAATTTTTCACCCCTGCCGATTTGCAGGAATGGATGAAGACAGCCAAAGCCCAGGCCGGTGACCTTCTTCTTGTCATGGCGGGGCCGAAAGAAAAAACGCTTAAGGCACTTGGCGAGCTTCGCATTGAAATGGGTAATCGTCTGGGAATGAGAGATAAAAATACTTTCAAACCCCTCTGGGTGGTTGACTTCCCTTTGCTTGAATGGGATGATGAAGAAAAACGGTATTTTGCCATGCACCATCCGTTCACTTCACCGCTTGAAGAAGATATTCCCCTGCTCGATACCAATCCTGCCCAGGTACGTGCACAAGCATACGATTTTGTCATCAACGGAGTAGAAATCGGCGGCGGATCTATCCGTATTCACCGTGCCGAGATTCAGCAACTTATGTTTAAAAGCCTTGGATTTACAAAGGAAGAAGCAGAAAAAAAATTCGGATTCCTTATGAACGCATTCCGGTACGGTGCCCCGCCCCATGGCGGAATAGCCTTCGGGTTTGACCGCTGGTGTGCCCTTTTTGCAGGTCTTGATTCCATCCGCGATATTATTGCCTTTCCCAAGAACAACTCCGGAAGGGATGTGATGCTCGACACACCTTCGGAATTACAACCCCGTCAGCTTGATGAGCTTCATATCAGAGTGGTTGAAAAGGAAGATTCTGGTCATTGATTTGTCATTTTGATGAATAAGTACTAAATTCGCTCAAATTACAAACCTTATTCCTACTACCATGAAAAAACTCATCGTTTTACTGCTGGGAATTTGCCTTCTGGTTCCGGGCTTTTTTTCAACGGTCTCTGCTCAGGAGCAGGAAAAAGACTTCCGTTTTACCATAAAAACCAATCCTCTTGCTGCTGCTGCAGGGCCTTTATGGGTTGTCATAATTCCCATCACCGGCGAATATCGTCTCTTATTCGAAAGCAGGACCATGCAGAAACAATCCGTTCAGATCGGAGCCAGTTATCTGGGAGCACCTTTACTTATCAATCCCGATACATGGACAAAGGGAGATACCGGGCTTAATTTTGGCGGATACCGGGTACAGTTTATGTACAAGTTTTTCATTACCGGTGAAAAAGCACCTGAGGGTTTCTACCTTGCTCCTCATATTTCATGGGCCACCGCAAAAATCAAGAGCACACTTAATGAGAATGACTACCTGCAGGCATCCAAACTTAATATTAATGCCGTGCTGGGGTACCAGATTATCTCCAAAGGCGGTTTTGCCCTGGATATCTTCACCGGTCTGGGACTGAAGAATCGTGATTACAAACTCTCACAGAACGGGGATTTTCTGGATATCGAGAACCTGAATGATGTCCTGGGAAAGAAATACAGACCTGCCCTTGTATTTGGACTAAACTTCGGATACGCTTTCTGATAGGGAGTATCTTGCTCCTTTTCTTAATAAAATACCACACGAGAATGCCGGAGAAATCTTATGTGCCGGAAGTTATTGATATGCCGTCATTTATTTTTGTTAATGAATTTTATTGTGAAAAACATATTCCTTTGTGTTGAAAAATACATTTCAAAAATTACATTTGCTGATGTAATTAATCTATTTTCGGGAATCTGATTCATTGAGGAGAAAGAGAATAATATGCTGCTGATTGAAAGAACCAGTCATGATGACCTGAAAGTCCGGTTCAGAAATCTTACCCGGCTCACTGCCGAAAAGGCTTCCAGACTGAATGAAGATATTGCCGGATACCTTGAAAGTCCCTGCCGTTGTTTAAACCTTGACATGGAAGGCATCCATTTCATCGATGCAAAAAGTTTTGATGTCCTTGTAAGACTGCATTATGTTCTTGAAGAAAGGGGCATCCGGCTTTTCCTCCGGAATGTATCGGACGAAATCTGGGATCTGATTGACTTAATGCAGCTCACCGGAACGTTTCATATTGAACGGACCCAGGTTGCTCCCTACGAAGTTCCCGTGCCTAATCCATATCTCAGCTGAGGTATTAACTCTTTCTGAGTATCAGCTTTTGACTTGAGCATAATGCTGGTCTAAGGTTAACAGACAGTATGCGCTGATAATGATATGTTTCCAAAAGAGAACAGGAGGTTACCTAAAAAATAACCTCCTGTTCGTTATTCAGGCTAAAAGCGCGGTCAATCCCTTCTCCCCAGGTAAATAAGAATATAGTATAGCAGAGTAGCCAGGGAAGTGATGGCAGCAATGAAATAGGTATAGGCAGCCCACCGCAATGCATCGGTAGCCTTTTCGTGGGTTTCATAGCTGGTAATGCCGGCATTACTGAGCCAGGCAAGTGCCCTGCGGCTGGCATCAACTTCCACGGGAAGGGTAATTATGCTAAAAATTGTGGTTAGGGCAAACAGAACTATGCCCGCCAGTAGCAACTGCGGGAAAACACCTATGAGTAAAATACCCGCCAACAGTATCCATTGCACCCAGTTGGAAGCAAAACTGACAACCGGCACGAGAGCTGAACGCATCTGCAGCCAGGCGTATGCACGCGCATGCTGAACTGCATGTCCGCATTCATGCGCAGCGACCGCTGCGGCAGCTATACTGTTGCTGCTGTAAACACTGCGACTGAGATTAACTGTCTTCTTCATGGGATTGTAATGGTCCGTAAGTTCCCCTTCCGTTGAAATAACTTCCACATCATAAATACCATTATCGCGCAGCATTTTCTCAGCAACCTCTTTTCCTGTAAGACCTGAAGGCAAAGGAATCTGCGAATATTTGCGAAAACGCGACTTTAACGTTTCGCTGATCAAAAGACTGATCAGCATTAATACACCGAAAAACACATAAAATCCTATCATTGTCTGTTCTTTTTAACGTTCTGCAAATATAACACAAAAGGGGTTCCAAAGTTTCAAAATGCCAGTTTGGCACATATACCTTCGAGACGAATGCCATATTGACATATGGATAAAAAAAGATTCTGTTGTTATGCGATTGAATATCAAACCCTTAATTGTTAAATGAACCGAGTGGCACAACGTTTGCCATATATGGGGTGAAAACAAAAAATCAAAAAAGAAAGGAGGGTTGAGCTATGTCACTGATGCTAAGACGTTCATTACTTCCTTCGTGGATGGATGAATTCTTCAACAGAGATTTGCTGTCCGAAATGGATCTTGGCGAATCGATGAGCATGCCGGCAGTAAACGTTATTGAAGACAAGGATGCTTTCCGGATTGAGGTGGCAGCTCCTGGCCTTGAAAAGAAAGATTTTAAGATTGATGTGGACGATAAGCTGCTCACCATATCTTCTGAAAAAGAAGTATCCAGGGAAAGCAAGGAATCGAATTATCTGAGGAAGGAATTCTCCTACACTTCTTTCCGCAGATCATTCACCTTGCCCGATATCGTGGATGCCGACAAGATCAAAGCCAACCATAAGGACGGGATTCTGACCATCACCATCCCGAAGAAGGAAGAAGCTAAAAAGAAAGCCGGCCGGACTATTGAAATTCAATAACCGGTCGCTCTGAAAGAGCAGGATGGCCAGTAATCTTCTGTACCATCCTGCTCTTTCTGTTATTGAATGTTGGAATTGACCGTATCGTGCAATGCTCCTGCAAATTCTGCCCTGAAAACTGTTTAAATGCATTGCGCCCCTAGCATTCAGAACACGATCCCTCGTATTGGCAGAATGTGTGTTGGTTCATTGCATTTCACAGGGTCAGTTCAGAATTAACATAATTTAACTATCTGCCATTCAGATTGCTATGTAATTTTACCTTGCTATTTCCTGAAAGGAGGTGATTGTTTTATGAAAACGTCATTTCTTAAAAACAAAAGAACACTTTTCGGAATACTGAGAGCTCTGTTTATTTTCTTCCTCTTTGGAGCACTAAGCCTTGCCCGGCCACAACTAACTTCATTACCATATCTTTCTATGACCCGGGATACGCGTGGTAGTTCCCTCCCCAAAGTGGATATAAAGGTGAATAAAAAATATGACGACAAGGGGAATCTCCTGGAATATGATTCTGTATGGACCTATGAGTCACATTCCGGTGATAGCATTTTCCGGTCATCGAAATTCCGCTTTGGCAAACGTTCAGGACGTTCCGATTCATTTTTTGACTTTAACGAACCCTTTGCCGACACTTCCGAATGGTTCCCCGGATTTGGTCCATTTTCCGGCCATAAGGATATTGAGGAACTGGAACGTGAAATGTACCGGCACATGCAATGGATGGACAGTATCATGAACCGGATGTGGCCGGGAAAATTTAACCCGAAGGATGAGTTCTTTCACAGGCCCTTCGATGATTTTTTCAGGCACAGACCTGCACCTTTTTTCCGGTCTGTACCGGACAGTTTCTTCTATCATTTCAACATGCCAGTTCCCCGCCCGGAAATAAAACGTGACACCATTTGGTATTAGCGTTGCTTCCCAGACTCTGAAAGGGCTTCAAGGGCTTGTGCCCGGCCCTTCTTTTTTTCTTTGCCGGGACATTTTTCATCCATGGGAGCCGTGTAACTCCATCACCCCGCTGGCGTAAAGGAAGAGGGGAAGAAGCATACCACCAAACTAAGATTGATCGAAGAACACGGTTCAGAATCCACTTTGTTTTAGAGGGCACAAAAATTCAACAATTTTCCGTAATATGTGTTATATAACATGTAAATTTCGGATATTTGTATCTGAATACAGGACTGATGGAATCATTTGCAAAAAAACTCGAGCAAATTAACCGGGATTATTGCTTCGACGTTCCCCCTCTGGAAGCTACCCGCGATTTTACACGTGATCTGGTGAATCTTCTTTTTCCAATACGGCAAAACCGGTTGCTTACGGCAGAGAACATTCTTGAGCGGCTGAATTCCTTGCGGCAGCAATGTTATCAGCTTATTGCCGTTTTCGGGGATCGGCTTCCGGTTCCAGCCATGGAACTCACCGACCGTTTTTTCGGGAAATTACCCGGCATTTATGAAATTTTACTTGACGAGGCCGATGGATACATGAAAAACGATCCGGCAGCCGATTCAGTGGAAGAAGTTATCATGTGTTATCCGGGTTTTTTTGCTGTAACCGTTTACCGTCTGGCCCATGCCCTGCATGAACTTGGTGTTCCGATTATGCCGCGAATGATGACCGAATATGCTCATTCCCGTACCGGCATCGACATCCACCCTGCTGCCCGCATCGGAAAAAAATTCTTTATTGATCATGGCACCGGTGTTGTTATTGGCGAAACAACTGAAATCGGGGAAGATGTTAAAATCTACCAGGGGGTTACCCTCGGAGCACTGCATGTTGACAAGAAACTCAGCGACCGCAAGCGGCATCCGACTATAGGAGACAGAGTTATTATTTATGCCGGCAGCACTATTCTTGGAGGGACTACGGTAATAGGCCACGATTCAATCATCGGGGGAAATGTATGGTTAACCTCAAGTGTGGATCCCTACACCGTGGTATACAGAAAACCTAAAGTAATGTACCGTAATCAAAAAGGATATTCAGAACCAATAGATTGGGTAATTTGAAAAAGAAAGGTATTTAACCCATGTACGTTGCATCTGTCATCCATTTTCATTTCTTCAACCGACTATCTTGTGCCGGCCACGTTGCCGTTATATAACAATGCATTTCAAAAACAATAATCAATCTGTATTTTTTATAAAGAGTTAGAAAAACAGAGATTCATATTTATTCCAAACAATAAATCAGTTATGAAAGCAAAAACTATTCTTGATACCATAGGCAACACACCTCATGTTCGCATCAACCGTTTGTTTGAAAAGGGTTTTGAAGTATGGATGAAACTGGAAAGAACAAATCCGGGAGGAAGCATTAAAGACAGGATTGCACTGGCAATGGTGGAAGATGCTGAAAAAAAAGGTATTCTTGCACCCGGATCGGTAATTATTGAGCCGACCTCGGGCAATACGGGAATTGGATTAGCCATGGTTGCAGCCGTTAAAGGATACCGGCTTATTCTGGTGATGCCGGAATCCATGTCGGTGGAGCGCAGGCGGATTATGGCTGTTTATGGTGCTGAATTTGAGCTAACACCCCGGGAAAAAGGGATGCCGGGTGCCATTGCCAGAGCCAAAGAACTGGCTCTTGCCATACCGGGAGCATGGATTCCGTCGCAGTTCGACAATGAATCCAACATCCGAATTCACAAAGAAACGACTGCACGGGAAATTCTGGCTGACTTCCCTGAGGGGATTGACGTTCTGATCACAGGAGTTGGAACAGGCGGCCATATTACAGGAATTGGAGAAGTGCTGAAAACAAAATTCCCTTTGCTTAAGGTTTTCGCAGTTGAACCAGAGTTGTCTCCTGTCATTAGCGGAGGAGCTCCTGCACCCCATCCCATTCAGGGTATTGGAGCAGGATTCATTCCTAAAAATCTTCACAGGGAAGTTCTGGATGGTGTAATTACCGTTTCCAAAGAAGAAGCATTTGAGTTTGCCCGGCGCGCTGCAAGGGAAGAAGGCATTTTTATCGGTATTTCCTCCGGAGCTTCCCTTGCTGCCGTGAACAAAAAACTGAAAGAATTCACCAAAGGTACCCGTATTCTTACTTTATGCTACGATACCGGAGAGAGGTATCTTTCGATTGACGGGCTCTTCTGATTCCAATTTGCAGGATTCGGGATATAATCAGGTGGAAGGGAGAAAGGAACAAAAAATCTTTTCTCCCTCCTTTATTATTCCTTCACCATTTCGCTCTCACTTCAGAACCCCCGGATTTTTCGTATTTTAGTGCCCTGAAAGAGATCTACCATATGAAGATTGCAGTTGATTTTGACGGAACAATCGTTGAAAACAAATTTCCCGGTATTGGCAGGGAAAAAATATTTGCCTTCCGCACCCTCCGTGAACTTCAGCGGCAGGGGCATCAGATTATTCTCTGGACATTCCGTACCGGAAAACAACTCGAAGAAGCCGTCGAATTCTGCCGCAGGCACGGACTTGAATTTTATGCCGTTAATAAAAGTTTTCCCGAGGAGGAATTTGATGAAACCATATCAAGGAAAATCGATGCCGATATTTTTATCGATGACCGGAATCTAGGTGGCTTTCCTGGCTGGGGAGAGGCATGGCAAATCATCACGGGTAACGACAGTTCCGGCAAAACAGAATTCCGGTATGAATCTTCCTCTTTATGGAAAAAAATTTTCCTCTGGCTTAATAAACGATAATTATAGATCCGATTTCTATGATCACTCGCATTTTGTTCCTTTCCGTATTTGTTATTCTGCCGCTGTTACATTCCTGTCACGACGGGCCATCCCGGGCAGTTCCTGCAGAAGAACCAAACAAAAAACTATCTGCCAGAATTTCCATACTGGAACCGCTTGCAGGTACCCGCTTCAGGGAAGGCGAAACGGTCACAATTAAAGCAGTGGCCGACACGGGAAGTATTGGTTGTGACAGCCTTCAGCTTCTGGAAGGAAATGTTTTTCTCGCTGGCAGCAAGGGCCCGGTTCTATTGCATACCTGGCATACCGGACACGGCAGATTTGGAAAAAACCGGCTGAACGTAAGAAGTTACAAAAACGGAACCATTACCGGCTCTGCCCAGGTGATGATTCTTGTCCTGCCGGCTTCACCACCGACAATAATTAAGGCCGAATTGGTACGAAAATATCCACACGACAGCCTTGCATATACCCAGGGATTGTTCTACGAAGAGGGATTTTTATATGAAAGCACCGGCCAGTACAGGCGCTCAAGCTTAAGGAAAGTGAAGCTTGCTACAGGAGAAATTCAACAGTCAGTGAACCTTCCGGATGATGTTTTTGGTGAGGGGCTGGCTGTATTCGATGGCAAAATACTTCAGCTCAGCTGGAAGAACAAAACTGCTTTTCTTTACGATAAGAATACCTTTCAACTCCTCAAAAAGGTGCAGTATCCCATCGAGGAAGGGTGGGGACTGACCTGGGATGGCAGCTTTCTCTGGATGAGTGATGGTTCGGAAATCCTTTACCGGATGGATCCGGAAACGTTCGCCGAAGCAGGTGAAACGGAAGTATATGACCATCAGGGAGCAATAACCCAACTGAATGAACTCGAATATATCGATGGCAGAATTTTTGCCAATGTTTACGGCCAGAGTTTCATCGTCATTATTGATCCTGAAACCGGCCGTGTTACAGGGAAAATTGATTTTTCATGGCTTGTTCCCGAGCGATATAAAGGAAATTACGACAAAGTACTGAATGGAATTGCATGGAATCCGGCCAACGGAGATCTGTTTGTTACCGGGAAAGAATGGCCCTATGTATATGAAGTAAGGCTTACGGGGCAATGGAGGCAATAAGCCCGGATGATCCGTTTTACTTGGAAAAAAGCCATTCAGAAGGATAGAAAAAAGCGATTATAAAATAAGCGTTTCGCTGCTGCCGTCTTTAATTGAAGTTTGGGAAAGCGAAAATTTCAGGGAACTATTACCCTAAGGGCAGAGGGAACAATTTCGAAACGAAAGGGACTGGTTCCGAGGGCTTCTCCGTCGGCTTCCAGATTGACCGGAGGATCGGAAGTAATCTCAATGGAACGGGTTCTGAAGATCTCTACTTTTTTGTTCTGACCGATTTTTCCGTTGAACAATAAAGGCAGGCTGCGAATAACCTCCCATTTACCAATTTTTCTAATCAGGGTTACATCGAGCAGACCGTCATCGGCAATGGCATAGGGAACAGTCATCATTCCACCTCCGTTATATTTTCCAATGCCAATGCTTATATCAAAATATTCTCCCTTTCGTTCCCGCTCTTCGGCAATGATCTGTAAACGGGTACTGCGGTAGTAAAAAAGGGTGGTCAGGAGATACCATAAGTAAATCATGGAATTGCTGTGGCCTTTCATTTTCTCCCGGTTGGTTCTTTTAACCACTTCAGCGTCAAACCCTATGCCTGCCAGATTAACAAAAAACCGTTCGCCTGTGCTTCCGTTGCTTCCGAATGTGACCCGGCAAACATCCTGAAGCCGGGTCTTTTTTTCCTTCAAAACCCTTATGGCTCCGGTAAAACCGGAAGGAACAGAAAACATGCGTGCCCAGTCGTTTCCTGTACCGACGGTTATCATGCCAAGATTGATTTCTGTAGCAGGCACCTTTTGCTGATGAAGAACCCCATTGGCCACTTCATTCAGTGTTCCGTCACCGCCTACAGCTATAATATCTCTGTATCCTCTGGCAACTCCTTCCTGCGCCAGGCTTACTGCGTGCATAGGAGCTTCCGTAAGCACCGGATCAAAAAGAAACCCTTCGTTCTGAAGAAGTTTTCTTATTCCGGGCCATTCATGCTCGCCCCTACGACCACCCGCGTTGGGATTTACAATAACCAGCCATTTCCGGTCCGTCACCTTGCATTCAATTTTGCCCGAAAAATAGTTTTTTTTCATCACAAAATAAGAAAAGCGACGTTCGATGTTTTTTGTTATTTTTGCCTGTTAATAACCTGTTGGCAAATCGGGATACCGATGTTTACAACTCCCGGTTGTTCAAAACTTGCCAAAGGATATTAAAGTAGTATTTTTGGGATTCCAAAATTCAGTATAATGGGAAAAGTAATAGCCATTGCCAATCAGAAAGGCGGAGTAGGAAAAACAACAACTGCCATCAACCTTGCAGCCAGTTTTGCGGTTCTGGAGAAAAAAGTTCTGCTGATTGATGCAGATCCTCAGGCAAATGCGACATCAGGATCCGGTTTTGATGTCCGGAACGTGAAAACGGGAATTTATGAATGCCTGATTGACGAGCAGGATCCCCGTACAGCCGTTTTGCACAGTGAAATTGAAGGCTTTGATCTGATTCCTTCCCATATTGATCTGGTTGGTGCAGAAATTGAAATGCTGAATATGCCCAACCGGGAAAAAATTATGAAGAGTGTCGTAGCCAAAATAAAGGATGATTACGATTTCATTCTTATTGATTGTTCTCCCTCCCTGGGATTGATTACAGTCAATGCCCTTACGGCAGCCGATTCGGTTCTGATACCGGTGCAGTGCGAATACTTTGCCCTGGAAGGACTTGGAAAACTGCTAAATACCATAAAGATTATCCAGGGCAGGCTCAACCCCGACCTGCAGATTGAAGGATTTCTCCTTACCATGTACGACCCGCGGCTTCGCCTTTCGAACCAGGTGGTTGAAGAAGTTAAAAAGCATTTTCAGGATATGGTTTTCGACACCATTGTTCAGCGGAACATTAAGCTGAGTGAATCGCCCAGTTTCGGCAAACCGGTCATAACCTATGATGCCGAATCGAAGGGAGCCATTAACCATCTCAATCTGGCCCGTGAAATTATGCAGAAGAATGAGATGACCCTGATGAGTAACGCTGAAAAAGTTATCGGATAGGTTAATTAAACAATGCTCCATGGCTGCAAAAAAGAATGCGCTTGGTCGTGGTCTCGGTGCTCTGATTGATTCAGAAGAGGAAAAGGAACAAATTGTCAGGTCAGTGGCCGGGATTTCCGAAATTCCCGTAGAACAGATTGAAACGAATCCATTTCAGCCCCGTACCGGGATGGATGAAGAATCTCTTGCTGAACTGGCTTCTTCTGTAGCCAGGCTGGGTATTATTCAGCCCATAACCGTTCGGGAACTGGGTGAAAACAGATACCAGATTATCACCGGTGAACGGCGCTGGAGGGCAGCAAAAATCGCCGGCCTCGAAACGATTCCGGCTTACGTCAGAAAAGCCGACGATCAGGGAATGCTCGAAATGGCCCTGGTTGAAAACATTCAGCGTGAAGACCTCAATGCTATTGAAGTTGCCATCAGTTACCAGCGGCTGATTGAGGAATGTAAACTCACTCAGGAAATGCTGAGCGAACGGGTCGGAAAAAACAGATCCACCATTTCAAACTATCTCCGTTTGCTGAAATTACCGGCCGAGATACAGCTTGGCCTCAGGGAAAACCGGCTTTCCATGGGGCATGCCCGCGCACTGATAACTCTGGAAGATCAGGAAATTCTGATGAAAATCTACAACAAGATCATCCATGAGGATCTTTCTGTTCGCAAAACAGAGGCACTTATTAAAAAACTCACCGAAGCCAAACCTTCTGAAGAAACACCGGAAGAAGTTCCTGCTGCTTATCACGACCTGCAGGAACATTTGTCACGCTTCTTTGAAATTCCGGTTGAATTCAAACGGAGCAATAAAGGAAGCGGCCGGATCGTTCTTCACTTCCGTAATGACGAGGAACTTGAAAAAATTATTGCTGTCCTTGACCGCCTTAACCGTTAAAAACGGCAGCGACGGATTGCAAACTACCTTTTACCGGAAGAATTACGCATTCGTGAAGTCCATTCTCATTTTCATTTTTTTGCTGGTTTTTACCGGTAACTTTCTGGGTCTGACAGAATCCGTTCAGGCCCAGGATACAGTGCCGCGGATAACAACTGATTCGGTTCTGTACCGTCATTCTCCTCAACGGGCTATGATGCTGGCTGCTGCATTCCCCGGTCTTGGACAGATATATAATCGCAAGTACTGGAAAGCACCACTGGTTTATATTGGATTCGGAACCCTTGCCTATTTTGTTGATTTTAACAATAAAAAATACCAGCATTTTAAAAAGGCCTACCTTTATAAAATTGACGGGGACCCTGCTACCGTTGACATATACGAACAATATACCGAACAGTCGGTAAAAAATGCCATGGACACTTACCGAAGATGGCGTGATATGAATCTACTTGGGACGGCCGGTTTTTATGTCATACAGATAATTGATGCAACGGTTGATGCTTACCTTTTTGAATACGATATCACTCCAGACCTGAGCATGCACATTGTTCCCGATTTCCGACAAATTGATTATCTTGCAGCCCGCAGTGCAGGTTTACGAATCGTGTTTAACTGGAAATAATGAAAAAAAGAGGTCTTTTGTTTGTTTTTGCAGTTTTGTTTCCCTGGCTGGCATTCGCCGGTGTACCAGGACGTGATACGGCCGACGTTGACGTCCCTGATTCGGTTCTCAATCTGGATGCTAACCTCGACAGTATGCTGAACCTTTGGTATGCAGGGCATTATCAGTCAATAGAAAACCTGAGTGAAATTGATACGACTGTTGTTGATTCCCTCATCTCTTTCGTTCCCGATTCAGTCATCATCAGTCGCCTGGAACATATTCCTTCTGTGGTTCCGCTGGCCTACAATCATATTGTACGCCGCTACATTGAGATGTACAGCCACAAACGGAAAGATCTTATGGCAGTTATGCTGGGACTGTCAGAATATTATTTCCCGTTATTCGAGCAGATACTCGATTATCACCAGCTGCCAACCGAGCTGAAATATATGACGGTTATCGAATCGGCACTAAACCCGCGTGCCTACAGCAGGGCACGTGCAGTTGGTCTCTGGCAGTTCATGTACGGAACCGGAAAGAAATATGGTCTTACCATCAATTCTGTGGTTGATGAAAGGATGGACCCCTATAAATCAACCATTGCTGCCTGTCGTTTCATGTCGGATCTGTACAGCATTTTCAAAGACTGGACCCTGGTGATTGCAGCTTACAATTGTGGGCCAGCGAATGTAAACAAAGCAATACGAAGGGCCGGAGGTAAGACGAATTACTGGGATATCTATTATTATCTTCCCCGCGAAACAAGGGGCTATGTGCCGGCATTTATTGCTGCCACTTACCTGATGAATTATGCCCGCGAACATAACATTACTCCGGTAAAACCCGACTTACCACTTCCTTTAGATACCATTATGGTTACCAAGCCTCTGCACCTCGGGCAGGTGGCTGAAGTACTCAACATTCCCATTAAAGCAGTTCGCGACCTGAATCCACAGTATTTCCGCGACATTGTTCCTGCCTATGACAAACCCTTCCCTCTTACTCTGCCCATGTCCGATACCTATCGCTTTATTGATGTGGAAGATAGTATCTACACCTATAAAGATTCTGTTTTTTTTAATTCAAAGCTGGTTTATTACCCTGCTTCGAGAATAAAAGGTTATATTCCCGGACCTCCAGACAACAGCACCACCGTTTATTACAGAGTTCGTTCCGGAGATAACCTTGGTTCAATTGCCATGCGATACAATGTAAGGGTTAACGACCTGATGTACTGGAATGGGCTTCATAACAGCAGAATCCGTGCAGGGCAGCGGTTGGTTATTTATATGTCAAAGAAGAAAGCCAGTCATTATGCTTTCTCCGAGAAATCAACCCCCTCCCAGCAGACAATTGGTACGGCTATCACTGATGGAGGTTTTATCTTGTACACAGTACGACAGGGTGATACTTTGTGGGACATTGCCAAACTTTATCCGGGAGTTTCGACCGATGATATCCTTCAATGGAATAACCTCAGCGATCCTTCCAAACTGAAACCGGGCCAGGTTATTAAGATTAAACCACGTGGATAACCATGAAAAGGCTCACGGTTCTCATTCCTGCATTCAACGAGGAGAATACGATCCGCGATATCCTTTCTGCCGTAACCGAAGCAGAATTACCTGAAATAGAAAAAGAAGTACTCATCATTGATGACGCCTCAACAGACAGAACCTTTGAACTGGCTGAGGTGTTTGCGGAATCAAATCCCCAGTATCGCATACGTGTAGTTCGACAGCCGCACAATATGGGGAAAGGCGCTGCTATTCACCGTGGGATAAAGGAAGCATCGGGCGATTTTATTGTGGTGCAGGATGCAGACCTGGAATACGACCCGAGGGAATATAAAGATCTCCTCCGACCGATTCTTGAAGGATATGCCGATGTTGTCTATGGTTCACGTTTTATGGGGGCCAATCCACACAGGATTCTTTTCTTCTGGCATACCATAGGAAACAAATTCCTGACTTTCCTGTCGAACATGTTTACCAACCTCAATCTGACGGATATGGAAACATGCTATAAAATGTTCAGGGCTGAAATTTTAAAAAATCTTGACCTTCGTGAAAAAAGGTTTGGATTTGAACCGGAAGTCACTGCCCGGATTGCCAGAATCAAGGGCATCCGCATTTACGAGGTTGGCATTTCTTATTACGGAAGAACCTATGAAGAAGGAAAGAAAATCAAATGGAAAGACGGATTCCGGGCCATCTGGTGTATCCTGAAGTACAATCTTTTTATCAGAAATCCTTATAAACCATAGAAATACTGAAGCTGTTACCATCAAGGTTGTATCAATTTTCTCTTCTTGATACCCGCCGTACTTTTTTTCCAGAAGGTTCTTGCTGCTTCAAACACCCTTCCCAAACTTTCAGGAGGGATTTTCTCCGACAGCCAACGGGCAGGACGGGAAGAAAGGATGAAAAACAGGAGGGAAATAACCGCTTCCATTATCCATCGTGAAACAGGGAATCGGCCCGACTGAAGCCCGTATTCAGGCACTTTACGACCCATCCATTTTCTGAATTGTATCCTGATAAAGGCACCTCTCTTTTTAAAATCATAACCATGTGAATGCATCCTGATGGCCTCTTCCGGCGAAAGAGGAATAAAGCTGATTTCATTCTTTTCAACCATTTCCCGGAAAATAGCGTCTCCCGGAACGCTTCGGGTAATGATGAGCGAGAATCCTTTCCCTCTTTCCTCGTAAGCAGGCGCCCAAGCATCTCCTCCCGACAGGTCAGTAAATTCGTTGGTAAAATCAATACAATAAAGACTTGATTTACAAATATGAAAAGGTATCAGATAGTTGGCATGAAACTTTTTCAGTTGAATAACCTTTCCTGAATCGAGTTCAATCCGTGTGGCTCCGGGCCATTCACCCGAACGGAATTCAAGTTTCCTTATGCTCCGGTAGTCGGTTACACTATAGCTTTTTAGCAGGCTGACTATCGAAGAAAAATGAAGGATATTTCCATAGAACGGCCCGACAACATATCGGACATTCCTGACAAACGGATGTTGTCTTTGCTGAAGAAGCCGGATCGACTGCACTTGTCCCGGCAGACCCGTGTAGGCGAGTTTCCCCTGAAATCGTGCTATTTGGGGAAGAATTTCATTTACTGAGCTGATAGTATATTTGCTCTGTGCTGCAGAAAGGATTTCCTCCGGAGTTGTGGCAATGAAAGGTTTATTCAGCCAGGGTTTTTCTTTCGACATACCCAGAACCACCACTCCGTCAACTTCCTTTTTCTCAAGCAAATAAATGAGCAAATGGCTTAAAATGCCGCCGCTGGATCCCGCACGCCGGATTTCCGGATGATTTGACCAGGCGATGCCAATCTGCCGGTATGTCCCCATGTAGGGATGAAAATGCCCTTCATCAGCAAATATATACCTGTTGAGCAGAGGAAAATCAACACCTTTTCCGGAACACACCTGATAAATGCGCTCAGCCAAATCTTCGTCCAATGCGTGGTTTATAACCGGCAGATACTTCCCTTCCCTGTCGGCAAAAACAATCTGTCCCTCAGAGAGTCCTGCACAGCTACCGCAACGGTTACACAAGGCTGTATCGCGCATGATGCGCAAAAGCTTTTCACTGCTTTTCACAGACATAAAACTGTCGTATTCCAAGTTCCGAAATAAAAGTTCCCTGGCTTTTGCGGATAATCATTTCCCCTGCTTTTTGCAGCCAGACAGGACCTATGGGAATCAAAAGCGTTCCTTCGTGGTAAATAAGTTTCCACCCTGTAATTCTTAGCCATTTCTTCACCTTGCGGCTGGAAGGGAATCGGTGTGGACCTTCACCATGCCCTCCAAAGAGAAAAGAATATATGCGATAAGGAATTTCGCTCATGGCCGGGGGACAACTGAGAACAAGCCGTGCATCCGAAGTGCCAACACGGTAAAGTTCCTGCAAAAACCTCACGGGATTTTCCACATGCTCAATCGTTTCCAGGCTGAGAATCCTTTCAAAGCTGCCATCATCAAAGGGTAGTTGGGAATAAGTTGCAATCTTAATCTGTCTTATCCCTGGATAAAGAAGAGAGGCAACCTGCATAAGTCCCTCCGAAATCTCGGCATGCAAAACACTCAGGTCATTGCAGGCATTCTTCAGGTAAGGTTCGGCTCCTCCGTCGCGGCTTGTAATATTGAGAAGCCTTTGACCCGGATGCAGATCAAGAAAAGAAACAGCTTTTATGAACCGCTGGGCATGCGCTTTTTCAACTTTCCTGTTTTCCGTCAGATATATCGAAGCAACCGAATCCCAATGAGCTTCAACATCTCCGTCGGTCCATGGATTCTGATATATTTCCTCCGGCTTCATAACAAAGGGTTTCTTCGGTTCAGCATGGCAATCTGGTCAGCCAGCAGACCAATAAAAAACATCATCACCCCCATCAGGGTAACCAATACTGCACTGTTGGAAAACCTTGAGAAGGAAATATAACCGTATATTCCGAAGCCCAAACCACACAGGATGAGGAGTATGCTTACCGGAGCAAAGATCTTCAATGGATTAAACAACATGATAATTCTAAGTATCAAAAGGATGGTTTTTGCACCATCGCGAAAAAAACGCACGGTGCTCTTCCTTCCTTCCCTTATAAAAGATTGAATCGGCACTGTTCCGACGGAGTACCCTTCTTTAAGAAAAGCAAGGGTGGAGGTGGTTGAAAAAGAGAACCCATTGGGAAGAAGATGGAGGATTCCCAGCATGAGGGTGCGGTCAAAAATGCGAAAACCGGAGTTAAAATCGGGCAGTGGTTGTTCGACCAAATATTCTCCCACGATGCGAATAATTTTCTTTCCCAGGCTGCGGGTACGATCCTGGGGGGTATTCTTGTTCCTTTCTCCGATAACCATATCGAAGGAATTCAAAGCATGGTAAAGAGCAGGTATGTCTTTCGGATGGTGCTGACCATCGCTGTCAAGAATCAGAATTTTCTTTCCGGTGGCTTTTCTGATCCCTGTTTTCAAAGCAGCCCCATACCCTTTGTTTACTGAATGACGGAATACTTTCACGGGGAAAGCCGATGCCACAGAAAAAGTTTGATCGGTAGACCCGTCATCCACTACTATAATTTCATGGCACTGCACTGAACGGATAAGTTCTTCCAGAACCTTCGCTAAAGTTGCCTCTTCATTGTAGGCGGGAATAACAACCGACAGGTCAGGCAGTAGGATATCAGCCATATTTTGGTATCTTTTGATTTCCGGCTATACAAGTCAAAGTAAGTAAATTTTTTGTCCTATTCCTTTCCCCGATTTTTTCATTAGCTTTGGGATTCATCATAAAAACGTAAGATAATGAAAAACAAAGATTTGTCCAGGCTTGAAATGGTACTTTTTATTATTTTATGCCTGGGCAACCTGATTCCATTATTGTTTATCCGTTGGTTTCCGTCGATGGACGGACCAGCCCATATTTATTCGGCCAATATAGTTAAGGAAATACTGAAAGGCAATATGGACATCAGGGAATTTTTTTCACTCTCCCTTCTTGTTCCCAATCTGACAGGATCCCTTCTTCTTTCTTTGCTTCATTTTGTATTTCCTGCCTGGCTGGCCGAAAAAGTACTTATTGCGACCATAGTTATTCTTCTGCCCTTAAGCTTTCGCTACTTTGTTTACAGTTTCAGAAAAAAACCGACCTTACTTACACTCACCATTTTTCCGTTCATATGGCACTTTCTTTTTATGATCGGATTTTATAATTATTCACTTGGGCTATCGATTGTGCTCTTTACTCTCGGCTATTACATCAGAACACGAGAAAAAGGCGCGATTAAAGACGTTGTTTTGCTGGGATGTCTGACCCTTCTTCTGGCCTTCACTCACATTTTCGCATTTGTGGTATTTGGTATCATTTGGCTGGTTTTGTTACTGGGAGATCTGGCAGGGTTTCTTCGAAAAGACCGACGGGAAGGCCTGCTTTCTGAACTAATGCGCCGGTACGGAAGATATCTGATTGTGGTCTTACCAGGTGTTTTATTCGTAATTTCCTACCTGATAGGAATGAAAGAGGGCCAGGTCGGTGGAGGAACTAACCGTTACCTTTCTGCCGGGGAACATTTCCGATGGTTACTGATTACCCGGCCTCTGATTATATATTACCTGGAAAAAGAATCTTTTTATGGAATGATCATCGCGGCTATTCTGGCAATTTGGATCGTTGCTTCCTTTTTTTACCGATCAAAAAAAGACCGGGAAAAGAAAAACAAAACGATATTACGAAACTTTTTGCTGGGCGGCACCCTGTTAATTCTGTTTTTTTATTTCGTTCTTCCTGATTTTAAAGCCGGTGCAGGCGGGCATCTTTCACTCAGGTTACTGATTCCTTTTTATCTATTTCTGCTTGCCTGGCTAAGCACACGCAAATTGCCAGTCTGGTTACAAGCATCAGGGCTAACTGGTTTTCTGTTTTCGACTGTCATGCTTTGGAATGTTCACCTGCCGGAGTTGCGAAAAATGAGCCTTGAGGCAATATCCCTGGTTGAGGCAGGCAAAAAAATACCTGCCGGCATGGTAGTATTGCCTGTTAATGCAGGAAATAACTGGCTCCAGGAGCATTTTCTGAACTATACGGGAGCGGAAAATCCGTTGATCATTCTTGATAATACAGTTGCTTCCGGCGGGGGCATTATCCGGTGGGCAAACCCTCTTGCCAATCTGCCTGGGCGATTTGGAGGAAAGCTAATGTTCGAAGATACAGCACTTTTTTCTGATCCTTTTGTCAGAAATAGAGTGGATGCAATTATTGTCTGGAAGGTTGACCAGCGCGATCGCAACTGGCCCTCTTTTGCTATGCGAATGTTTGGTGAGTATTTTCCCTATGATACCATTTGCGGAGGGTATGGATGGCTCTATGTTAATAAAAAATACAAGCCAAATGACAGTGTTTTGTTAAAATGGAAAACACCTGTTCCTCCCCGTTCTTCAGCTCTGTTTATTCTGGACCAGCCACGCACGGGAAATGATGAGTTCTTTGAACTGGCAAAAAAACCGTTGCTTCCCGGATACAAAAAGGAACTGGTCTGGTATCGTTTTGAAGTTTCCATACGCTCAGATTCACTGACACCTGCAGATTCTGTTTATCTGACATGCATGATAGAAAATAAAGGGAAAGTAATTGATTACGATGCGCTTGCATTTCAAACAGATACAATGGCAAGGACCTATCGCATGGAATACCACCCTCCCTTAAAGACAAGTAAAGATGATATTTTAAAAATGTACCTGTGGAATCCGGCACATAAGAACCTGAGCATTTTGTCGGGCCGTGGAGTGATGTATACAGGCAAATAAGATTTTTTTCTGTTTCACAAACATGCTATTTTTGTGCCCTGAAAACTGATCCCCTTGAAGAATATCCGTAATTTCTGCATCATTGCTCATATTGATCATGGTAAGAGCACCCTGGCTGACCGTCTTCTTCAGCTTACCCATACCTTATCCGACAGGGAATTCCGTGACCAGGTGCTCGACAGTATGGATCTGGAGCGAGAACGCGGCATTACAATCAAAAGCCATGCTATACGGATGCAATATGAATTTGAGGGTGAATTGTACGTTCTGAACCTTATTGATACCCCGGGGCATGTTGACTTTTCCTATGAGGTTTCCCGCTCCATTGCTTCCTGTGAGGGAGCGCTTCTTGTAGTGGATGCTACCCAGGGCATACAGGCACAAACCATATCCAATCTCTACCAGGCGATTGATCATAACCTGGAAATCATTCCGGTACTGAACAAGATTGATATGGAGAATGCCATGCCCGAAGAGGTGAAAGACCAGATTGTTGACCTGATAGGATGTTCGCGCGAAGATATCATTGAGGCCAGTGCCAGAACCGGTTTCGGAGTCGACAGGGTTCTGGAAGCAATTGTAAAGCGCATTCCACCTCCAAAGGGTGACCCTGCTGCTCCGCTCCAGGCCCTCATCTTTGATAGTGTATTCAATCCTTTTCGTGGTATTATTGCCTATTTCCGCATTTTTAACGGCACTATCCGGAAAAATGATTTTGTAAAATTTGTATCTACCGGTCGCGAATACCATGCCGATGAAATCGGTGTACTCAAGCTCAAGTATGTCCCCCAGGATGAACTGTCGGCAGGGGATGTAGGATATATTATCTCGGGAATAAAGACCTCACGCGAAGTAAAAGTGGGCGATACCATCACCCATGTTGAAAGGCCCTGTGAAAAAGCAATAGAAGGTTTTGAAGATGTTAAACCAATGGTTTTTGCCGGAATCTACCCTGTTGAAGCCGACGATTACGAAGAGTTGAGAAACAGTATTGAAAAACTGCACCTGAACGATGCTGCATTTACATTTGAGCCGGAATCGTCTGCAGCCCTCGGTTTTGGATTCCGGTGCGGTTTTCTTGGCCTGTTGCATATGGAAATTGTTCAGGAACGCCTCGACCGGGAATTCGACATGGATGTGATTACCACGGTGCCGAACGTTTCATATAAGGTGTATACCACAAAGGGAGAGGTAATTGATGTACATAATCCCTCCGGCTTGCCAGAACCGAACTATATCGAACATATTGAAGAACCCTATATTCAGGCACAGGTCATTTCAAAATCAGAATATGTGGGTGCGATTATGAAACTTTGTATCGATAAGCGCGGTATCCTAAAGAACCAGGTTTATCTTACGAGCGACAGGGTGGAACTGACATTTGAAATGCCTCTTTCGGAAATTGTATTTGATTTTTACGATAAACTGAAAAGTATTTCTCGCGGTTATGCCTCTTTTGACTATCATCAGACGGGGTATAAACCGGCTCAACTGGTACGCCTCGATATTTTATTGAACGGCGATATGGTGGATGCGTTGTCTACACTGATCCACCGCGACCATGCCTATGATTTCGGCCGCCGCATGTGCGAAAAACTCAGGGAGCTTATCCCCCGCCAGCAATTTGACGTAGCTATTCAGGCAGCGATTGGCAGCAAAATCATTGCCCGAGAAACTGTGAAGGCCCTTCGCAAAGACGTTACGGCAAAATGTTACGGGGGTGATATTACCCGCAAACGAAAACTGCTGGAAAAACAGAAGAAAGGGAAAAAACGTATGCGCCAGATAGGTACAGTGGAAGTTCCCCAGCAGGCATTTCTTGCCGTTCTGAAACTCGACTGAGATTTTTCATTGCCTCCCAAGGAAAATCCTTCTGTAAAATTTAATAATGCGTTTCAGAAATTTCCCGAGGTTTTCTCCCGTCAGGGAATGATGTCTTGTTCCCTTTGGCCCGAGGAGATAGCCATAGGGTGCAAGAGCCGGAACATTATCAAGGATGATTTTGGTGACAGCCAGAACAGGAATGATAACCATCATGCCGGGAAGTCCCCATACCATGGCTGCGGAGATGAGTCCAAGAATGACGAAAAAGGGATTGATTTCAACCGCATCGCCTACAATATTGGGCGAAAGTATATTGTTTTCAAAGGCATGCACCAGAAAGAATAAAATAGCTACTTTCAGCGCATATACCGGTGACGGCATTACGAGAAGGGAAAAGAGAACAGCGTATGTTCCTCCGATAACATTTCCAAAGTAAGGAATAAAACTGAAGAGAGATGCTGAGATACCCAGCAGAATTGCGTATTTGATCCCAATCAGTGTAAGGGCTGTTGAATTAATAATGGCCAGGATCAGCACAACTATAAACATACCACCCATGTAACGTGTGGCGACAGTGGCAATTTTTCGCAAAACATTTATTGTAACCAGATGCCTTTCTTTCGGAATGGTCTTCAGAATAAAATAGGCAAATTTGGTACGATAGAAGAGAAACAGAAAAACATATACCGGAAGAAGAGCCATTTTTAGCACAGTGCCAGCCAGATCAACGAAGAGTTTGTTGTACTGTTCGCGTGTACCCGTAAACAAATTTTCAACTGCCGAACGCAGAAAACCCTCAATTTTCTGATCGGCAATTCCAAACTGTGTTTCAAGAGAGGACAGAAACAGGCTGACATTATGAATTGCCTGATGTCGAAGATCAGGAAAATCGTCAATAATTCTGCTCACCTGCCGTACCAGAAACAATCCGATTCCATAAATAATGATAATCCCAATCATTTCGCTCAGCAGAATGGAAAACACTCTTGGAAACAGTTTCTTTTCAAAAAAATTGGCCAGCGGATAGAGAAGATAGGCGAGCAGAGCTCCAAAAACGAGAGGGTATAAAAACTCCTTTGCCTGGATTATGCCAAAAAGGGTAAGAAAAATGCCCAGAAGGGTAAATGTATATCGGATGGAACGGGGATAATCTTTTAGCATAAACCTGATTATCAGCAAATTGTATCCATTACACAATCAGTTTATAACCCTTACCATGAATGTTCATTATCTGTATATCAGGATCATCCTTGAGGTATTTGCGTAGTTTGGTAATGTAAACATCCATGCTCCTCGCATTAAAGTATGTATCGTCAATCCATATGGATTTCAAGGCAAAATTCCGTTCCAGAATTCTGTTCTTATTCAGGCAAAGCAGACGCAGAAGTTCCGATTCTTTGGTAGTGAGCTTCCTTTCCTCAGTTCCACGTATCAGAAGCTGGCGGGATGAATCGAAGGTGTAATTCCCCAGTTTGAAGACCGTTTGCTTGTCGGCCCCTTCACTTTTTGTTCTTCGCAGGATGGCTTCGATACGGAAGATAAGTTCTTCCATGCTAAAGGGCTTGGTAATATAATCATCCGCCCCTATGCGGAACCCTTCGATTACATCTTCTTTCATTGACTTGGCCGTAAGAAAAATGATCGGGATATCGGAATTGATCATTCTTATTTCTTTGGCCAGCGTAAAACCATCTTTTACGGGCATCATGATATCGAGTATGCAGATGTCGTAATGATTCTTCTCGAAACTCCTGAAAGCCTTTTCTCCGTCCCCGAAAAGATCGGCTTCAAAATTCCTTGCCTGAAGGTATTCCCGTAAAAGCATGCCAAGGTTTTCATCATCTTCGGCAAGCAGTATTCTTGTTTTGGGTGTTTCCATAGAACAAATTTACTATTCTTCTGCAAACGGAAGCATTATATAAAAAACAGATCCTTTGCCAGGTTCACTTTCAACGCCCACGGATCCCCCATGTTCTTCGACAATTTTTTTCACATAGCTTAATCCAAGGCCAAAACCTTTTACATTATGCACATTGCCCGTTGGGACGCGGTAAAACTTTTCGAACACCCTCCTCAGATTTTCCTTTGAAATACCGATACCGTTGTCCCTTACCGAAATTTTAAGATAACGTTTCTGGTTTTCGGTCGACACAAATATTTCAGGTGTTTTATCACAGTATTTGAGAGCATTTTCCAATAAATTCACAATAACATTGGTCAGATGAAGCTCATCACCATTAACTCTGCAATACGCAGCATTAAATGACCATTCGATCGTACCATCCTTTTTTTTAACCTGTATTCTGAAATTGGAAATAATCGAGTCGATCAGCTCGTGCATATTGACGGTCTTTATTTTTAATGGTATTTTGCCTCTGTCAAAAACCGACATCTGCAGAACTTTTTCGACCTGATAGCTGAGCCTTTTGCTTTCGTTCTGTATTATTCCTGTAATATGACTGATATTTTTTGCTTCAGGAGGTATCGAAGGGTCACCCAGCATTTGGGAAGCAAGAGATATAGTGGAAATGGGAGTTTTTAACTCATGGGTCATGTTATTGATGAAATCGGTTTTGATCTCGGATAGTTTTTTCTGCCGAAAAATAACGTACAGGGTGAGCCCGAACAAAAAGATGATAAGTAATGTCACTGCCATGGCCGATATACTGACAAGTCCGGTGGCATGGCGCAGATAGGCGGGCTGCTCAGGAAAGTAAACTTCCAGAAAGTAAGGCCTTCCTATCACATCATTCGGGAAAAGACGCACAGTGAAGCGGTCAGCCCTCAGGGTGCTGTCGTAATGTTCAGAAGCCAGTATCAACTGTCTCCTGTCGTTGCGTACAGCAAAACAAAATGCGAGAGGGATGCCATGAGCAGTAAATTCTTCCTTCAATGCAGCAGTCAGCAACGGAATATTGATTCTCCTGCGGATATCCTGTTCGGTACGAAGCATTTCATCCACAATGTTCTGTACAATAACCGATTTCCGCCGTATCATGCTATGACTTGAACGCGATTGTATTCTTGCTCCTGTTCCGTTGCTTTTTGCAGTAGCAACCTCTGATGGAGTGCTTCCATTTGTCTCAGGAGTAATACTTACTTCAGCACTGAACTGTTCAGCATAATAGTCGTAAAAGGTCACCGGAACAGAATTTCTCCTACGTTTCCTCAGCGGCACTTTCCCAGCGTCATCCTTACCTCCTTGAAACAGATAACCCGACGAATCGGATGGAAAACCAAGTTCCTTTATGATATGGTTCCGGGCTTCTTCATTTTCGAGCTGTGTGGAGATTTTGACCAGAGAAGTATGCACCAGCTCGCCGAATTCTTCCTGACGAATCCTGACAGCCTGCCGGATCCAATACGATTGCATGCCAATGAGTCCGAGAAGGGCTATGGCCGTTAAAACCACTATTGACCAGATCCAACGGGTGTTCATATGGTTGCAAAGGTAACATAATCAGACCAGTAGGAAAATGGAGTTAACATACTTTAACTATCCGTTGCAAGTTTTCCGAAAGATGTAGTCGCAAAAACCCAGATTTCACATCAACTATACGGAATCAGACTTGCCAATTGAAACCGGTGAAAGCGGGTAAAACACAAATTTTACTGCTGCCCTCTCTTTATCAATGACACCGCTTAGTTATCTCAATTGCCAACAGTAAAAAAGGCAAAGGAACCCAGTGGTTTTCCGTCAGCAGTTATGCCTTCCACTTTCATAAGATAGGTTCCTTTAATATCCGATGTAAAAAATCGTATCGTACTTTTTCCAAGAGAATCAGGCACAATGTCAGGTTTCCAGTATAATGTTGTACGCAAATCATTGATGCCCTCCGTGGTGCGGATACTGTAATCAGGACTGTAAAACTCTCTTGGAGTGGCATAGCCGAGCATTTTGAAATCAAGGAAACCCCGTTTCATAAATTCACCGCGTTTTGTGTAAACGGCTATCACTCCGTTTGCTCCGCGACTTCCGTAAATAGAAGCATTGGGGCCTTTAATTATCTCGATCAGTTCCACATCTTTAGGATTCAGGGAACGGAATGCATTAATATCAACCGGCACACCATCCACCAGAAAAAGAGGATCATTGGATAGCATGATGCTTCCCGGACCTCTGATGGTCACCGTATTTCCCTGAACAAGAACTCCCGGTACACGACCCTGCAACACCTGAAGCATATCGGTGTACCCTTCGGGAATATCGTCCATATAAATGACATTATCGGCTTCTCCATGAATTTTGAAGTCTTTGGAACGTTCAAGGATTTTCTGTCTTTCAGGATTATAGGAATAATCAATCCGTTTCACATTTTTATATTTCCATGCCTCACCTTTAGCCAGTACCATTTGTGCATGGGCACTGGCTGTGAGGGTTTCAGCCGGCCTGAATTCGTTTTCATCTACTATGATTACCAGATTCTTCCGTCCATTGGGTTTTCTTGCTTCAATTACCACGCTGATGGTATCGGGATAATCGAGGTTATCAAAACGAAATCTTCCTTTCCTGTCCGTTTTTGTTTCAAAATAATCGTTATACGCATTGAGAATGGTGAGGTAGACCTTTGCGTTCCTTATAGGAATGCCAAAAAGGTCACGTGTAATTTTTCCGGTAATGGTAATCCCCTTTTCTTCTTCAAAAGAAGGCCATTTAAAGTCAGGTGCAAGGATGGATTCCCACCGGAAACGTCTCCACCCGTGTGTAAGCATCAGTAAATCAAGAGCATCTTTTCGCGGCTGCCCATCATTTTCAAAATACCAAAGCGGATTTTCGATCGTTCCGTGCAGATCGGAATCAAGAAGCAGATAGGTAAAAATAGATGATTGTGCCTGGGCTGAATCGGTGAGTTCAGCCACCGAAAGAGAAAAAGACCCTCCCGGAAGGGCTTTCCCTTGAGAAGTAACCGATAGCTCTATTTCAGCTTTCCGCCGGAAGTCATACTCCTTTCTGAGGCCACTGATGACCAAAGATGGCCAGTCATTGTTCCGTAGAAACAACAACCGCTCGGCACGGGGAATTCCCCTGCCGTCAAACAGTGTGATATGGCATACTCCCGCCGGATAGGAAGCAACATCAAGCATTTTTTCCGCCTGATTCTCCGGCATATCAATTACTTCGGAGTACATTTCCTTCCCGTGCACCTGCACCATTAGAATAACATCATTGGCAAGCGGATCCTGAGTAAGCGGCTTATTGGTCTCAACCCATATACGCACCTTATCCGAGGAAACCTGCTCGGCATGCAAAACATATCCTGTATGCAACGGCTCGGGCAACCGGAATTTCCGTTTCTCGTTATTTCGACCGGAGACTTCCGCATAGTACGTTCGTCCTTTTTCGGGAGTAAAAACAAAGGAGCCCATTCCGGCATGTACCGTTTTAAAGTCAAGAATTTTATTCTTCCTGTCATCCAAAAGGATGCCGGCCCCTTCTATGCCCCTGTCGAACTGATCGGAAAGTTTGAAGGCAACAACTGATTTCATGCCCTCCACCAGGTTTCCTCCCTCAGGGAAAAACCGCAGGCTTATTTCCTGAGCATTTTTCTGAAGCTTCCTGTTGTACTTACGGTTGAACCGAATGTCCTCCGAACTGATAAAGTTTTTGTTATTGGGATTTTCAATGTAGAGATTCCGGCAGAAAAAGAATTCCTGCTCAAAGTTGTTCATCCAGGATGTGTAAGCCCTGATAAGATAATTGCCCTCAGGAGTTGTATCCCGTATAGAGAAATCACCCCATCCGGTTCCGTTACGCAATTTGATAAGCTTAACCTGCACCACTGTATTTCTTGGATTTACCAATTCGACATACAGGTTAGAAATACCGGGCAGAGGTTTATGACTCACAGCATCAACCGCATAGGCCTTGAACCAAATATCTTCGCCCGTTTTGTAGCGTGTTTTATCGAGGTGCAGATATACTTTCTGGGGACGATAATCCCGATCAAACCGACTCAATGCTTCCCTTATCCTGACCAGGCGGAAATCTTCATCAGCCGGCAGTAAAAAGGAAGTTAACACCGGAACAAGAAAAGGAATGATTTTAAGGAAAATGGAAAATGGTTTCTTCATGGCACAGACCCCTGATAAAGGTATGACAATTTAACGGGAAAATACCCTCTATTGTTCAATACAAATTTTCGTTCATATATACTGAAACCAGAATGATCAGGTGCTTATGAACTAAATGCAGCGGTAATCGATTCCCGGATTTATCAGAACCGATCAAAAATCCTGTTTTTTTTCTGCTTTTTATCTTAATTATAAACTTAGTTTTTCCCAGTATTCCAGGGCTCTGCGGGTGTGGGGAATAACTATGGTTCCGCCTACCACGTTGGCAACGGCAAATATATCGAACAGTTCTTCCGTGCTAACCCCCAGTTCATGGCACCGTTCGAGATGGTATTTCACGCAGTCGTCGCACCGCAGCACCATGGAAGCAACCAGACCAAGCATTTCTTTTGTCCTGGCCGGCAGGGCTCCGTCCTCATAGGTGAGGGCATCAAGGCTGTACAGCCGTTTCATGGGTTTATTATCGTGGGCAAGAATCCGCTCATTCATGCGTTTGCGGTATTCTCTGAAATCATTTACGAGGTCTTGCATATTTCATTATTTTTATTTCCGGTTGTTGATACCATATGAGCAATCGATTCAGATAAGATTCCCCAGCAGGGTTGCGGAGGTAAAACCGTGAATTTTTACCCGTACCAGATCTCCGGGTTTGGATGTACCCCGGGGAAAAACCACAACCTTGTTCTGTGATGTACGGCCAACGAATTCATCAGCCGATTTTCTGGAACGGCCTTCCACCAGAACTTCATATATCTTATCCACGTCCTGCTGTTTACTTTTATAAGATAATTGCGACTGCAGGGCGATTATTTCATTGAGTCTTCTGATTTTGATCTCCTCAGGAACATCATCGGTGTATTTTCGTGCAGCAAAAGTCCCCGGCCTCTCAGAATACTTGAACATAAAAGCATAGTCATAACCTACCCATTGCATCAGAGAGAGCGTTTGCTGGTGATCTTCCTCAGTTTCGGTACAAAAACCGGCAATGATGTCGGTAGAAACAGAACAATCCGGAAGTATTTGCCGGATGGCCTCAATGCGCTGCATATATTCCTCTCTTGAATATCTGCGCTTCATAAGGGAAAGGATGCGTGTACTTCCGCTCTGTACCGGAAGATGGATGCTTTTACAAATGTTGTCATAGGCAGCCATGGTAAGGAGCACGTCATCGCCCATATCTTTCGGATGGCTGGTTGAGAAACGGATTCTTATTTCCGGAAAGCCAGAAGCCACACGGGCAAGAAGACCAGAAAACGTCAGAACCTCACCGTTTTTCCCCCATGAATAGGAATCAACATTCTGTCCCAGCAAGGTAATTTCCCGGTACCCTGCCGAAGCCAGTTCCTCAATTTCACGTAGAATAGTATCCGGATCCCGGCTCCGTTCCCTGCCCCTGGTAAAGGGAACCACGCAATATGCGCAATAATTATTACACCCGCGCATAATGGACACAAAGGCAGAAATCTTATTGGCATCCAGCCGCACAGGGGTGATATCAGCGTAAGTTTCCTCTTCGGAAAGAAGCACATTCACCGCTTTCTGCCCCGACTCCACTTGCCACATCAGCTTCGGTAAATCCCGGTATGCATCGGGTCCAACCACAAGGTCAACGGAACGGTCTTCTTCGAGAAGTTTTTCCTTCAGCCTTTCAGCCATGCAGCCAATAACGCCTATCCGCGTATCAGGATTCGTTTTTCTTAAAGATCCCAATTCCCGCAGCCTGACGCGTACTCTAAGTTCTGCATTCTCGCGAATGGAACAGGTATTCACCAGAATCAGATCGGCCATTTCGGGTTTCTCCACCAGCTCAAAACCATTCTGAACCATCACGGCTGCCACAATCTCAGAATCGTTCACATTCATTTGACAGCCATAAGTTTCAATATAAAGTTTCCTTGAAGTTCTTCCGGCATTATCCTTGACCGGTTGTTCCCTCCTTACGCTCATATTCTGCAATTTTTTTTTGCAAAGGTACGGCAGATAAAATTAATCCCTAACTGGAAAATAAGTTCCGCTCTCTTCCCTTCACAAACATCCTGGAAGTGAATTCCCGTGAAGCGATTTCCCGGTCCATATTGTACAGCATTACAACTTATTTACCTTTTTTATACCTTTGTGTTCCATTTTATAACCGTTTTATCAAAAAATACACTGTATGTCAGGTCACAATAAATGGTCATCCATTAAACACAAAAAAGGGGTAGCTGATGCCCGCCGGTCCAAGATTTTTTCCCGTATTGTAAAGGAAATTCAGGTTGCCGTAAGGGAAGGCGGACCAGATGAAGATTATAATCCCCGTCTGAGGCTTGCCATTCAGAATGCCAAAGGGGCCAATATGCCCAAGGAAAATATCCTGAAAGCCATCAATAAAGCCGATAAAGAAGGATCCAATCTGCAGGAAGTTACATTCGAAGGATATGCGCCAGGAGGTGTGGCAATATTTATTGAATGCCTCACCGACAACAACAACCGTACGGTCAGCAACATCCGATCCATCTTCAACAAACGGGGCGGTAACCTCGGAACAAAAGGGTCTCTTAGCTTCCTCTTCGAAAGGAAAGGCGTCATTACCGTGCCCAAATCTTCCTCTATCAATCCGGAGGAATTCGAACTGGCTGTTATCGATGCCGGTGCCGAAGATCTTGAAGATAACGGCGATTTCTACACTATCTATACTTCCATGGAAGATTTTGGAAAGGTGAGGAAGGCTCTTGAAGAAATGAAGGTAGAAGTGGAAAACGCTTCATTGCAGCGCATACCGAACGACTACAAGCAATTGCCAAAAGACGAAGCCCTGAAGATTCTGCGCATGATTGAAGAAATTGAAGATGATGACGATGTGCAGAATGTGTACCATAACCTTGAAATTTCGGACGAAATCATGGCAGCAATGGAAGAATAATTCCTGCCTCCTCCGTTTTCTCTGTTCGGTGTTTTCGTTTTTCTTATTAACAATCGGTTGACGTTATATGCCAAGCGGTTTATATTTTAAATTATGCAAAGTCAGCTATGAAGCTAAATAGTCCGTGTTTATTTATAGTTTTGCCGGAAATTCTTCTCCGATGCAATTCTTTCAGCAGTTAAAAAAGCATGTGCCCAACACCTTTACCCTGCTAAGCCTTGCAGGTGGGATGCTGGCCATCATTTTTACCTTTCATACCCAACTAATGGGGTACGTTCCCTTCATTATTCTGTTCTGTGCCCTGTTTGATTTTCTTGACGGATTAACGGCCAGATGGCTTGGCGCATACTCCGACATCGGGAAGGAACTGGATTCCCTGGCCGATGTTGTCAGTTTCGGGGTTGCACCGGGCATTCTTATGTTCCGGACGATGGAAAAAGGTTTTACCGAACTGAATCCTTCCTTTCAGCTTGAATCCGCTTCGGCCTGGCAATGGCTCCTCTTTGCCAGTACGTTTCTGATCCCGGCGTTTTCAGCACTGCGTCTTGCAAAATTCAACCTTGATTCCTCCCAGAAAACCTCGTTTAAAGGTCTTCCCACACCAGCTTCCGGTCTGTTTGTTGTCTTTCTGTTTCTTTTCCTTCTAAAGCCGGATTCCGTTCCTTTTCGTTCCATCTTAAATCATCCGCTGGTTCTGACTCTCATATCTGTCACTCTAAGTGTTCTGATGGTATCGAACCTGCGCATGATTTCACTCAAATTCAAACATTATAAGCCAGGGGGAAATGAAACAAGGTACTTTCTTCTTGTTTCCGGTTTGGTTCTTATTATTTCCCTCGGAGCTGCAGGAGGATTAATCACCATGTTGCTTTATATCCTTTTGTCGGTTCTCTTTCCTCCGGACAACTAAATGCCTTATTTTTCAGGAACTGCGTCCTGTTCTTTCTTTTCAAATAATTTCAATACATATTGAATGAGCCAGTAGCTGACCAATATCATGGCAGGCCAGCTGAGCAACCATAAAATTTCAGGCAGGTATTTCATTGCAATTGGATTTTAATAAACATGGGTGTTTTCATTCAGTTCGGCTACATCAACCTTCTTTTTGTTGATAGCACGCCATGCATAGATCATGTAGGCAGCCACCACCGGAGCAAGAAACGACACAAACGTCATGGTTTTGAGCGTATAGAGGCTCGATGAACTGTTTTCAATAGTAAGTGAACTCTGCAGGTCATAAACCGAAGGATAAAAGGCAGTATGGTTATAGCCTGCAATGAGAAACAGAGCCAGTACAGTGAGAATAACACCCGGACCGGCAAACCAGATGCTGTTTTCGCAAGCCTTTATCAAAGCCCTGTAAGCTCCCAGAAGAACAAGTACCACTCCCAGCAGGAATACCAATCCCACCAGCGGCATCTGCAACAGATTGTGCAGGTATTTATAGGGTTCCAAATACACTGTTTTGGTAACAGGGTCATAGGCAAATCCTTGCCTGGTGAGCAGAAGAACAACAAACAGCACAAACAGAATCAGGAACGGAATGGCGTTATACCAGAGGTGCCGCCTGGTGCGAAGAATAATGCTTTCTTCACCGATGTTTTTCAGAAAGTACATGAGGGCCATTGTGCGGGCCAGAAAAAAAACAGCAAGGCCCAGCACCACATTCTGAACGTTCAGTATGGCTTCCAGTCCATGCCAGGGAGTTTCCCATTGCGAAATCACAGGGTTCCCGGGGTCAGTGATATTCAATTTGTTCACCGAGAAAAGGGAACCGGTGAAAAAAGTACTTACAGCTGCTCCCAGCAGAATGGTGCCCACCAACCCGTTAAAGAAAAGAAACGATTCATATACCCTTTTCCCAAGAAAGTTATTTGGTTTGGACCTGAACTCATACGATACCGCCTGTACCGTAAAACAAAAAAGAATAGCAATCCACACCCAGTACGCACCACCAAAACTCGTAGAATAAAACAAGGGAAAGGAAGCAAAGAAGGCTCCGCCGAAGACTACCAGGGTGGTAAAAGTAAACTCCCATTTGCGCCCAAGAGTGTTAACAAGTACGGTACGTTCCTGTTCGGTTTTACCAAGTGTATAAATCAGGGTTTGCCCTCCCTGTACGAAGAGCAAAAATACAAGTATGCTACCCAGGGTGGAAATGAGAAACCACCAATATTGCTGAAGAAAAAGATAATTATTTAGCATGGTCTGATCCTCCGTCTTTAGGTCCAATTTTAATTTGTCGCACCATTATGCCGACTTCGGCAATCAGCAAAGCAGTGAATATCAAAGCAAACATCCAGAAAGTTATCTGAACCGTGGATGAATTAATGTGTGAAACAGCAGCAACTGTTGGCAGGTAGTCCTGAATCACCCATGGTTGGCGACCCAGTTCTGCCACAACCCATCCGAACATCGAAGCCAGATAAGGCAAGGGAAGAGTAAATAAGGCAATCCATAACAACCCCCGCTTTTTCTCCATCACATTTTTCAAAGAGAACAGCAAGATAAAAATGAACAGGATGAGAAAATAAAAACCAAGCCCAACCATGATCCTGAAACTGTAAAACGTGAGGGGAACGTTGGGAACAAAGGAATTGACATTGTTCAGAAACCCATATCCAAAGTACCGGAAGTAATTTTCGAGGAATTCCCTGCTTTCAAATTTAGACCGCAAAGCATTGGCCTGCACCGAATCACCATTTTCCCTTGCCAGCTTGTATTCCCGGAGCATTTCCCTGGCTATCCGGCCCCGGTTGATCTTTTCCTGGGCCGAAAGGATATTCTGTTCCTCATTTCCGTGAATGAGATCCCTGATTCCCGGGACAAACGCATCACCCCGGTAATACGTCATGTAGGATAGAACTCGGGGAATTTCGATGGTAGTGCCTGCATCCTTTAATCCGGAGCTATCTGCTTTGGCATTAAAAAATGCAACAAGAGCAAGGGGTGCTCCACTCTGACCTTTGTACAATCCTTCTGTGGCGGCAAATTTCATAGGCTGGTACCTGGCAATTAACCGGGAGGAACCGTCGCCAGTAATAATAACATAAAATGAGGCGAGTATTCCAAACACAGAAGCCATCAGGATGCTTCGTTTGGCCAGCCACACTTCCCGTCTTTTTAAAAGAAACCATGAACTAATGGAGACAACAAAAACCGAACCCACGATAAAACCTGAAGAAATGGTATGCAAAAACTTGTTAACCGCTACCGGAGAAAACAATACGTCCCAGAAATTGATCATCTCATTACGGGCTGTATCGGGATTGAAATGCATTCCGGCCGGGTACTGCATCCAGGCATTGGCAACCAGAATCCAGAGAGCGGATATATTTGCCCCGAAAGCTACCAGCCATGTTGAAAGCAGATGGACCTTTTTGCTTACTTTGTTCCATCCGAAAAACATGATAGCAATGAAGGTCGATTCAAGGAAAAAAGCCATAATACCTTCAATGGCCAGCGGGGCTCCGAAAATATCCCCCACAAACCAGGAATAATTTGACCAGTTGGTGCCGAACTGGAACTCCAGAATAATACCGGTAGCCACTCCAATGGCAAAATTGATTCCGAACAGCTTCATCCAGAATTTTGTCAGCTTCTTCCAGTCTTCCTTTCCGGTTCGCACATAAATGGTTTCCATAATGGCCAGAAGAAAGCTTAATCCAAGCGTAAGAGGTACAAACAACCAGTGATAAAGGGCCGTCAGGGCAAACTGCCCACGTGACCAGTTAACTAGTGAAAGATCAAGATTATCTATCATATAGTATTTATTTGGTTAGCTGCTCAAGCACATAATTGCTCCGTGCCCTGTCGTCAGGGAAGTTCTTTTCCAGCAAATCAGGAAAGAAAAACAATTTCAAAACAAAAAAGAAAATAAAAAGCTTTATCAGAATGATAATCCATAGCTTTTTACCTACCGTCATTCCCCGGAATCCATCGTAATAAAACCGGAAGACCTTTACCATTAATGATAAAAACCATTTCATGCTTCCTAAGTTATATAAATTTCCTTTTTAAAAATGCTCTTTTGCGGCTTTTTGATTTATCAATGATTTCAAAGCATATAAGGGTCAAAAAACATCATAGGTAGGATATTAAGGTATTTCGGTATAAAATTATGTAAAAGTTCATAAATTTTTACAAGGCAAATAATCCCAATTATTTCATTAGAAAAATTTCTAATGAAATGCGATTAAGAAAAATCAACTTTTCCGGTTTTGCTGGCGCTACACCAAAAAAGTGATTTTTCTAAATCGGGATAACCCCAAATAATTCATTGGTTCGCTCCTTCTGAGAGCTCCCAATGAATAATTTGGGATAATTTTATACCATAAGGAACATTTATTAATGATTTCTTCTAAGTTTGCTCTCGTATCAACAAAATTGAACAAGGTGAAAAAGTGTTATTTGTTAGCATTGATTTCCGGTATATGTATACTGCAGGTTTTTCCGCAGGATGACCTGCGAATGAAAGGTCTGCAGGCAATTACCGAAGAAGTTGTAAAACAGCAGCTCTTCTTTCTAAGTTCCGACTGGATGCAGGGTCGGGCCACAGGAACCGAAGGAGAATACATGGCCGGTGATTATATCGCTTCCATGTTGGGTATATATGGAATCAAGCCGGCCGGTGATTTTGCCGAACCCGTCCAGACGGGCAGAAATTCTTTTTCAGGCCGTCAAAGGGAAAGAAGTTTTTTTCAGAAATTGAATCTGATTGAATACCAGCCAGGTACCATTCAGGAACTTTCTTTTTACGATAAAAAGAAAGGAACTATTATACCATTGACCTGGAAAACCGACTTCGACGCAGAGACTGGTGATCTTCCTGCAGATATTACAGCTTCTGTTGTTTTTGTCGGGTACGGATTGGCTATGGATTCCGTGGGATATAACGACTTTTCGGGAATGGATGTACGGGGCAAGATTATTCTGCGATTGCCGGGATATCCGGGGTCACATGATACGTCAACAACGGCTTGGAAAAAATTTCATCCCCGCGACCGGTATGGCGAATACATGCTGAATCGTGCAAAAAACGCCACAGCCAAAAAACTTGGTGCCAGGGGCATTATGGAAGTAAGCTTCACAAATGATTTCTCAGATAACTGGGCGGCTAATATCCCTTTCCGATACCAGAACCGGTTTTATGAGGGAAAGGACGATCCGAATGAGTTTTACAGACACCGCATGAAAATACCGGGTGATACGCTAGACCCTGATCCGCCCGTTATTATGCTTTCACGGCGCGCCCTGAATTATCTTCTTTCCGCCGCAGGGATCGATCCGATTTCTGTCAGAAATCAAATAACAGCATCATTGAAACCAGCATCGCGCGATATTTCTTCCCAGTCAGTCCACCTGAAAACCACAGTCAATAGCCGGATTGTAAAAGCACGAAATGTACTCGGGTGGATTGAAGGAGAAGATACAACACGGGTCATTGTTATCGGAGCCCATTATGATCACATCGGAACGTGGAACGGATATATATTCAACGGAGCCGATGACAATGCATCGGGTACTGTGGCCATAATGACCCTGGCCAGGGCATTTGCCGCCTCTGGTATAAGGCCTAAATATTCCCTCGTTTTTGCCGCATGGACAGGAGAAGAAAAAGGGCTCCTCGGTTCTTACTATTATGTTGCCCATCCTTTCAGGCCCATTGATAAAACCTTGCTGTACGTGAATTTTGACATGATCTCCCGGAATTCCCCGGATGATTCCCTCAGGAATCAATGCACCATGAGTTATACAAAGGCTTACAAGACCCTGGAAGACGTTGCATCAGAAAAAGTATCGGAAGCACGGCTTGGTCTCAATGTTGCCTACCGGCCTTCAGAAAAACCACGCGGCGGTAGCGACCATACTCCCTTCGCCGAAAAGAATGTACCCATTATCTATTTTATGGCCGGGTGGCACGATGAGTACCATATTCCTTATGATCAGGCCGAAAAGGCAGATATCAGAAAAACAACTGAAATTATCCACCTGGCATACCTCACTATCTGGGACCTGGCTGCCGGAAAAGAAATAAGACGGTAATAAAACCGGAAGAACTGAGTAATGTATTTTGTTTACCTGAAAACAAGTTGTTATAAAACATTTTGCTATCTTTAAAATTGGTTTATTTTTGAACCCATCCAACTGAACAAACTACTGACTAACTAACCAATTATTCCTACTCAGAGGCTGCCTCTCCAAAGGGGGCAGCTTTTTGTTATTTGTTTTAACTTGGAAATACATTTTTTGAAGAAGG